>JAOPWD010000141.1 GCA_025965875.1 Pseudonocardiales bacterium
TGACCCACCCAGCGCAGGAAGCTCAGGAACTGGCGGTCGCGGACAGCCCACGCCGTCAGGATCTTCCTGCGCCTACGCCACCCACGACCCACCCAGCGCAGGAAGATCAGGAACCGGCGGTCGCGACGGCCGGCGCAGTCAGGATCTTCCTGCGCATACGGCACCCATGACCCACCCAGCGCAGGAAGATCGCGCGTCGGCTGCTAGTCCGGGGCGGCGGCGGCGGCGCGTGCGGCGGCGGGCAGGGCCTCGGCGATGCGGGCGATCGCGGCGTCGTCCATGGCCGCGTTCACGAACCAGGCCTCGAAGGCGCTCGGCGGCAGGTACACGCCGGCGTCGAGCATGGCGTGGAAGAACGGCTTGTAACGGAACGTCTCGGCCGCCTGCGCCCCCGCGAAGTCGACGACCGGCGCCGACGCGAAGAAGACCGAGAACAGGTTCCCCGCGTACTGCAGTTGGTGCGCCACGCCTGCCGCGGTAAGGGCAGCTGACGCCAGCCGGCCGATGGTCGCAGCGTTGCGGTCCAGCGCGGCGTACACCGATGTGTCCGCCGCCCGCAGCGACGCCAGCCCGGCCGCCACCGCCACGGGATTCCCCGACAGCGTCCCGGCCTGGTACACCGGACCGGCCGGTGCGAGATAGGCCATCACCTCGGCGCGACCACCGAACGCCGCCGCTGGCAGCCCGCCACTCATCACCTTGCCGAACGTGAACAGGTCCGCGTCGACGGGATCGAGGCCGTACCAACCGGCGGCCGACACCCGGAACCCGGTCATCACCTCGTCCATCACGAGCAGCGCGCCATGCGCCGCCGTGATCTCCCGCAGCCCCGCATTGAAGCCCGGCAGCGGCGCGACCGCGCCCATGTTCCCCGCCGCCGCCTCGGTGATCACGCAGGCGATGTCAGCGCCGAACTCGGCGAAACACTCGCGCACGGCCGCCAGATCGTTGTACGGCAGCACGATCGTCTCGGCCGTCTGCGCTCCCGTCACCCCTGGCGTGTCCGGCAGCCCGAACGTCACGACGCCCGAGCCTGCTGCCGCCAACAATGCGTCGACGTGGCCGTGATAGCAGCCGGCGAACTTCACCACCCGGTGTCGCCCGGTAAACCCGCGGGCCAACCGGATCGCCGACATCGTCGCCTCGGTGCCGGAGTTGACGAGCCGGACCTGCTCGAGCGGCGTGCGCCCCGAGGCCGCCGCATTCACCCGCGCGATGATCTCTTCGGCCAACTCGATCTCACCGAGCGTCGGCGTCCCGAACGAGAGACCGGACGACGCCGCCCGCTGCACCGCCGACACCACGGCCGGGTGCGCGTGGCCCAGGATCATCGGCCCCCACGACGAGACCAGGTCGACGTAGCTGCGCCCGTCGGCGTCGGTCAGGTACGCACCGGCACCGCTGACCATGAAGCGAGGGGTGCCCCCGACAGCGCGAAACGCGCGCACCGGCGAATTCACCCCGCCGGGGATCACACGCAGCGCGCGGGCGAACAACTCGGCAGAAGCGGGGGCGTCAGACACCCGTCCAGTGTCGCAAAGCCCCATTGCGTGCAACCCTGGCGCCCACGGCTGACGACCGCGTGTGGTTCGCGCTGATGCACACCAGGCCCGGCGGGGCGCCCACCGGCCTGCTCAACGTCGCCGTGCGCCCGTGGCGGGTCGTGCTGACGCGCCTGTGACGGGTCAGCCGCGGGCATGCGGCAGGATCAGGACCGATCTTTCCCCGCGCTGAAGGGCTCACCACATGCAGATCGCAGGCAGCGTCGCACTTGTCACCGGCGGCGCATCCGGGCTCGGCCTGGCCACCGCCGACCGCCTCGTCAAGGCCGGGGCCCAGGTCGTGCTGCTCGACCTGCCATCGTCGCCCGGTGCGGCCGCGGCTGACGAACTGGGCCCGAACGCGACGTTCGCCGCGGGCGACGTCACCAGCGAGGCCGACGTCACCGCGGCCCTCGACACCGCCGCCGCCCGCGGGCCGATCCGGATCGTGGTCAACTGCGCAGGGGTCGGGACGGCGGGCCGGGTCATCGGCCGCAACGGTGTCCTGCCGCTGGATCAGTTCGCGCGCGTCGTGCAGATCAACTTGATCGGCACCTTCAACGTGTTGCGCCTGGGGGCCGAGCGCATCGTCGGCACCGAGCCCATCGACGGCGAGCGCGGCGTCATCGTGAACACCGCGTCGGCCGCCGCGTTCGACGGCCAGATCGGGCAGGCCGCCTACTCGGCGTCGAAGGGTGGGGTCGTCGGGATGACGCTGCCGATCGCCCGCGACCTCGCCGACAAGCTGATCCGCGTCATGACGATCGCGCCCGGCCTGTTCCAGACGCCGATGCTGGCCGGCCTGCCGCAGGAGGCCCAGGACTCACTCGGCGCGCAGGTGCCGCACCCGAGCCGGCTGGGACATCCCGACGAATACGCCGCGCTTGTCGAGCACATCGTGACGAACCCAATGCTCAACGGCGAAGTAATCCGCCTCGACGGCGCGATCCGAATGGCACCCCGCTAGCCGATGAGCATGGTGCACCTGCGGGTCGTCTGCCCCGAGACACTCGCGCCGGCGGTGGTCCAGGCGCTGTCCGGACGTCCCGGTGTGGTCGCACTCACCAGCGCTCCATTGGGCGAGACGTCGCCCGGCCAGGCCGAGGTGCACGCCGACCTGGCTCGCGAGTGCGTCGACGAGGCGCTGGGTGAACTGCATCGCCTCGGCGTCGTCGACGTGGGCATGGTGACCCTCGACCCGATCGACACGGCCATCGGCCATCTCGCGGACAAGGCCGAGCAGGACGCGCCGGGCGAGGGCGCCGACGCGCTCATCTGGGACGAGCTCGCCGCGCGCACCGGCGCGGACTCCACCCTCACCTGGACCTTCCTAGCCTTCATGGTGCTGGCCACCCTGCTGGCGTCAATTGGCGTGATCACCGACTCCCCGATCACCATCGTCGGTGCGATGGTCGTCGGCCCGGAGTTCGGACCGCTCGCCGGGCTCGCTGTCGGACTGGTGCGCCGGAGGGCCGGCATGGCCCGCCGAGCGGCTGCCGCTCTGCTCGTCGGGTTCCCGGTCGCGATCCTGGTGACGACGCTGCTGGCGCTGGCCGGCCGAGCCGCGGGTCTGATCGACGTTCATGTGCTGGAAGGGCACCGGCAGACGGAGTTCATCTACCACCCAGGATGGTTCTCCTTGATCACCGCGCTCGTCGCGGGAACCGCGGGGATGCTCTCGTTGACGTCGAGCAAGTCGGCGGTCTTGGTTGGCGTGTTCATTTCGGTGACCACCATCCCGGCTGCGGGTAACGCCGCGGTCGCCGCGGTGGTCGGTGACTGGTACGAGGCAGGCCAGTCACTTCTGCAACTCGGCATCAACCTCGTGGGCATCGTAGCCGCGGCGACGATCACCCTGACGTTGCGAGGTGTTCGCCCATATAGGAAAGGGTGATTCTCAGAGTTCGCGGCGCATGACCACGCGCGTACCCACCCCGTCCAGGCCGACCGTTCGCTCCTTCTGGCGCAGCGCGGCCAGGCCGGGCGTGATGTCGTCGACGACCGTGAAGCCCCGCGCCGCATAGAACGGGGCATTCCACGCGACGTCGGCGAACGTGATCAACGTGATCGCCCGGAACCCCTCAGCCGCCGCCCAGTCGCAGGCGGCCTCGAGCAAGGCACTGCCCAGGCCTTGGCGCATCCGTCCGGGGATCACGGCCAACTCCTCGATGTAGGCCAGCCCGTCGACCTCGCTGACCCAGACGAAGCCCACGGCGGGACGGCCGGCGACGAAGATGGCCAGCGCGTCGTGCATGGCGTCCACCGGGATCGTGATCTCGGGCAGCGCATAGCCCGCGACCCGGAACAGGGACTCCGCCCGTCGGTCGATCTCGGGCAGCGTCACCAGATCATCAGGCTCGGCCGGGCGAACACCGGGCGCCTCGGGCGACACGTGCAGCGCCGCCGCGAGCCGGTCCGGGTGACGGGTGGGCACAACCAGGACCGCGCCGTCGGCGAGATGCATGGCCAGCCCCGGCGTCGCCCGCGGCAGCGCCTGGCCGACGCTGAGGCCGAAGACCGGCAGGGTCGGATCCACGCCATCGGCCACGCCGGTGATCGAGTCCCGCGGCACGGCGTTCTCGCCGACGCGCAACTCCGTGCGGGTCACCGTGATCGAACGCAGCGACCGCGCCGCGCGCGTTACGAGCACGTCAACCCCCACGACCAGCACGACTGCGATCAGCCAGGCCCAGACGTGTTTCGATCCGTGCCCAAGCGCGAGATCGGCGACGAAGCCGGCCAACAACGCACCGAACAGCGCCCACGCGCTGCGGTAGGTCTGCGCGGGCTCGTAATACACCGGCCGGGCGCCCTGCCTGCCCCCGTCCGGCGCGCTCACGACGTGAGAATCGCCGCTTCGACTGCCCAGTACGTGAGGACGATCGACGCGCCGGCACGCTTGATCGAGGTCAAGGTCTCGAGGATGATCCGCTCGCGGTCCAGCCAGCCCCGCTCGGCGGCCGCCTCGACCATCGCGTACTCGCCGCTGATCTGGTACGCCGCGACCGGGACCGGTGCTGCGTCGGCAACTGCCCGCAGCACGTCCAGGTACGGCAGCGCGGGCTTGACCATCACGATGTCGGCACCCTCGGCGACGTCGAGCGCCACCTCGGCCAGCGCATCGCTGACGGTGCGGGCGTGATCCTGCTGGTAGCTCTTGCGGTCGCCGACCAGCGAGGAGTTGACCGCCTCGCGGAACGGTCCGTAGAACCCCGACGCGTACTTCGGTGCGTAGCCCAGGATCCCGGTGTCGACGTGGCCGGCGTGGTCGAGGGCGGCGCGCACCGCCGCGACCTGGCCGTCCATCATGCCGCTGGTGCCCAGCAGGTGTGCCCCGGTTTCGGCCTGCGCCAGGCCCATCGCGGCGTAGCGCGCGAGCGTGGCGTCGTTGTCGACGCTGCCATCGGCCGCCAGCACGCCGCAATGCCCGTGGTCGGTGAATTCGTCCAGGCACAGGTCGGCCATCAGCACCGTGGCGTCGCCCAGTTCCGAGTGCAGCCGCCGCAGGGCCACGTTCAGGACGCCGTCCGGGTCATCAGCGCCGGAGCCCTGCGCGTCCTTGGCCTCCGGGACGCCGAACAGCATCAGGCCGCCGACCCCCGCATCGACCGCCTCGGCCGCCGCCTTCACCAGCGATTCCTGGCTGTGCTGGACGACGCCGGGCATCGAGGCGATCGCGACGGGGGCGGTGATGCCCTCGCGCACGAACATCGGCAGGACGAAGTCGGCCGGGCGCAGCGCGACGTCGCTCACCAGTCGCCGCAGCGCTGGCGTGCGCCGCAGTCGGCGCGGCCGCGACACCGGAAAGGCAGGCAAATCAGGCAGGGTCACGCAGTCGAGATTACCCGCGCGCACCGGCGAGTCCGCATTGGATCTTCCTGCGCTACCAGCGGTGAAAGCCGCAGTAGCGCAGGAAGATCCAGCGAGCAGTGAGCAGTGCTCAGTGACCAGTGCGGCGCGACGACGGCCGGGCAGCCTTCTTCGCGGCTGCCGCAGCGGCCTTCTCGCGCTCCTCGGCCGCGCGGGCCGAGGCGTACTCGGCCAGCGCATCGACCAGCGCCGGCACGGTGGCCGACTCCGGCTCGACGTCGACCCGCAGGCCGAACTCGCGCGCCGTGGCCGCGGTCTGCGGACCGATGCATGCGACGACCGTGCGGGCGTGCGGCTTGCCGGCGATGCCGACCAGGTTTCGCACCGTGGAGGACGAGGTGAAGCACACCGCCTGGAAGCCGCCGGACTTGATGGCGTCGCGGATCGCGGCGGCTGGCGGCGCAGCGCGCACCGTCCGGTACGCGGTGACGTCGTCGATCTCCCAGCCACGCTCACGCAGCCCCGCCGCGAGCGTCTCGGTGGCGATGTCGGCGCGCGGCAGCAGGACCCGGTCGATCGGGTCGAGCACGTCGTCGTAGGGCGGGAAGTCGGCGAGCAGTCCTTCGGAGGACTGGTCGCCTGACGGCACCAGTTCGGGACGGATACCGAACGCGCGAACCGCGTCGGCGGTCGCCTCGCCCACACAGGCGATCTTGACGCCGGCGAACGCCCGCGCGTCCAGGCCGTACTCCTCGAACTTCTCGCGCACCGCGCGCACCGCGTTGGTCGAGGTGAACACGATCCATTCGTAGCGGCCGGTCACCAGACCCTTCAACGCCCGCTCCATCTGGGTGGGCGTGCGCGGCTGCTCGACGGCGATGGTCGGCACCTCGACGGGCGTCGAGCCGTAGGCCCGCAGCCGGTCGCTCATCGCGCCGGCCTGGTCCTTCGTCCGGGGGACGAGCACCTTCCAGCCGTAGAGCGGACGGGACTCCCACCAGGTCAGCCGGTCGCGCTGGGCGGCGGCCCTGCCGACGGTGACGACCAGGGTGCCGGTCATCCCGACTCCGGTCAGGTCGAGGTCACCCAGGGTGCCCACCACGGTTTGCTGGCTGGTGGTCGTGCCGTCGCAGCTCACCGTGACAGCGGTGTCGGGCTTGAGGCCGTTGGCCACGAGTTGCTCGCCGAGCAGCGCGAGGTCGGCCGCGGGCACGGTCAGCACGAGCGTGCCCGGCGAGTGCGCGAGTGCGTCGAAATCGGCGCCCTCGGCCACCCGAAGGTCCGCCTCGGTATGCACCGAGCCGATCGGCACGCCCGCGTAGGCGGCGGTACCGGCGCCGATCGGCACTCCGGGCACGACGTCGAACGGGACCACCGTCTTCGCGACGGCGATCGCCTCCTTGACGGCGTTGTCGTCGGCCAGCGGGTCGCCGGCGACGAGCCGCACGACTGATACTCCGGCGCGCGCCTCGAGGAGTATCGCCTTCGCCGTGTCGGCTGGTGTGGACTCGGCCAGGCGCACCTCTGCGCTGGCTAGTGCCGTTATCGAAGCAGGCACCGCCGCGTCGGCGATGACCAGTTCGGCGCGTCGCAACGCGTCGACGGCGTGTACTGCTAGCAGGCCCGGGTCACCGGGACCGGCACCAACAAAGGTGACGCGGCCAACGACCTTGCGCGCTCGGGTCATATCGAGCTCCCCATCATGTGATCTGCACCGTTGGCGAGCAGTTCGGCGGCAAGCCGCCGCCCGACGCCGTCGGCATCTGTTGACGCGCCAGTTTCCGACAACCGAACGGCGGAACTGCCGTCGATTGCCGTCACTGATCCGCGAAGGAACACTTCGAGTTCGGCGTCGCCCTCGACCACTTCGGCCAAGGCGCCCACCGGGGCGGAACATCCTGCTTCGAGCGCTGCGAGCAGCGCCCGTTCAGCCGTCACGGCAGTAGCCGTGTCTGCGCTATTCATTGCGGCAAGGACCGCGATCGCGTCGTCGTCGGACGACCGGCATTCAATCGCGAGCGCACCCTGTGCGGGCGCGGGCAGCACCTGGATCGGGTCCAGCACCTCGGTGACCTCGCCCGAACGGCCCAGCCGGCGCAGACCGGCATAGGCCAGGATCACGGCGTCCAGCTCACCGGAGGCCACCTTGCCCAGCCGGGTGTCGACGTTGCCGCGCAGGTCGACGATCTCCAGGCCCAGGCCGAGCGCGCGCAGCTGAGCGGCCCGGCGCGGCGAACCGGTGCCGACCCGCGACCCGGCGGGCAGCTCGCCGAGCGTCATGCCGTCGCGCGCGACCAGCGCGTCGCGCGGATCCTCGCGGGACGGCACAGCGGCGATGACGACGCCATCGGCCGGTGCGGTCGGCAGATCCTTGTACGAGTGGACGGCAACGTCGATCTCGCCGGCGAGCAACGCGGTGCGCAGGGCCGACACGAACACGCCGGTGCCGCCGATCTGGCTGAGCGCCACGCTCGAGCGGTCGCCCTCGGTGACGATCTGGATGATCTCGGCCGGCGCGCCCAGCGCGGACACGATCAGGCCGGTCTGCGTCCGGGCCAGCGCACTGCCTCGGGTACCGACGCGCAACGTACGAGTGGCGGTCATCGAGAGTCACCACCCAAGTTCTTCTTCACGGCCGCGACGGATTCGACGGCGGCCTGGTCGAGGTCGAACAGCTCCCGCAGCGCGGCGGCGTACCGGTCGCCGCCCGGCGTCGAGGCCAGCTCCTTGACCCGCACAGTCGGAGCGTGCAGCACCTTCTCGACGGCGCGGCGCACGGCATCAGTGACCTCGCGGCGCACGTGGTCGTCCAGGCCGGGCAGCCGACCGTCCAGGCGCGACAGCTCGCCGTCGATCACCTGGTTGGCCCGCGCCCGCAACGCCGTCACGGTAGGAGCGACAGCCAACTGCTGCTGCTCGGTGAGATAGTCACGCAGCTCGTCGGCCACTATCGCGGTCGCCGAGCGCACCTCGTCGTCGCTGACCATCGCGCCATTGGTGCGCAGGACGTCGAGGTCGACGTAGGTGACGCCGGCCTGCTCACCGACCAGCGGGTCGACGTCGCGCGGCAGCGCCAGGTCGAGCACGACCAGCGGCCGCGCAATCCGCGAGCCGACGGCAGCGGTCTCGACGACCAAGCCGGTCGCCCCAGTAGAAGAGATGAGGACATCAGCCGAGGCGATCTCGGTGGGCAGCTCGGCCAGTGACACAGCCCGGCCACCCAACGTCGTGGCCAGCCGCTGCGCGCGGTCGACGGACCGGTTGGCGACGACGACGTCGGTGAGCCCGCGGCGGCGCAGCGTCGCGCCCGCGAGAGCCCCCATCGAGCCGGCGCCGACGATCACTGCGCGGCGCCCGTCGAGCGGGCCGAGCACATCGGTGGCCTGGTCGAGCGCGACCGACACGATCGATGCGCCGGCCTGGTCGATGCCGGTCTCGGAGTGCACCCGCTTGCCGACCCGCAACGCGCTCTGGGCCAGGTCGTGCAGCACACTGCCCACCGAACCCACCCGCGTGCCCAGGGTGTACGCCGCTCGCAGCTGGCCGAG
>JAOPWD010000161.1 GCA_025965875.1 Pseudonocardiales bacterium
GCCGGACCCGAGAGGTACGGGGTCGGTGTAGCTGATGATCAACGCAATCGTCGGCCTGAGCCTGAAGTTCCGGGTGTTGGTCATCGGGGCCACCGTGATCCTGCTGGGTCTGGGTGCAGTTCAACTCCGCAACGCATCGGTGGACGAGTTCCCTGAGTTCGCCCCGCCCCAGGTGGAGGTTCAGGCCGAGGCTCTCGGCCTGTCCGCTGCCGAGGTCGAGCAATTGATCACGGTGCCCCTGGAGCAAGATCTGCTCAACGGTGTGCCGTGGCTGGATCAGGTTCGGTCCGAGTCCGTGCCGGGCCTGTCGACGATCGACTTGATCTTCGAGCCGGGTACCAAGATCCTCAAAGCGCGGCAGATGGTGCAGGAGCATCTGACTCAAGCGCACGCCCTTCCCCAGGTGGGCACGCCGCCGGTCATGGTCCAGCCGACCGCGTCAACAGGCCGGGTCCTCATGGTGGCGCTGGGAGCGAAGGACCTGTCGCTGATCGACCTGTCGATCCTCGCTCGGTGGAAGGTCAAGCCGCGGCTGGAAGGTCTTCCCGGCGTGGCGAACGTCGCCATCTGGGGGCAGCGGGACAGGCAGTTGCAGGTCCAGGTCGATCCGCAGAAGTTGCGCAGCCTCGGGGTGACGCTCAGCCAGGTGATCAGCTCGACCGGCAACGCCCTCTGGGTGTCACCGCTCACGTTCGTGGAGGCCTCGACGCCGGGCACCGGCGGGTTCGTCGACACCCCCAATCAACGTTTCGGCATCCAGCACGTCACCCCGATCACAACTGCGAACAGTCTGTCCGCAGTGACCATCGAGGACACCGCGGGCCGGACCTTGCGGCTGGGGCAGGTCGCCAACGTGGTCGAGGACCATCAACCGCTCATCGGGGATGCGGTCCTGAGCGATGGTCCCGGGCTCATGCTCGTCATCCAGAAATTCCCTGGCGCGAACACCCGCGAGGTAACCAAGGCCGTCGAGCAGGCTCTGGATGAGATGAAGCCGGGGCTGTCCGGTGTCACCATCGACACGACCGTGTACCGCCCGGCGAGCTACCTCGACTCCGCCCTGCACAGCCTCGCGCTTCGGGCTGCTCTCGGGCTGGCTCTCATGATCTTGGTGCTCGGGGTGTACCTGTTCTCATGGCGGCTCGCGCTGGTCAGCCTGGTATCGCTGCTGACTTCACTGATCGCCGCCGCATACGTCCTGTACCTGGGTGGCGTCACGTTCAACGTCATGATCTTGGCCGGGCTGACGGCTGCGGTCGGCGTGGTGATAGCGGACTCGGTCGTCGACGCCGACGTCTACCGGCGTCGACTGGCCAAACGTCGCGCGCTGGACGGCACCCACACCGACGACACGGGCGATGGGAGCGACGCAGGCGACGCGGGAGATGTCGTCGTCAAAGCAGCCCGGACAGTGCGTGCCCCACTTGTCTACGCGACCCTGATCCTGCTGTTGCTACCGCTGCCTTCGCTAGCCCTCAGCGGGGTCGCCGGTGCCTTCGCGCGGTCGGTCGTGCTGTCCTACGGGCTGGCCGTAGCGGTCTCCATGTTGCTCGCCCTCATCATCACGCCCGCGCTCAGCGCAGTGCTGCTGGGCCGGGGCTCTGGTGAGCGGGCCACCAGCCCGCTGGAACGACTGAGCTTGGCGGGCTTCGACCGGTTCGTATCGCGCCGACTGCGCGTTCCGCGCCTGCTGTACGGCACGGTTGCCGTGCTGATGCTGGCCGGGCTCGCCGTGTTGCCGGGGCTGGGCAGCAACCGCGCCGTGCTCCCCGCGTTGCAGGATCGCGACCTCTCCATTCATTGGGCTGCCGCGTCGGGCACGTCATTGCCGGAGATGGCGCGCATCACCGCGCTGGCGACGCGTGATCTGCGCGCCGTGCCCGGCGTGCGCAATGTCGGCTCCCACGCGGGGCGCGCCCTGATGGCCGACCAGTCGGTGAACGTGAATTCGGCCGAACTGTGGGTCAGCCTCGACGGCAAGGCGAACTACGGAAAGACGGTCGCGGCGGTCAAGAAGGTCATGAGCCGATACCCGGGAATGCGCGCGGACGTCTCCACCTACCCAGCCGACCGGGTGGCAGCCGCCGACCTCGTCGCGCCCCACCCGCTCGTCTTGCGCGTGTACGGATACGACCTGGCCACGCTCGCGGACAAGGCCGCCGAAGTTCGCACCATGCTGTCGGGCGTGGCCGGCGTGGTGAAGCCCACGGTGGAACCGCAAGCTTTCGAGCCGTCGGTCCAGGTACAGGTCAACCTCGCCGCCGCGCAGAAGTACGGGATCACTCCTGGCGATGTCCGCCGGGCCTCGGCTACCTACATCGCGGGACTGCCGGTCGGAAGTCTGTACGAGGACCAGAAGATCTTCGACGTCGTGGTCTGGGGAACTCCGGACTCCCGCCGCAGGCCGGCCGATGTTGCGGACTTGCTGCTCGACACCCCGGGCGGCGGGCACGTGCGCCTCGGTGACGTGGCCGACGTCAAGATCGAGGCTGCGCCGACGGTCATCCATCACAACAACATCTCGCGCAGCCTCGACGTGACGGCCGACGTCAGCGGCCGCAGTGTCAGTGCGGTCATGCACGACGTCAAGGGCCGGCTCAAGACCATGCCGATGCCGTTGGAGTTTCACGCTGAGGTGTTCAGCGGCACCACGCACTACCGCGCCGAGCATTGGCGAGTCGCGGCGGTGGCCGTTGCCGTGGCGGTGGCGATCCTGCTGCTGCTGCACGTGGTATTCGGTAGCTGGCGACTCGCGGGCCTACTGTTCGTTACGGCCCCCCTCGGCGTCGTCGGCAGTGTGCTGGCAGCCAGGTTCACCGGTGGCGGAATCGAATCACTGGGCGCGATGCTGGGAATCCTCGCGGTGCTCGGCATCGCCGTGCGCAACGGCATCGTGCTTCTGCGTAGCTATCAGGACGCCAGGGCCGAATCGACGCGCGGTCCCGTGGCCGATCGGATAGCAGCCGCAACCCGCGAGCAGGTGTCGCCGACGGTGCTCACCGCGCTACTCATCGTCGCCGCGCTGGCACCGATCGCGTTCTCGGGGATCGTCGGCGGAACAGAGGTCCTCCGCCCGCTCTCCATCGTCATCCTCGCGGGCCTGATCTCCTCAACCCTGTTCAGCCTGTTCGTCCTGCCGGCGCTCTATCTGAATTTGTTCTGCCGTCCTGTCCGTGAACCTCCAAGGCATGCCCCAGACCCGGCGCCGGCCGCGGTATGAGCGGGCGCGAGGAATGAGAGAGGCTGACATGTCCCGTCGAATCTGCTTTCTGGCTGCAGTGATCCTTGTCGGCGGCATCAGCGTGTCCGGATGCAGCAGGGGTGCCGAGGAGGCCGGAGTCGGCGGTGACCCTGCGTCCGTCGCGGCCATCGACGGGCCGGGTGGGCTGCACCGCGTCCAACTCAGCGCAGACGCCGCGGCCCGCATCGGCCTCAAGACCGATACGGTCCGCCGGCTGAGCGCAGATCGTCAGGTAGGTGGCGCCGGGCTCCTGGTCGTTGATATGGCCGCCGTGCTCTACGACCAGGACGGCGCAACCTGGGTCTATGGCCAGACCGAACCGCTGACGTTCCAGCGGATGCCGGTGGTTGTCAGCAGGGTGGACGGGACCCTCGCGGTATTGCTGTCCGGGCCGCCCGTCGGCACCGCCGTGGCGACGCTGGGGGCGGCGGAGTTGCGAGGCTCTGAAGATGGCGTACCCGGCGAATGAACGCGCCTCAGCGGCCGACCCTCATGCGATGGATCGTCTCCTCGAGTCTGAGGTTGCGCTTCCTCGTGGTCCTGGCAGCGGTCGTGATGATGGCCGTCGGGTCGAGCCAGCTGGGCAAGATGCGGGTGGACGTGTTCCCCGAGTTCGCTCCGCCGCGGGTGGAAATCCAGACGATGGCCAACGGCCTGTCAACTGCCGATGTGGAATCTCTGGTGACCGTTCCGCTGGAACAGGCACTGAACGGTGTGGCCGGGCTGGACGATCTGCGGTCGAAGTCGGTGCCCCAGCTGTCCTCCATCCAGATGATCTTCAAGCAGGGCACCGATCTCCTGCATTCTCGCCAGCTCGTCCAAGAACGGTTGGCCATCGCCACCCCGAGCCTGCCGACCTGGGCTGCGCCACCGGTCATGCTGCCGCCGGTTTCGGCGACCAGCCGGGTGATGCAGATCGGGATGTCGTCCAAGAGCATGCCCCTGACTGATCTGTCGATGACCGCGTATTGGACGGTGCGGGCCAAGCTGCTCCGCGTCCCGGGCGTGGCCAACGTCGCCATCTGGGGCGAGCGGCTGAAGATGATGACCGTCCAGGTGCAGCCGAAGAAGATGCTGGCCCGCGGTGTCACGCTCGACGACGTCATGGAGGTGACGGCGGACTCGGTCGACTCCGGCCTGCTGCGCTTCTCCTCCGGATCGATCATCGGCACCGGCGGCTCGATCGAAACGACCAACCAGCGCATCAGCATCCGGCACGTGCTGCCGATCGTCGCTCCCGCCGACCTGGCCAAGATCACCGTGACCAGCAAGAGCGGTGCCCGGGTGCCCCTGGGCGACGTGGCGATCGTCAAGGCAGACAATCAACCGCTCGCCGGAAGCGCGGTCATCAACGACGGCCTCGGGCTGTTGCTGGTCGTGGAGAAACTGCCGTGGGGCAACACGCTCACCGTGACCCACGACGTCGAGCAGGCGATCCAGTCCCTGCAGCCGGGATTGTCCGGCGTCACCTTCGACACCCAGATCTTCCGGCAAGAGACCTTCATCAAGACCTCGATCCACAACCTCACCCAGGCCTTGATCCTCGGCTTTCTCCTGGTCGTCGTCATCCTGGCTGCGTTCCTCTTCGAATGGCGCGTCGCGCTGATCAGCCTGCTGACGATCCCGCTTTCGCTGATGGCGACCATGCTCGTGCTGCATGCGCGCGGCGCCACGGTGAACACGATGACCTTGGCCGGGCTTGTGATTGCCCTAGGAGCGGTGGTCGACGACGCGATCATCGACGTCGAGAACATCCTTCGACGGTTGCGGCAACATCGCAAGAGGGGCGGCAACGAGTCGACCGCGTCGGTCATCCTGAATGCCTCGCTCGAGGTCCGCAATCCCATCGTCTACGCCACCCTGATCATCGTGGCGGCTGCGGTGCCGATCTTCCTGCTGCCCGGCCTGACCGGCTCCTTCTTCCGGCCGCTGGCCGTGTCCTACACGCTGGCCATCCTCGCCTCGATGGTCGTCGCGCTGACCGTCACGCCCGCGCTCGCTTTGATCATGTTGCGCAAGGCTCCGCTCGAGCGACGGGAGTCGCCCCTCGTCCGCGTCCTGCATCGCGGCTACACCGCGGGCCTGGCGCGAATCCTCAACCGGCCACGGCGGGCGTACGCGGCCGGCGTCGCGTTGGTTCTCGCCGCTGCCCTGATCCTGCCCGGGCTCGGGCAGTCGTTGTTCCCGGCGTTCAAGGAGCGCGACTTCTTGATCCATTGGCTCACTGTCCCCGGGACGTCCGTTGCCGAGCAGGAGCGGATGACGCTGCAGATAGGCAAGGATCTGCGCGCAATCCCCGGCGTGCGTAGCTTCGGATCCCACATTGGGCAGGCGTTCCTCGGCGAGGAGGTAGCCGGCGTCAACTTCGGCGAGAACTGGCTCAGCATCGACCCGAAGGCCGATTACGACAAGACATTGGCGTCCGTGCAAGGTGTGCTCAGTCGCTATCCCGGCGTGTTTCGAGACTCGCTGACCTATCTCAACGAGCGCATCGAGGAGGTCCTGACCGGTTCGAAGGAGCCACTCGTCATCCGCGTCTACGGGCAGGACCTGAAAGTCATCCGAGCCAAAGCCCAGCAGATCCAGCACGCGATTGCCGACATCCCCGGAGTCACCGATGCACACACCGACCTTCAGATCGACGAGCCGCAGATAGAAGTCGAGGTCAACCTGGCGAAGGCAGCTACGTACGGCCTCAAACCCGGAGACGTGCGCCGGGCGGCGTCCACGATGGTGGCCGGCGAGGAGGTCGGGGACATATTCCGTGGCGGCAAGGCATACGACACGGTCGTGTGGAGTACGCCGGAAACCCGCAACAACGTCTCGGCCATCAGCGACCTGCCTATCGACACCCCGTCCGGAAAGGTGATCCGGCTCGCCGATGTCGCGCTGGTGAAGATTGCGCCCGTTCCCAACGTGATCGAACGCGAGCACGACTCCCGGCGCATCGACGTATCGGCCAGCGTCGGTGGCCGTGACCTCGGATCGGTCGCGCAGGACGTTCAGGCCGCCGTCGACGCGATGTCCTTCGATCGCGGCTACCACGCCGAGGTGATCGGGGAATACAAGGAACGGCAGAACGCCGAGGCCACGCTGGTACGTAACGCGCTGCTGGCGCTGGTGACCATCCTGTTGCTGCTGCAGGTGTCCTTTGGCAGTTGGCGGCTGGCCTCGCTCGTTCTCTTGACGCTGCCCATGGCGTTGGTCGGTGGAGTGCTGGCGGCCTACATCGGGGGCGGGATAATCTCGCTGGGCTCGTTGGTCGGCTTCTTCACGGTCTTCGGGATATCCGCGCGGAACGGCATCCTGCTGATCAACCACTGTCAGCACCTGGAGAAACACGAGGGAGAACCGTTCGGGCCGCAGCTGGTGCTGCGCGGCGCGAAGGAGCGACTTTCTCCGATCCTGATGACGTCCTTGGCCACGGGACTTGCCGTGGTGCCCCTGGTGATTCTCGGTGATAGGCCGGGGCACGAGATCGAGTACCCGCTGGCCGTCGTCATCCTGGGCGGTCTGTTCACCTCCACCGTGCTCAACCTGTTCGTCGTCCCCTCGCTCTACCTCCGTTTTGGGCAGCGCCGCCGTCGCCGGTTGCCGCTTTCGAACTAACGAGCCAAGGGCCAGCTTCAGGCGAACCAGTCCTGCATCGACCAACTAGAAGGGACTGGGTATGTCCGGTATACGACGCTGCCTTCGTGCAGCGGTGCGATGCGTCGCGATCTTCGCTCTGTTGCTGGGCGCCGCCGTGGCGGTTCCCGCCGAGGCCGGGGCTACACCGAGCGGTCCAGCTCGGGCCTCCGCTGCCGCTGCCGCGGCCCTGGACTGCAGCGCGGCTGTGCGATTCGACCGCAGCGCCTTCCCGCGTCACCCGAAGATCGACAACAAGTTCCTACCGCTCGTTCCCGGGTCGAGCATCCTGCTGTCGGGGACCGTGCTCGAGGACGACGGGCTCCTGCACGCCCACCAGATAAGCACAATCGTTAGCGACGTGACCAAGGTCATGAATGGCGTCCGGACGCTGGTCATCTTCGAGCGCGACATTCAGGACGGCGCCCTGCAGGAGTCGGAGTTGGCGTTCGAGGCGCAAGACAAGCGGGCGACGGTGTGGAACATCGGCGAGTACCCCGAGGTCTACGAGGACGGGGTGCTTGTCGACGCCAGCACCTGGATCTCCGGCGTCGCCCGGGCGAAGGCGGGCGTGGCGATGCGCGCCCATCCCAGGGTGGGCACGGCCGCCTACCTGCAAGGTGTCGCACCAGGTGTCGGATTCCGCGACTGCGCCCAGGTGGTGAAGAAAGGTCTGGATCGCTGCGAGACCAACCGCTGTTTCCACAATGTGCTGGCAATCGACGAGACTTCACCGCTGGACCCGGAAGGTGGTCATCAGCTCAAGTACTACGCACCGAAGGTCGGCAACATCGAGGTCGGCGCGGTCGGAGGAACGGTCCCTGAGGTGCTACGCCTGGCAAGCTTCAAGATGCTCAGCCGGGCTGCGCTAGACCGAGTGAACAGGCTCGTTCTCGCGCAGGACCGGCGAGGTTATCGCGTCAGCCCCTCGGTGTACGGCCGAACTGCGCGCGCCGAGCTGAATGTCTGCCGGCCCGGTCGCGACCACGACCGAACGGACTGCCACCGG
>JAOPWD010000183.1 GCA_025965875.1 Pseudonocardiales bacterium
CGGCGATGTTCGTGCCGCTGAACACCCGATGGCCGGCCGCCGGCATCTTGGCGTACTCGCGCCGACTGGTCTCGGCACTCGTTGTGACGGTCACGCTCGCCGCCATCAGTTACGGGCTGTCGGTCCTTGTAGGCACCACGCCGTACAACGCGATGATCGCGGCCATCGTTGTCATAGCGTCCAGCGTCGCGCTTTTGCCGGTCACGCGCCGCTGGAACGGACGTGCGCATGTGTGCTGGGCGACCTGCACCTACCTCTACGTCGCGTATTTGATCTTCATCATTCACTGGACGTTTGTCAGCAACCTCGGCCTGGGCAACACGATCGGCGGCGTCGTGCTGTGGCTGCTCGAGGTCGTGGCCGGCCTGTTCGCCGGCGCGTACCTGTGGGAGCTGTGTGACGCACTCGGCACCCAGTACTGGCGCCGGCGGGTCACCGACTCCCGCGGAGCGGGTGAGTCCCTGCACCACCGGCCGTTCGTCAGCCTGCACGTGCCCGCGCACAACGAGCCGCCGGAGATGGTGATCCAGAGTCTCACCGCGCTGTCCCGGATGAACTACCCGCACTTCGAGATCATCGCCATCGACGACAACACCGACGACCCTGAACTCTGGCAGCCGGTCGACGAGTGGTGTTCGCAACACGGGGTCAAGTTCGCCCACCTCGAGAACTTGCCGGGTTACAAGTCCGGCGCACTGAACTACGCGCTGAAGAACCTCACCGACCCACGCGCCGAACTCATCGCCGTCGTCGACTCGGACTACCAGATCCAGCCGGACTTCCTGACTGAATGCGCCCGGCTGTTCATCGACCCTCGCCTCGGGTTCGTCCAGGCGCCACAGGACTACCGCGGCTGGCGGCAGTCGGCGTACTACCGGCGGCTCTACTACTCGTACCGGTACTTCTTCGCCGTCTCGCAACCGTCTCGCAACGAGCGGGACGCTGCGATCTTCGCCGGCACCATGGGTCTGATCCGGCGCACGGCGCTTGAGGACCTGGGCGGCTGGGACGAGTGGTGCATCACCGAGGATGCCGAGCTGTCGCTGCGCGTGCTGCGGGCCGGCTGGACCGGGTTGCACGTCGACAGCTCGTTCGGCCAGGGCATCATGCCGCTGACGTTCGAAGCACTGAAGAGCCAGCGATACCGCTGGTGCTTCGGTGGCATCCAGATCCTCCGGATGTACTGGCGCTCACTGCTGCCCGGCCGGGTCACTGAGCGCAATCGTTTGACGCTAGGCCAGCGGTGGGGATATCTGGCTGGCGGCCTGCAGTGGTACGGCGACCTGCTGGGTCTGGTTTTCTACCTGTTCCTGCTGGCCGGTGCCGCGAACCTCGCGGAAGGCGGCGGGCAGCTGTTCCGCAAGATCACCGGCTTCCTCGTGGCCGCGGTTCCGGTGCTCGTCCTGCTCGGCCTGCTACGCGCCGTCGCGCTCCTGCGTCGCGGCACCGGCGCGTCCTGGCGCGATGCGTTCGGCGCGTTCTTCATCTGGCAGGCGACGTCGCTCGTCGTCGCGCGAGCCTCGGTGCAAGGGCTGTTCGCGAAGGAAGCCGTGTTCATGCGCACACCGAAGACGTTCGAGCATGCCTCGTGGTGGCAGGTGATCAGGGCCAACCGGGCGGAGAGCTTCCTGGCCGCATGCGGCGCGGTCGGCATCGCGGCCGCCTTGACCCACCCCACCACCCTGAGCGGGCCGCTGCTCGCCGCGCTGCTGTTCTTTCCGACGCTCGGCTTCGCCGCCGCGCCGTTCAACAGCCTCGCGGCACAGCGGGCGGCACTTCCTCCGGACCTGCGGCAGCGCCGGCGCACCGAGTTCCTCCGTCAGCCGACCGTGGTGCGTGGCGCCATCGCCGCCAGCGGCGTTGCGGTGGTGGCCGCGGGGACCGCCGCCGTCCTCGCGCTGCTCGCGGCGGCGCCCACCGCAACTCAGGTGCAGTCCCCGGCCCTGGTCGCCCCCGCGCCGGCGTCGAGCTCCGCCAACTCGTTGTCGAGCGCACCGTCCTCGGCGTCGAGCTCCTCGGCCGCGCCGACGCCGACCTCGACCGCCACCACGACACCCCCGGCCTCGCCGAGCCCCTCCGGCTCTGCGACGCCGACGACCTCCCCAACGCCAACGCCGACCGTCTCCCCGACGGGTTCGTCCGCGCCGGCCACCGCGTCGCCGTCCCCGCCACCGCCGGCATCGAGTTCGCCGTCCGCAGCGAACTAGGCCGGCCCGGCGGGGGCAGCGCCGCCCAATGGCTGAGGCAGACGGCCCGGACGTCAGGCCGACCGCGCCCGTGCGGTGGCAGCAGTTGTCGGCGGCGTGGCCAGGCGACTCGGGCGGGCACTACGGTCCGGCATCGGGGCGTCCCAGGCTCTCGACGTCGTCCCACACGTCGTCGGGTAGGGGAGCGGCCAGCCGAGCGGCGCTCGATGTCACCTGGTCGGCTGTGCGCATGCCGACGACTACGGCAGCCGTGGCCGCGTGCTGCAGCGGGAATTGCATGGCCAGTTGCGGCAGGGAAGCGCCCCGCTGTTGGGCGATCTCGGCAAGCGAGCGGGCGCGCGCCAGGACATCGGCCGGCGCGGGGCCGTAGTCGAAGTTGGCGCCGTCGGGCGGCCAGTCGTGCGCCAGCAGGCCGGAGTTGTACGGCGCTGCGGCAAGCACCGAAACTCCGCGCCGTGCGCACTCGTCCATGAGCGGGGCGCCGGTGCGGTCGACGAGCGTCCAGCGCCCGGCGAGCATGACGGCGTCGAGGTCGGTCTCGCAAACCATCCGCAGCGGGGCCTGCCACTGGTTCATACCGACGCCGAC
>JAOPWD010000207.1 GCA_025965875.1 Pseudonocardiales bacterium
CGGGTGATCACCCTCGACGGCGAACCGGGACACCGACCTGGCGCGTGAACTCATTCGAGACTTCCATCTTCTAGCTTCGTTAGCAAAACTAACAATATGCCGCTCGTTCTTGTGTCGGCAAACACGCAGTCCGATCCTTGCCTCAGTGGCATTCAGCGCCCGCAGTCACGGCCGCGACTGTCCCCGCCGTGCACGTTGCTGACCGACGCCGGTCCACCCTGAGGCGCGGGCCGGCTGCAACCGTGGTGGGGCGGTCGGTTTCTATGCCGGTGATCATCTCGCCGACGGTGTGCAGGCGGTCCACCCGGATAGTGAGGTCGCGGTCGTGGCCAGGGGACCCCGCGGGTCTGAGCCGTTCGGCTAGCAAGCCGAACGAGGCGACAGTGGTCGCCAACCCGCAGACGTTCTTCCCGATGTAGTGGGTCGGGACGCGCGAGGAGATGGCGCACAGCTACCTGGGGTCAGGGCGCAGTGAGTGCCCCGAACGCCGTCGCGATGATGTCGACACACGTATCTGGCGCGAGGACTGTGCTGTTGAGCTGCAGGTCGAACAGCTCGGGGTCGTCGATGTTGACGTTGTAAAGCCGCCGAACGTAGTGTGCGCGGGCGTTGTCGACCTCGGACAAGCGGCGCTCAGCGGTGCCGACGTCGATGCCCTGCGCGAGCACGGCGTGAGCGATCCGGGCCCGCCGTGATCCGAACAAGCGGACCCGCAGAATATCCGACCGGTCGCGGAAGGCTGCGGCACCTCCGCGTCCGAGGATGACCGCGCCGGCCGCCAATGCCTCTCGCATGATGGCTTCGACCTGCTCACGGAAGAGTTCCGCCTCGTCCGGGGCTGGAGTGGCCTCCGGCGGTGCAGCGTCGGTGCCGGCGCCGAGCACGCCTCCGGCCAGGGGCGCGAGAAGGTGCAGGAAACGGTCGATGCGGGAACGAGCGAACGATGCGCCTTCGGCCTCAGCGAGGGAAACCTGAAGTTTCGCAGCGATCTCAGTGCTGATCGCACGGTCGAGCAGGGGCAATCCAAGTGTCTGAGCTACGAGCCGAGCGATGACGCTACCGCCGGTGCCGTAGCCGGCCGAGATCGTGACGCCGCGCATTTAGAGGCCGCCCTCTGGCAGCGACCGGACGTCCTCGATCGGGCGGGGCGGTTCAGCGCGGCGCGGCGCGGTGTCGGTCGACGTCGTGTTGCTGCCGCGCAGCCGTTCCTGTCTGATGAACAGCGCCGCGATGACGCTCAGGATCGAGATTGGCAGGGCGACCAGGAAGACGCGGTCGATCGCGTGAGCGTAGGCCTGGATGATGCCTTCGTGCAGAGCCGGATTACTCGTCTTGAGCTTGTCCAGCGTCGCTGGACTTTGGATCAGCTGGGTGACGGTGTTCTTACCGTTTGCAGGCGAAGCCGTCGGCAGGAAATGCCGCAACTCGTAGGCCAGCCGAGCGGTCAGCACCGCGCCGAGGGCCGAGGTGCCAATCGCGCCGCCCATCGACCGGAAGAACGTGACGGATGACGTGGCCACGCCCATCTGATGCATCGGCACCGCGTTTTGCACGACCAGTGTGAGCACCTGGATAAACAGACCGAGTCCGGCGCCAAAGATGAGGATGTCGAGACCGACCGTGACGAGCGAGGTGTGCGCGCCGAGATGGATGAGAAGAAACAGTCCCACCGTCACGAGGATGGTCCCGGCCAGCGGGAACCACCGGTAGTTGCCCGTGCGCGAAATGTACTGACCGGAGCCGATGCTCATGACCAGCAGCCCGGCCAGCAGCGGCAGGAGTAACAGCCCGGACATGGTCGCGGAGACTCCGTGCACTAGCTGTAGATACTGCGGCAGGAAGGCCAGCGCACCGAACATGGCGATGCCGCTGACGAAGGACACGACGTTGGCGACGGTGAAAATCTGTACTCGGAACAGCTCGAGCGGCAGGATCGGTTCCGGCGCGATTCGTTCGCGCAGGACGAAGCCAACCAGGAGCAGACCACCGAGCGCGAAGAGTCCGACAATCTGTATCGAGTTCCACGGATAGTCGGTGCCGCCGGACTGAGTGGCGAGCAGGATGCTTGACACGCCGGCCACCAACAGCAGGGCACCCCACCAATCGATCTTTACTTCGCGCTTGCGCATCGGCAACCGCAACACACGGTTGGTCACCGCGAGCGCGGCTATGCCCAACGGCAGGTTGATGTAGAAGATGTACCGCCAGCTCAGGCTGTCGACCGCAAAGCCACCAGCCAGCGGGCCGATGACGCTCGAAATCCCAAACACCGCGCCGAAATAGCCTTGGTACCGACCGCGCTCACGCGGCGAAATGACATCGCCAATGATGGCGAAGACCAGCGAAATCAGACCACCGCCACCAATGCCTTGCAGCCCTCTGAAGGCGATCAACTCGTACATGTTCTGAGACGCGCCACACAATGCCGATCCGACCAGGAAGACGACGATGGCGAGCTGGAAGACGCGCTTACGGCCGTAGAGGTCGCCGGCCTTGCCCCAAAGCGGTGTGGACGCGGTGCTCGCGAGCAGATATGACGTGATCACCCACGAGAGCAGGTCGCTTCGGTGGAAATCCCCGACGATTGTGGGTAGCGCAGTCGACACGATCGTCTGATCCAGCGATGCGAGGAATATTCCCATCATCAGCCCGGACATGATGACCAGGATCTGTCGATGGCTGAGTTGAGACTGCGCCATCGGATCCGGGCCGCCCGAGCTCACGGACACGGCACTCATGTCCTTCAACATAGCTCGGTAGATAGTTCGCTCAGGTCGCCGCCGGCCCAGCGCACCCACACTTCATAGATGCTTAGCCAACGCATCGAACCAAGATTTGAACGCGAAACGTATAACGAATGGGCGCCGCCAGTAGATCACGGCTCCGCCGACGGATAACCGGTAACGGACAAGGGAGCTAATAACCATGAAGAAACCTCTGTGGGTCCTCGTCGGTGGTGTGCTGGCACTCCTGGGTCTGCTCTT
>JAOPWD010000215.1 GCA_025965875.1 Pseudonocardiales bacterium
TCGTCTGGCGCCACTGGCTACCCGCCCTGGCCGCCGCCGGATTCGGAGCAGCGACCGTCATCGCATTCTGGATCTCGGTCGTGCATGGGCTGTTCGGCGTGAAAGAAACGCCCACCGGGTCATCAGAAATACTCGCCGAAGTCGCCGAGTACTCCGCCGTGGCATTCGGACTCGCCGTCGCGGTGCTGCTGCTTCGGCCGCCGAAACCGGGAACGCAATCCCCCTCGCGCTCCACCCGAACACGCCGACCCCTTGCCTTCACCACACACACCCACACACGGCGATAAACCGGCGAGCTCAGAACAAGCTCCGCCAACCCAACCGACCAGTCCCGCGATATCCCGTTCGCTCCGGAGGAGCACGCAGTGCTTACGAAGACGTCTGCCTCGGGTGCCCGGGCGGCGCTGGACCGGCTGCGCCGCAGCGGGCTCGCTCCGCGTGAGTATCTCCACGAGGTCTCGGCCCTAGTTCGCCGCACGGTCCCCCACGACGTCTCCGGATGGATGACGCTCGACCCGGACACAATGCTTGCCACCGGCACGCTGGAGGCTCAGAAGTCCCCAGAACTCGATCGTGCCCTCTGGCGGAACGAGTTGTTGCAAGACGGCGATGTGCACAAGCTGGCCGAGCTCGCGAGGCGACCCTCGCCGGTCACGGCGATGAGCCAGCTCGACGCCGCGAGCGCGGCGAACAGTCCGCGTGTTCAGCAAATCCTCCGCCCGGCAGGGATCGGCGACGGACTGCGGGTGATGCTGCGCGCCAACGGATCCACCTGGGGCCACGCCGGGATCTACCGGGAGCTCGGTGCTCGGGCCTTCCACCCGGACGAGCGAGCGTTCCTGGCAGCCATCGCCGATGACATCGCCGAGGGGTTGCGGCGCAGCCTGTCCCGCCGACCCGAGCCCGGCGCCGCTGTCCTCGTCCCCGGTGTGGTGGCCTTCGATGCCCAGGGCCGGATCGTCTCAGCGACTGCCGAGGCGAGCCGAGGCATGGCGCTGATGCCGGGCGACGTCACCTCGACGCTGTACGCGGTGGCGATCGGCGCCAGCCGTCACGACCGCGCATCGGCACGCGTGCGCCTGACCGACGGCCGGTGGCTGCTGCTGCAGGGCGGCCGAATGCACGGTGCCGCCAACGAGTCCCCGCACGTGACCGTGTCACTCATGCCGGCCACACGATCCGATCTCACCTCGCTGCTGCTGCGCCTGCATGGACTCAGCGCACGTCAGCGCGGGGTGGCCGAGCTACTCATCAGCGGCCTTCGGACCGACGAGATCGCCGCCCATCTGCACATCTCCCCGCACACCCTGCACGATCACGTCAAAGCCATCTTCACCAAACTCGGCGTCAAGGGCCGCGCCGAACTGATGGCCTTGGCCTGAGACCAACTGTTCGTAATACGGTCGCGGTCCACCTGCGAATTCGCCCTGCCAAAAACTCTTGAACTCAGCAATCGAATCGGCCTTTGTTCGATCAAAATGCAGCCCGGACGTCGGTCATCTCCCGGCCACCCGACCAACTCTTAAGCAAGGTTCGCACCGACGCATGCTAATCCCCCAGGTAGGGGATTAGCCGACAGCCGCTCATCGGTCAGAGTTGTCACCAGAACGTTCGACATTTGCCGGCATCCAGCCTGATCCGTCCCAGTGGACGTGTTTTCGCCCGCGTTGCCGGCACAACCCAAAGGAGAAAACATCCATGATCGGAAAGCGTCTGTCAGGGGCGGCGCTCATCGTCGCCGCGGCAGCCTCCACCGCCGTGGTGGCGGCGAGCCCCGCCGGCGCCGCGCCGGCGCACAACCCGAGCAATCCGGCGCCCTCGCGCGGCGTAACCCAGACGAACCTGGTGTCCGACCAGCCGGGAAAGGCCCAGATCACCGACCCGAACCTGATCAACGCCTGGGGAATGTCGCGGAGCCCCGGCTCGCCCATCTGGGTGTCCAACGCCGGGACCAGCACGTCAACGCTCTATTCCGGCGCGGTCAACGGCAGTCCGGTCGTCGCCGCGCCCGCGGGCTCACCACTGATCGTCAAGGTTCCCGGCGCCCCAGTCACCGGCCAGACATTCAACAGCGCCTCGTCGGGCTTCGTCGTGCCCGGCACCAATGCGTCGGCGAATTTCATCTTCGCCACTGTCGGCGGCACCATCGCCGCCTGGAACCCCGCGGCCGGCACCCAGGCAGCAACCGTGGCCACCGTCCCCGGTGCCATCTACACCGGCCTGACCGAGTCATCGAGCCCATTCGGTCCGCTGCTGTTGGCGGCCGACTTCCACGACAACCGCATTGACGTGTTCAACTCCTCTTTCCAGAAGATCGACAGTGCCGGCCTGTTCCGCGACCGGTCCCTGCCGCGTGGCTTCGCACCCTTCAACGTTCAGGTCCTCGGCAACAACGTGTACGTCACCTACGCCAAGCAGGACGCTGCCAAGCAGAAGGATGTAGACGGCACCGGCCTCGGTTTCGTCGACAAGTTCACCAGCTTCGGAACGCTCGAACGGCGCTTCGCCTCACACGGCGCCCTGAACGCACCATGGGGCCTCGTGATCGCGCCGGAGAACTTCGGCAAGTTCTCCAACGACCTGCTTGTCGGTAACTTCGGCGACGGCACGATCCACGCCTACAACCCGCGCGACGGCCGGTTCCTCGGCACCGTCACCGACACCCACGGCCGGGTGATCAAGATCGACCGGCTATGGGGCCTGCTCACCGGTGACGCCGTCGCCGGCGGACCCAACTCGATCTGGTTCAGCTCCGGACCAGACGATGAGCAGCACGGACTGGTCGGCATCCTGACCGCCCACTGATCAAATTCGCTCGTCTCCGGCGATGGCATGCAGCCATCGCCGGGGCGCCCCTTCGTTCCGACGGCGTCGCGGCCAATTCAAGGAGGCTGCGGCGAGCCACGAAGCGCCCGCCGACCGCAGTCTCGACATCGTCAGCGCACGGGTCTGCAGCACCCACAGCGCCGCCAACCAGAGGTATAGAGGAATGACATCTGTAAACGAAAGCTATGACTACATCGTTGTGGGTGCAGGAACGGCCGGCTGTGTGATTGCGGCGCGGCTGTCGGAAGATGAGGGCGCGCGCGTGCTGCTGCTGGAGGCAGGCAGCCAGCACCCGTCGCCGGCCATGGCGGTGCCGCCAGCCTGGCCGAGCCTGCAGGGGACTCCGGCCGACTGGGCCGACACCACCGTGCCGCAGGCCGCCACCGGAAAAACCATGCACTGGCCACGCGGGCGCGGACTCGGTGGATCCTCGGCCATCAATGCGATGAACTTCGTGCGCGGGCATTCCGGAAGTTATGACGCGTGGGTCACGGCCGGTGCGAAGGGCTGGGGTTTCGAGGACCTGGTGCCCTATTTCCGGCGCAGCGAGAACGCCGAGGGACGCGATCCGGCCATACGAGGGACCACAGGTCCCCTGACAGTGGCTCCGGCGACTATCCGTCATCCGATCGCCGCAGCGGGTTTGGCGGCAGCGGTCGAGCTCGGGTATCGCCAAGCAGCCGACCTCAGCGGTGGACTGGAAGAAGGCTTCGGGTGGTGCGACCTGAACATCGTCGATGGCCGGCGACAGAGCGCCGCTGATGCCTACCTCACGCCCGCACTC
>JAOPWD010000224.1 GCA_025965875.1 Pseudonocardiales bacterium
TCGATAATCGAGTTCGGATTACCGAGCATGCACCTCCTATCGGAGGGCGTGACTACGAATCGAGAACACTATGCAGCGCACCATGCTCAGCGCGAAGATCCATCGAGCCACCGTCACCCACGCCGACCTGCACTATGTCGGCTCCGTCACCGTCGACGCGGATCTGCTCGACGCGGCGGACCTGCTTCCGGGGGAGAGGGTGGCGATAGTTGATGTCACCAACGGAGCCCGACTGGAGACGTACATCATCGAGGGGGAGCGCGGTAGCGGGGTCCTCGGTATCAACGGTGCCGCTGCGCACCTGATTGGGGTAGGGGACGTCGTCATCCTGATCGCGTACCAGAGCTTGTCCGACGACGAGGCCCGCAGGTTCCGTCCGCGAGTGGTTCATGTTGACGCCTGGAACCGAATCATCGATATCGGCATCGATCCGTCCGAAGCGCTTCTTGTCGAGCTGGCGTCCCCACCCCACGCCGTCCCGCGATAGCCGCCTCAGCTAGCCAGTGGCGCAGTCGAGCCCGCTGTAGCGCGCGCCGACGACGGCTCGGCCGCCTGAGAGTGCCACGCCGCCGGTAGAAGTTCTCCTACAGTCTGGCTGCCGCACGGAAGGCCGGCCAGTCGAATGTCCCACCGAACTGAGGCGCAAGTGCGGCGCGGGCCTGCTGCGGGAAGTCTGTCGCCGCGCCCATCCCTTCCGGCAGGACGCCGGAGAGTTCGCTGCGCGTGGCCATCCGGGCCAGGTCGAAGATGTTGCATCGCTCGGCCAGCCCGGGCTGGGTCGGCCAGCTTCCTATGACGATCTTCGCTCTGGTCGATGATTCCTCCAGGGCTCGGACGGTCAGGGCGGTGTGGTTGATCGTCCCGAGACCGGCCAAGGTAACAAGTAGGAAGTCGGCATCAAGTTCCATCCCGAGGTCGTAAATCGTCCAGCCGAGAATGTCGTACGGAACGAGTAGCCCGCCGGCACCCTCGACCAGGACCAGATCGTGACTGTTGTCCAAGTCCGCAATCCGGAGTACGGCCTCGCCCTGATCCAGTGCCGGTAGGCCGCTCATGATCGCGGCGTGGTGGGGAGACAGCGGATCGGGGTAGCGGGCGAATTCGTGGACGTCCCGGCATCCTGACAAGCGGGTGACCTCGGCCAGGTCGCCGGGTTCGCCCGGCGCGACGCCGGTCTGCGCGAGCTTGACGACGGCAACGGTGCCAGCCGCGCAGGCGGCCAGCGCGGCGGTGACCACGGTCTTTCCGACATCGGTCCCGGTACCCGTGACGATCAGGACGGTCATGCCAGTACCGCCCGCAGGACGGTTGCGGCCAGGTCCAGGTCCGCGGCGGTGAGGTCGGCGCGCGCGGTCAGGCGCAGGCAGGACCGCCCCAGGGGCACGGATGGCGGCCGGAAGCAGCCCACCCGCACCCCTGCCTCGAGGCAGGCCGTCGCCGCGGCGACGGCGCGCCGCGGATCGCCGAGGTAGGCGGGCACGACCGCGGCGGCCGGCTCGGTCGTCTCGACGCCCAGGCCGTGGATGATCTCGGCTAGCCGCGCGGCGTTGGCCCGTGCTGCCGAGGCGCGCGACGGTTCCGCCGCCAGGATTCGCACGGCAGCCAGTGCCGCGCCGACCGAGGCAGGTGCCAGGCCGGTGTCGAAGATGAACGCTCGCGCCGTGTTGATGAGCAGGTCGATCACCTCGGGCGCGCCGAGCACGGCGCCGCCCTGGGAGCCGAGCGACTTGGACAGCGTGACGGTTCGCACGACGTCGGGTGCGTCGGCAAGACCTGCCGCGGCCACTGCGCCGACGCCGCCTGCGCCGACAATGCCGAGCGAGTGCGCCTCGTCGACGACCAGAATCGCCTGATACTGCTGGGCAATCTGGTGCATGGCTGAGAGGTGGGCGAGGTCACCGTCAACCGAGAACACCGCGTCGGTGACCACCACCGCGTGCGGCGTGGCGATGACGGCGAGCGCAGCGTCGAGCTTGTCCAGGTCACCGTGCGGGAATACCGCCACTGCAGAGCCGGACAGACGGCAGGCGTCGATGATCGAGGCATGGTTCCCGGCGTCGGAGACGATCGTGACCTCGGGACCGCCTAGTGCGGTGAGCACCCCGAGGTTCGCCAGGTAGCCGGAGGAGAAGACCAGCGCGGCTGCCGCACCGGCAAAGCCAACCAGCTCCCGCTCGAGTTCAGCGTGCAACTGCGTCGTGCCCGTGACCAGCCGCGAACCGGTCGAACCCGCGCCCCACACCCGCGCAGCGTCGGCGGCAGCCGCGGTCACCCGCGAGTCACGCGCCAACCCGAGGTAGTCGTTGCCCGCCAGTTCGAGCACGCCGTCGTCGGCAGCACGCGGACGCAGCACCCGCCGCAAGCCCGCTGCCTCCCGCGCCGCGACAGCAGCGCGCACCCGAGCCAGCGGATCGGTGCTCACTGCACGACCTCGCGGATCGACGCGTCGACCACGGACGTGAGCTCGTCGAGCTCGTCGTCGGCGATGCCCAGCGGCGGCATCAGCACGACGACGTCGCCCAGCGGGCGGACGAGCACACCGCGCCGCCGTGCGGCGCGGCAGACCTCGAAGCCGGTGCGAGCCCCAACCGAACGAACCTCGATTCCGGTCATCGTCCCGACTCGGCGGATCTCGGCCACCCCGTCGTATTTCTCGACCGACGCCAGAGCCGCGCCCAGCCGGTCACCCACCGTCGCGGCTCGGGCGACCGTGCCTCGCTCGTGCATGAGCGCCAGGTTCGCCAGCGCTGCCGCGCAGGACAGCGGATTGGCGGTGTAGGTGTGCCCGTGGAAGAACGTCCGCCCGCTGTCGGGTGAGCCGAGGAACGCCTCATACACGGCCTCACGGGCCAGTACCGCCGACAGCGGCAGCACGCCGCCGGTGAGCCGCTTGCCGACGACCATCAGATCCGGCACAACCCCCGCGTGCTCGACGGCGAACCAGGCGCCGGTCGCGCCGATACCGGTCGCGACCTCGTCCACCAGCATCGCGGCACCGAACTCGTCGCACAACGCGCGCACCCCGACCAGGAAGGACGCGTCGTGGGTGAGCATGCCGCCCGCAGCCTGCACCATGGGCTCGAGCACGACGGCACACACCCGTTCACCCTCCTGGGCCAGCAAGGCCCGCATCTCGGCCAACACCTCGGCGGCTCGCGCCGCACGCGGCTGCCCCGCAGCCAGCACGCCAGGGGAGCTCACCATCCGAGTCTCGATCAGCAGCGGACGGTAGGTCGCGTGGAACAACTCGACACCGCCCAGCGACACCGCCCCGAGGGTGTCGCCGTGATAGCCCTCAGCGACATGGACATACAGCGGGCGGTCATCGCCGCGCTGCGTCGCGGCCTGATAGGCCATCTTGATCGCCGCCTCGGCCGCGGACGAACCGTCGCCGGCGAAGAACACGCGCGACAATCCCGCGGGCGCCACCCGCAGCAACTCCTCGGCAACACGGATCCCGGGTTCGTGCGTCAGACCGAGAAAGGTCGAGTGGTCAAGCCGGTCGAGCTGCGCGAGGATCGCCGCATTGATCGCGGGTTCGCCGTGGCCGTGCACCGTGACCCACAGCGACGACACACCGTCGAGATAGCGCCGGCTCTCGGCGTCGTACAGGTAGACGCCCGACCCCCGGTCGATGACGAGCGGCTCGTCCGCCGGCCACTGCCCATGCTGGGTAAACGGATGCCAGACCGCCGCCAGATCACGCGCGACGAGGGAGGAGGTAGCCAGGATCAAACTTCGTCCAATCAACGGGCTGAGACGGCGCGATCGCCAGGCGTAGGTCGGGCACCAGCCTAGGGATGCGCCGCCGCGGCAATGCCGACCCCCTCGCTGCACAGACCCGGCGCTGGCCGCGACGGGGCTGAGGGTCGAAGCGGTAGCCGTCGGAGTCGGCGAAAACGAGCGGCGCACGGGCGATAACCGCTGCGGATCGTCGGCCTGAAGGACGCACAAGGTGTTGTCATTGGCGTGATCGCCGGCCGCAAGCTGGCGAGCGTCGGGCCCGGCCGGTCCTCGCCCAACGCCCGCAGCGACGAACTACCGCTGAGCGGTGAAGGAACGATGTGAATCCGGAAGTCACGCCTCCTTGGTGAGAGCACCAATCACCTCAGGAGGAAACCATGCCCCGTACCCGCAAGGACGAAGCCCCGATCGCGGTCTCGGAACCGATGATCGAGGGCCGCTACGTCGAGCTGGACGACTACACCGTCTCGTTCGAGAGCTTCCCGATCGCGTCCGATCCCTCGCCATTGTTCGCGGGTCTGCCTGACGGCCGCTGCCAGTGTCCGCATTGGGGCTACGTCGTCCGCGGTTCGTTCAGCGCCAACTACCGAGACGGCCAGGAGGAGACGTTCCACGCTGGTGACGCGTACTTCCTGCGTCCCGGCCACCTGACCAAGCTCGGTGCCGGCGCCGAGGTCGTCGAGTTCAGCCCGACCAAGGAACTGCAGGAAACGATGGCGGTGGTCGGCGCCAACATGGAGGCCGGGGTGCAGGTTCGGTGACCGCGATCGCTGCACTCACGGCGCTCGAGGCGGCGCCGCCAGTGGTCAAGAAGTTGGTGCAGTGGCTCGAGACGGGACACGTTCCGGATGGGCTGTTCACTGCGGACGTATTCTGCGACCTCACCGTCCCCACGTGGCGGCTTCAAGCCCAAGGAGCCGACGCGGTGGCTGCGATGCGTCGCGCGAGCCACCCGGCACCCGGGCGCGTGCCACGCCTTCGATACGACCCGACTCCCAGCGGCTTCGTGCTGGAATGGGAGGAGGAGTGGGACGAGCACGGCGATCATTGGTATTGCCGCGAGATGCTGCGCGCCGACGTCTCTGATGGAGCCATCTCGTCCGTCTCGGTGTACTGCACGGGCGACTGGAGCACCGCACATCAGGCCCGTCACGCACGCGAAGTCTCGCTGCTTCGTCCGTGATTGGTAAGGACGACCGGCTATGCGCGATCGTAAGATCCGTGCATGGCCGGCTCGCCTGAGCGCACCCGCGACCTGCTACGCCGGGCGAGGGTGGCGCGGGCAGGCGGCGACGTCGACGCTGCCCGAGCAGCATTCGCCAAGGCCTACGACACGGCGCGTCAGACGCACGACGTCGAGGTGATGACCGAGGCTGCGCTCGGCATGTCGGCCGATCATTCGTTCGGGACGCATCCGGGGCGGGTCCCGGCGTTTCTGTTCGAGGCGTACAGCGTCGCCGACGGTGTTGCTCGGATCCGCCTGGCGGCCGCGCTCGTCCGCGCCTGGGTGTACGGCGGGAGCCCTGAGCGTGGCGTCCCATTCGCGGCCGAAGCGGTAGCAGGCGCCGAGGCCGCAGCCGATCCGGCGTTGCTCGCCGAGGCGCTCGATGCCCAACTGCTGGTCAACTGGGGTCCGGACGATATTGCCGAGCGACTGCGGATTACCTCGCGATTGGAAGACAGCGTCGCACATGTCGCCGCTGTCGACGTTCGCATGTCGGCGCACCTGTGGCGGCTCACTACGGCCGTCGAGGCACTGGACATGCCGACGGTGCAACGCCAACTCCGGGCGCTCGATCGGCTGGCCGACGAGTCCGGCTCGGCCCGCGTACGGTTCTTCGCCGAAGCGCGAAAGGGCATGTACACGACGGTCACCGGTGACCTGGGCCAGGCGCGCGTACACCAGCAAGCGGCGCTGCGCGCCGGCACCGAAGCAGGCGAGGCCGACACGCACGCAATCGAGCACGCGCTGAGTGCGGCGATCGCGCGCCAGGAGGGTGACGTCGATGCACTAAGGCTCGAGGCGCAGCTGTTCGAGGACTTCGGCACATCCGAGGGCTACCTCGCCGTGGCGGTCGAGGCTGCCGCGTTGTGGCTTGCGGCCGGTTCGCTCGACCGCGCGCGAACGCTGCTGTTGCAGGTCGTCGGCAGTCGTCTGTCGTCCGTTCGTCGCGACGTGGACTGGCTGCTCATCGTGAGCCGGGCAACTGAGACCGCCGCAAAGACCGGCGAAGTCGAGCTGGCCGCTGAGGGCTACGCGATGCTCGAGCCGTACGCCGGACGCGGGATCCCCAACGGCGGCGCGGCGGCGTTCGACGGAATCGTCGACGGATTCCTCAGCGAGGCCGCCACCGCGCTGGGGCGCCACGACGACGCGGCTCGCTGGGCCCGCACCGCGACATCGCTGGCCGAGCGCTTCGGCGCGAGATGGTGGGTTCGTAGGTTCGGCGGTGGCGTCGTGCCGCCGCAGGCGCAGCCGAGCGCAGCGGTTCTTCGGCCACACGCGGACGGAGTGTGGATAGTCGGCCGGGTGGATGCCCTTGTCGCGATCCGCGAAATGAAAGGCTTCCACTACTTGCGCATGCTGCTGCGCCAACCCGGCGTCGAATTCTCGGCACTCGACCTATCGGACTGGGTCGCCGGCCACCCGGGCCGCGGCGTCGACGCCCCCGGCACGGGCGCGACGATCGATCGTCAGGCGCTTGCCGCCTATCGCTCCCGCCTCGGCGAGCTCGATGCGGAGCTGACCGAAGTCGAGCAATGGGCGGACGAGGGGCGCCTGGCAAAACTACGCGGCGAACGCGGCGCCTTGCTCGATGAGATCGCCGGCGCAACCGGTCTCGGAGGCAGGCAACGCCCGCGCGGAGCTACTGCAGAGCGGGCACGCGTTGCTGTACGCAAGGCCGTCGCCGTTGCGATCGACCGGGTGACGGAAGTCGACGCGTCACTCGGGCGGGTACTGCGCGACTGCGTCCAAACCGGCAACATTTGCCGCTACGACCCCGATCCCGGACGTCCGTTCACATGGGAAACCGGCTAGCTCGGACGGTAATGCGATCGAGACTGCGCTGGCCTGCGGACGGATATCGTGCGATCAGATGTCGTCAGGACCCCTACCACGGCTGAGTCCGATCGAAAGCAGACGCCGCTCCAGGTCGGAGCGTGGCGCACACTGCGCGACGCAGATCACCCGAACACGAGCGGCCCAGTCACCGCTCCCGTTGAGGGTTCATGCCAGCAGGTAGACGGGACGGCCGCTGGCGGCAATGACGCCGAAGCCTTCGGTTGCGACATTTGAGCAGCGGGGGATGAGCCTGCAAGTGAAATGAACGCGGTGGACCTCTACTTGTGCCGCTGCCCTACGGGAGAGGATGCGCTCGCGATGACACTGGATCGTCTCGAGGCAGACGACACCTTGAAGACCGCGTCGCAGGGATGTCCGTGCGGCCATCCGGGCGCCCCATCTGTGAGACGCAAGCAACAAGCACCCACCACGGCCTGGAAGTTGGCCATCACGCCCGTTGCGGTCACCATGACTACCCTGTGGCGAGCCTCCCGGACCGGGTGGCCATTCGTGTGAGGCAGGGTTGACTCCAGCGGCGCAGTTGGCTGTTCGGCGGCGATGTCCTCGGGGTCGAACCGTCGCTGCGCTGCCGAGCTAGCACGTCAGCTCGGCTAGCGCGCTTGTGCGGGTTCGCGATTCGCCCTGGCAGAGTTGTGCAGGCCCCGAGCCCCGATCGTTCGCCTGGTGAAATATTCGCCTGGTGAAATATCGGCGGGCTCGCAGGACGTTATTCCCTGTGCGTCCTGCAGTGTCGCGCGCCGCGCGAGCTGCCCAGTCGATCCGGTCAGGAGTCTCAGCGCGGTGCGCCCACAGGTGAGTCAGAAGATCGCGGTCAGCGTCGTGTTCGTCGCGGTGATGTTCATGAGCATCATGGACGTGACCATCGTGAACGTCGCGCTGCCGACCATCGGCCGCGACTTCCACGTCGGCCCGACCGAGGTCGACGCGGTCTCGATCTCGTTCCTGGTCAGCCTGGCAGTCTTCATTCCGGCCTCCGGATGGCTCGGTGACCGCTTCGGCGGCAAGCCGGTGCTCCTCACGGCCATCGTGGTGTTCACCGTGGCCTCGGCTCTCTGCGGACTGGCCCAGAGCCTCGGTGAACTGGTGGCCTTCCGTGTGCTGCAGGGCGTCGGCGGAGGCATGCTGGCACCCGTCGGCATGGCCATGTTGTTCCGCACCTTCCCGCCGGCAGAACGCATCCGCGCCTCGGCGGTGTTGACCGTTCCCACAACGTTCGCGCCGGCGCTCGGCCCGGTCCTCGGCGGACTGCTCGTCGACAAGCTGTCGTGGCGGTGGGTGTTCTTCGTCAACCTGCCGATCGGCGCAGCCGCGTTGGTCTTCGGCTTCCTCTTCCTGGAGCACCGGGTCGAGGCCATGCCGGGTCGGTTCGATCTTCCCGGCTTCGTGCTCAGCGGACTCGGATTCGGTTCGGTCATGTACGGAATATCGGAGGCGCCCGCCCAGGGGTGGAGGGCGGTCGCGCCCTTGACGACGATGGCGGTCGGGGTGGCGCTGCTCGTCGCGATGGTGTTCGTCGAACTGCGCACGCCGCAGCCGATGATCGCCCTGCGCCTGCTGGGCAACCGCCTGTTCCGCTCGGCCAACGGGGTGATGGTTCTCGGCTCGATGGCCTTCCTCGGCGCGCTGTATGTGGTCTCGCTGTACTACCAGGACGGTCGCGGCCTGACCCCGCTGCAGTCGGGGCTGAGCACATTCCCTGAGGCGCTCGGTGTCATGCTCGGCGCCCAACTGGCCACCCGCGTGCTGTATCCGCGACTCGGCCCGCGCCGCCACGTCTCGGCTGGCTTGCTCGGGGTGGCGGTGGCCATCGGCTTGCTCGCCGTCCTGGATCGCGGATCGAGCCTGTGGTGGGCCCGAGCGCTGATGTTCGTGATCGGTTTCTGCATGGCGCAGGTGTTCGTGCCGACCCAGGCGGCCGCCTTCGCGACCATCGACCCCGCGGAGACGGGACGGGCTTCGACGATGTTCAACGCCGTTCGTCAGCTCGGCGGCGCGATCGGGGTCGCGGTGCTGACGACGGCAATCGTGTTGTCCGGTCACGGCGCCGGGGCCGCGGGGCCGGCCGGCAGCCTCACGCCGTACCGAGTCGCGTTCCTCGTCGCGGCCGGCCTGGCGCTGCTGGGCGCCGTCGTAGCGCTGAGCGTCCGGGACGCCGACGCCGCGAACACGATGCCGAGCCGCCGAGCGGGCAACGGCGAAGCGCAGCGCCAACCATCGCTCGCAGCAGTGGACTGATCCGGACGTGGCGGCCCCTGTCGCCCGGCGCCCGATGGTGGTCGGTGCACCTGGTCCGGTAAGCAGTTCCGGTGGATGCACCGGAGGGAACTGAGGCAGTGCCGCGCGCACCGCTGGCCGCTGTTCACGGGGTAGGGCGGTGGGCCCTCGACATTACCCGTCCTCAGCGTCCGCGGATGGCGTGCAGTTGGGCGCGGGCGGTCTTGACGGCGACCTTGAGGGTCTCGATGTCGTAGGCGCCGTAGTGGCGTTGGCCGTTGATGAAGAAGGTGGGTGTGCCGG
>JAOPWD010000256.1 GCA_025965875.1 Pseudonocardiales bacterium
AGACCTGCGCGGCGCCGAGCCTGACGGTGAACCAGACAACGGCCTGCACGGTGACGGCGCGCAACGATGCGGCGACGCCTGCTCAGGTTGCGGCCACGAGCACCGTCTCGAAGGGCCTGCGCATCGACAGCGCAACCGGCGCGACCGTGAACACGCAGCACAATGCGGCCGTGGCCGGGCCGGCGACACTGGCCGCGCCCAAGGACGCCATCCCCGCGATCGCACCTGGTGACACACCAGGCGGAGGCTTCCTGGATCTGGCCGGGTTCGCGACCATCACCCCGCAACCCATCCTTGACGAGCAGATTCTGAACTTCAACGTGCCGGGGTATTTGTTCGGCGGAAAGACGTACACGAGGCTCGGTGTCGACTCCAACGGCTACCTCATTGTCAACGGCGGCACCGGCAACGCTGACAATTCGCCTACGCCGCAGACATTGCCCGACCCGACACCGCCAAATGGTGTACTCGCGCCGTACTGGTCCGACCTGGACGGCACCGGGACAGCGGGCATTCGAGCCGGGACGCTCAGAGGCGGCGGACTGACGTGGCTGGTCATCCAATGGAACGTCAACCTGTTCGGCACCACCGACGCCCGGAGTATGCAGGTGTGGATCGGGCTCAACGGGGTCGAGGACATCTCCTACAGCTACGAGCCGACCACGACGCTAGGGGTCGGCACGCCAACGGACTACGGCTTGACCGTCGGCGCCGAGAACGTCACGGGTGGGGCCGGCGTCCAGATCACCGGGCCGCCGACTGGCGACTACGTGGTCACGACGACACCCGGCCAGCCCGGTGGATCGTTCAGCTACACGCTCAATGTCCGGGCGACGAAGCAGGGCCAGCAGACGTTGACCACGTCGATGCTGACCAACGTGGTCAACGGAGTCACGACCGTCCGAACACCAATCCTGGTCAACTGAGGCGCTAGCTGCAGCGGAGGAGGACAGCGTCGTCCTCCTCTCACCACAACTCGCCCGCGCTTTGCACCTTTCAGCGCCCCGAATCGGCTTGATTTGGGGCGCTGAAAGGTGCAAAGCGGAGTTAACTCGGAGCGGTGTGCAGGTCGTAGAGGGCCAGGGCGGCGACGCTGTGCGAATCGGCGAACTCGCCCGAGCGGATCATGGCGCGTAGCTCCGGCATCGCGAACCAGCGGTGCACCATGCCCTGCTCGGAGTGTTCGTGGCGCGTCGGCCCGGGGGTGAGGTCTGTCGCCAGAAAAACGTCGAAGGCCTGCGCGCTGTAGCCGTAGGCCGCGAACAACCGGCCGAGTCGACGCCAGCCCCGCGCGCGCAGTCCGGTCTCCTCGGCCAGTTCGGCGGCGGCGAGTTCCTCCCGCGTGCCGCCGTGACCCTGCGGCCAGCCGCCCTGCGGGAACTCCCACTGCCGGCTGCCGACGACGTAGCGGTACTGCTGCACCAACCAGAATCCGTCGTTCTCCCAGGGCAGGACGGTGACGAAGTCCGGCTTCTCGACCACCGCATAGCTGCCCGTCGTGCCGTCGGCGTACTCGATCTCGTCCTCGCGCAGCCGCAGCCACGGGTTCGCGTAGACCTCCCGGCTCGCCCGCTGTTCGATCTCGCTCACCCGGAGAGCCAACCATGGTCGAGCAGCAGGTCCGCAAGGTGCCGGGACGCGGCGATCACCCCCGCGTTGACCGCGTCGCTGCCGACCGTGGCCCTGGCCTGTGCCTCGGCCGGGTCCCAGCCGTGGCCGACGTGCCGCGCCACCAGCCACTCGACGCGGCGCGGATCGTCGACGTACCAGACCTCGTCCAGCAGTCCGCGGACCTGGCCCCATCGCTCGTCGTCCAGCAGCAGATAGTTGCCTTCGGTGATGACGAGCTTCGCGGTGCGCGGCACGTCGATGGCGTCAGGAACCGTCTCTTCGCGGGCCCGGTCGAAGGCGGGTGCCCGGACCTGCGCGCCGGTGCGCAGGTCACGCAGCAGGCCTACGTAGCCGGCTGCGTCGAACGTGTCCTGTGCACCCTTGCGCTCGAGACGGTTCAGCCGGCGTAGCTCCGCGTTGTCCAGATGGAATCCGTCCATCGGGACGATCACCGCGTCCAGCGCACCCGCGAGCGCCGCGGCGAGGGTGGTCTTGCCCGCGCCCGGTGGTCCGGTGATCCCCAGCAGTCGACGGCCGCCGGACTCGCCCAGCCGTCCTGCCCGTCGCACCAACTCCGACAGGCTCGGCGGCCCCGCCCACTCCCCGCTTTGCACCTTTCAGCGCCCTGAATCGGCCCGATTTGGGGCGCTGAAAGGTGCAAAGCGGGAGAACATCAGGGGGTTAGCGCGGTGCCGCGTCGAGGGCGTAGAGGGCATCGATCTCGGCCGCGTACTGCTGCGCGATCGGGCGGCGCTTGAGCTTCATCGTCGGGGTGAGCTGCCCGCCGCCGGGCTCCCACACGTCCGGCAGGATCGCGAAGTTCTTGATCTGCTCCACGCGGGACAGCCGCTCATTGGCCTGCTTCACACCCGCCTCGATGATCGCGCGCAGCCCTGGGTCGGCGGCCAGCGCGGCCGGTGACGCGTCACCGGCGCCCGTCCTGGCGGCGTAGGCCGCCACGCCATCGGGGTCCAGCGTCAACAGGGCGACGAGGTAGGGCCGGTCGTCGCCGATCACCGCGACGGGGCCGAGCAGCGGGCAGCTCACCTGGAGGACGCCCTCGATGTTCGCCGGCGACATGTTCTTGCCGGCCGCATTGATGATCAGTTCCTTCTTGCGGTCGACGATGCGCACGTACCCGTCGGCGTCGATCGACGCGATGTCGCCGGTGTGCAGCCAGCCGTCGGCGTCGATGGCCTCGGCGGTCTTGGCCGGCTCGTGGCGATAGCCCTTCATGACGAGCGGGCCGCGCACGAGCAGCTCGCCGTCGGCGGCGGTCTTCAGCTCGACGCCTGGCACGGCCTTGCCGACGGTGCCGATCCGGATCGCGTCGAGCGGATTGATCGTCGCCAAGGCTGACACCTCGGACATCCCCCAGCCCTCGCAGCACGGGATACCCAGCGCCAGCACGAATTCCAGGGCGTCCTCGGAGATGGCGGCGGCGCCGGAGGCGGCGAAGCGCACCCGGTCCATGCCGAGCTTCGCGCGGACCTTGCTCAACACGAGCTTGTCGGCGAGACGGTACTGGGCCCGCAGCAGGGCCGGCACCGGCGTGCCGTCCGATTCCAGCCGCACCTTGCGCCGGCCGGTGCCGATGGCCCACCCGGCCAGCCGCCGCTTGGCCGGACTCGGTTCGGCCGCGATGCCGTGCTCGATCGCGGCTTTGAGCTTGTACCAGACCTGCGGCACGGCGCCGAAGAACGTCGGCCGCACCTGCGGCAGCACGGTGACGGCCTGCTTGAGCTCGGCCAGCGTGATGATCTGCACGCCCGAGCACAGGTTCGTGTAGTGCGCGCCCCACCGGTTCGCGACGTGCGCATCGGGCAGGTAGGAGATGAGCGAGTCGGTGTGGTCGACCGCGCAGACGGCCCGCACGCCCTGGATCTCGGCCAGCATGTTGGCGTGGGTCAGCTCCACGCCCTTGGGCGGGCCGGTCGTGCCCGACGTGTAGATGATCGTCAGGACGTCCTCGGGTTGTACTGCTTGCCAGGACGCGTCGAAGTCGAAGTCCGCGGCGGGCGAGGCCTCCAGTTGCGCCAGCG
>JAOPWD010000258.1 GCA_025965875.1 Pseudonocardiales bacterium
GCAGGCGAGTGCCCGGCGGCTCGTCCATCTGGCCGAAGACCAGTGCGGTCTTCTCCAGGACGCCTGACTCGGTCATCTCGGTGATGAGGTCATTGCCCTCACGGGTGCGCTCGCCGACGCCGGCGAACACCGACACACCACCGAAGTTCTCGGCGACGCGGTAGATCATCTCCTGGATGAGCACCGTCTTGCCCACGCCGGCGCCGCCGAACAGGCCGATCTTGCCACCGGTGACGTAGGGCGTGAGCAGGTCGATGACCTTGATGCCGGTCTCGAACATCTCGGTCTTGCTCTCGAGCTGGTCGAACGGGGGCGGCTCGCGGTGGATCGACCACCGCTCCTTGATGTCGAGTTTGTCGGCGGGGACGTCCAGCGGCTCGCCCAGCGTGTTGAACACGTGACCGAGGGTGACGTTGCCGACCGGCACCGTGATGGGCGAGCCGGTGTCGAGAACCTCGGCCCCGCGTACCAGGCCGTCGGTGGGCTGCAACGCGATGGCGCGGACCATGTCGTCGCCGATGTGCTGTGCGACCTCGAGGGTCAGCGTCTTGGACAGGGCGCCAAGCTCGATCTCGGTCGTCAGTGCGTTGAACAATGCCGGGATCGAGTTGCGCCCGAACTCGACATCGACGACCGGCCCGGTCACCCGGACGACCCGCCCGGTGGACGTGCCGGCCGCGTCGGTATCGGCTTCAGTCTCGGACAGGGTTGTCATCTCTCGTCACTTCCTGCTGAGGCGAGAGCATCGGCGCCGCCGACGATCTCGCTGATTTCTTGGGTGATCTCGGCCTGGCGGGCCTGGTTGGCCAGCCGGGTGTAGGTCCTGATCAGTTCGGTCGCGTTGTCGCTGGCCGACTTCATCGCCCGCCGCCGAGCTGCTGACTCGGAGGTGGCCGACTCCAGCAGCGCAGAGAATATCCGCGCGCTGATGTATCGCGGCAGCAGTGCCCCGATCAGCTCTTCGGGTTCGGGCTCGAACTCGTAGGACGCCGCGTCCGTCGTGTCGTCGTCGCCGGTGTCGCCATCATCGGCATTCTTGGACTGGTCCGTCGCGCTCTTGACCGGGGAGACCTGTACCGCGGCCGGCGTCTGGCTCACCGAGTTCACGAACTTCGTGTAGACGACGTATAGCTCGTCGATCCCGGGCTCGCCGTTCGACTCGCCGGCCGACGTGGCCGTCAACGCCTGGACGACGGTCTCGGTGGAGTCGCGTGCGTCGAGGAAGTTGGGCTGCTCGGAGAAACCTGTCCAGCTCCCCGACAGCGCGACCTTGCGGAATCTGTAATACGCGACGCCCTTGCGGCCGATCACATACCAGGCAATGTCCCTGCCTTCACCCCGCAGCCGGGCGGCCAGGGCGTTCGCCTGTTTGATGGCATTGGCGTTGTATCCGCCCGCCAGGCCGCGGTCGCTGGTCACGACGAGGATGCCCGCCCGCTGCGGTGACTCGACGCCGGTCAGCATCGGGTGCTCCAGCGAGGCGTTCTTGCCCAGTGCCGCGAGGGCTCTGGTGAGCTCCTCGGCGTACGGACGCGCGGCCTTCATCCGCGCCTGCGCCTTGGCGATGCGCGACGCGGCGATGAGCTCCATCGCCTTGGTGATCTTCTTGGTCGACTGGACCGTTCGGATTCGGCGCCGGTAGACGCGAAGCTGGGCTCCCATCGGCTACTTCTTGTCCGAATCGCGTTGGTCGGAGGAGTCGCCGGCGTCGTCACCGGAGGACTCCTTCGAGTCATCCTTCGCCTTCGTGTCCTTACCGGCGTCACCGCTCGTGGCCGCGGGGCCGGGCGAGCTGGTGTCGCTCGGCTGGAACTGCTTCTTGAACTTCTCGACGACGTTCTCCAGGTCTGCCACCATGCTGTCCTCGAGCGCCTTGGCGTTGGCGAGGGTGTCGAAGAGTTCCGGCGAGTTGTGCTCGATGTAGTCGAGCAGTTCGCTCTCGAAGCGGCGAATGTCACCGACGGGGATGTCGTCCATCTTGCCGGTGGTGCCGGCCCAGATCGAGACGATCTCGCGGCCGACCGGGTAGGGCGAGGCTGCTGGCTGCTTGAGCAGTTCGACCATGCGCGCACCTCGCGCGAGCTGCTGCTGACTGGCCCTGTCCAGGTCAGAACCGAAGGCAGCGAAAGCCTCGAGTTCGCGGTACTGGGCCAGGTCGACACGCAGCCGGCCGGCCACCGCGCGCATCGCCTTGGGCTGGGCCGCGCCGCCGACGCGCGATACCGAGATGCCGACGTTGATGGCCGGGCGGACGCCGGCGTTGAACAGGTCGGTCTCGAGGAAGCACTGGCCGTCGGTGATCGAGATGACGTTCGTGGGAATGTAACCCGACACGTCGTTGCCCTTGGTCTCGATGATCGGCAGGCCGGTCATCGACCCGCCGCCGAGTTCGTCCGAGAGCTTTGCGCAGCGCTCGAGCAGCCGCGAGTGCAGGTAGAACACATCGCCGGGGTAGGCCTCGCGGCCGGGCGGGCGGCGCAGCAGCAGCGACACGGCGCGGTAGGCCTCGGCCTGCTTGGTGAGGTCGTCGAAGACGATCAGTACGTGCTTGCTGTCGTACATCCAGTGCTGACCGATGGCCGAACCGGTATACGGCGCCAGGTACTTGAAGCCGGCCGAGTCGGACGCGGGGGCGGCGACGATCGTGGTGTATTCCATCGCGTCGGCGGCGTCGAGCGTGTCGCGCGCGGCGGCGATCGTCGAGCCCTTCTGGCCGATCGCGACGTAGATGCAGCGAACCTGCTTGGCCGGGTCGCCGGTCTTCCAGTTGTCGCGCTGGTTGATGATCGCGTCGAGACACACCGTGCTCTTGCCGGTCTGCCGGTCACCGATGATCAGCTGGCGCTGGCCACGGCCGATCGCCGTCATGGCGTCGATGGCCTTGATGCCGGTCAGCAGCGGTTCGCGGACCTCCTGGCGTTGCACCACCGACGGCGCCTGAAGTTCGAGGGCGCGGCGCTCGTCAGACTCGATCTCGCCCCGGCCGTCGATGGGCTGGCCGAGCGGATCGACGACCCGGCCGAGGTAGGCGTCGCCGACCGGCACCGAGAGGATCTCGCCGGTCCGCCGGACCTCCTGCCCTTCGGCGATCCCCGACGCGTCGCCCAGGATGACGACGCCGATCTCGCGGACATCGAGGTTCAGGGCGATGCCCAACGTGCCGCCCTCGAACTCGAGCAGTTCGTTCGTCATTGCGCCCGGTAGTCCCTCGACGCGGGCGATGCCGTCGCCGGTCTCGGCCACGACGCCGACTTCCTCGCGCGAGGCCTCTGGCGAATAGGACTCGACGTAGCTCTCGAGCGCGCTACGGATCTCATCTGCGGAGATCGTCAGCTCTGCCATCAAAGTTTCCCTTGCCTTAGTCGGATCTGCAGTGTCTCGGTAGTGCTGTGCTGCCGTACTAGCCTGCGAGGCCCGCCCGTGCCTCGGTCAGCCGTGCCGCGATGCTGCCGTCGATGACCTCGTCGCCCACCCGGACGACCAGGCCGCCGCGCACCGCGGGATCGACGGCCGCGCGAATGTCGATCGGGCGCCCGTACAACTCGGTCAGCGCTTCTGCCAGGCGGTTGTGCTGGTCGCGGGTCAGCTCGACGGCCGAGATGACCCGGGCGATGGACCGATTGCGGCGGGCCGCGGCCAGCTGCAGCAGATCGTCGAGCGCGAGCGTCACGGTGTGCTTGCGCCGACTGGCTACCGCGTGTTCGAGCAGTCGGAGGGTGATCGGGCGCACCTTGTCTTCGAGGAGCCCGCGCAGCAGAGCGACCCGGCGCTCGGGTTGGGCCGCGGCATCGTCGAGGGTCGTCGTCAGGCGCGAGTTGGCATCGAGCACCCGCTCGAAGCGGAAGAGTTCGTCCTCGACCTCGTCGAGCTCGCCCGCCTGCTCAGCGGCCGCGAACAGCACGTCGTCGGCGGAGGTCTCCAGCGCGTCGAGCAGATCGAACGGCGAGGACCAGCGCAGCGCGACCGCGTCACGCAGGATTTGCAGCGTGCTGGCGCCGACCTTGCCGTCGAACAGCCGAGCGGCTAGCTGCGCGCGACCCTCAGGCGGGGTAGTCGGGTCGGACAGCAACCGCCGCAACTGCGGCTGGGCTATCAACAGGTCGACGACCGCGTAGAGCTCCTCGGCCAGGTTCGTCATGCCCTCGGGTGTCGAGAACCGGGAGGTCACGCCCTCGAGACGCTCATGCAGCGTCCTCAGGGCGGCCCGGCTGGCGGCGTGCATCACGACTGGCTGCCCGCCTGCGCGATGTCCTGTGCTTCGAGCCCAGCGATGAAGGAGTCGACGGTCGCCCTTACCTGCGCGTCGTCGGAGAGTCGCTGGTCGATGATCTTCTCCGACAGCTCGACGGCCAGCGTGCCGATCTCGGTGCGCAACTCACGGACGATCGCGTTGCGCTGGGTGGCCAGCTGCTCCTCACCGCGCGCGATGATGCGCGCCTGCTCCTCAAGTGCCTGCGCGCGCAACTCCTCGATGGTGCGCTGCGCCTCGGCGCGCGCATGCTCGCGGATCTGTGCGGCCTCCTCGCGGGCTTCGACGAGGGCAGCCTTGTACTTCTCCTCGGCCTCAGCGAGTTTGCGCTTCGCTTCGTCGCTGTCCTCCATCTGCTTGCGGATGATCTCCTGCCGCTCGCGCAGTGGCCCCTCCACTCTGGGCAGGATGTAGCGAGCGATGATCAGCAGAATGAGCAGGAAAGCGATGAACTCGGCGATGAACGTCGCGTTGGGCACCAGAAAGTTGCCTGCGGCGAGCTCGGTGTGGTGTGCCATAGGTGAGCTCTATCCGCCGTTACTTGCTGGACAGTACGAAGACGAAGAGCACCGCGAAGGCGAGGTTGATGAAGTACGCCGCCTCGACGAGACCGACGGTCAGGAAGAACAGCGTCTGCAGCTGCCCCTGAGCCTCCGGCTGGCGGGCGACGCCCTGGATCAGCGAGCTGCCCGCAAGACCGTCACCGATACCGGCGCCGACGGCGCCACCGCCCAGTGCGAGACCACCGCCGACGAGACCGCCGGCAGTCTCGATTCCCTGGATGAGCGTGTTAGCCATTTCTCCTCAATTCGTTGACGTTGAGCATGAGTGCACGTGGTTTGGAGCAGCGAAGCGATTGTGCCCGGGTCAGTGGGACGCACCTTCCTTGGCAGGTGCCACGGAGCTGAAGTAGATGATTGTCAGCAGGGCGAAGATGAAGGCCTGGATCAGCCCGATGAACGCGTCGAACAATTTCCAGAGAATGTCCGGCAGCCAGAGGATGACGGCGGGCATGGCCGCGATCAACGCAACCATGATCGTCCCGGCGAAGATGTTGCCGAAGAGTCGCAGCGAGAGCGTGACCGGCTTCATGATCTCTTCGATGATGTTCAGCGGAATCAACAAGTAGGGCTTGCGGAACAGGTGACCGTAGTAGCCGCGCAGACCCTTCTTGCGGATACCGACCACGTGCATCGTGCCGATGACCAGGACCGCCAGCGCGTAGGTGAGGTTGACGTCCGACGCCGGGGGCGGCGCGTATTCGGGGTGGTGCCCGGTCGGGACGATCGCGAGCAGGTTGGAGATGAAGATGAACAGGAAGAGCGCCATCGCGAGCGGCACGACGAACGGGGCGGTCTTGATGCCCATCGTGTCCTCGACCTGCTTCTCGACGTACTGAACGACGGCTTCGAAGGCCAACTGGAGCTTAGTGGGCTCGCGAGCGCTCGCCTTGCGCCGAACCAGAAATCCGAGCAGCAGGACGATTCCACCGGCGATGAGTGTGGACGTGATCGTGTCGCCGTTGAGCGTCACACCGAAAAGATGCCAGTGGATGTGTTCGCCAGGGGTGATGTTGATCGCGACGGTCGTGTTGCTCACTGGCCCACCGTTCACGAGTTCGGCCGCAGACTACGGAAGACCGGGACGGCTGCACCCACCAGCATCAAGATGTGGAAGACCGCAAGACCCGCGAAGGTGGCGTAACCGTCTGGGCGAAACAGCAGCGCGATGATGATCGAGACGATGGTGATCCCGCCCAGTCGCAGCATCACGCCACCGCGGAACTTGCCTTTGGTGACCCCCGACGTCGCGAACTGGACCACCGACTTCTGCAGCATCTGGTTGTTCAGGGCGGCCAGGGCGAGTCCGACGCAGCCGAACACCCCCGCCAGCGGGTGTCCCGCGACGGACGCTATGACGATTGCAACTATCCCAAGCACGGCGCTGATGACTACCGACCTGCGCAGATTGGCAGCGGCGGACACTGGTGTGTAAACGGCCGGTTCCACGGTTTGTGTGTGCTCCCCACTCAGTTCTTCAGGTACCTACGAAGTGCGATGACCGTGTGCCAGATGCCCCCGGCGATGCCGAGCGCAATGCCCACCAGAACAAATATCGGAGATGTATGGAGCAGCCCGTCGACCCACCAGCCAAGGGCGACACCCGCTACCAGCACCCCTGCGAGGACCGCACCGATGCCGAGCACGCTGGACCATTGCAGGTCCGCCGGATGGTCGTCGCCCACCGGAGCGCTAGCTGGCCTGGGGTGCCCGCACGCTGATGCACCTCACAGGCAGCTCCTTGGGGTCGCGTGGCAACATCGTCTCCAGAAAACGAACAGCCCCGCAGGCTGCGGGGCTTGTTTACCCTGCGTTTCACGGCGCTAAACGAACCTATCACAGCGCAAATGGACCGCTTTTCCGCCTACCCGAGCCGTCCGGCGAGCGCCGTCCGCCGGCGTTGGCGCAGCCCTGGGACAACGGAGAACAGCACCCCGACCGCGGCAACCGACAGCATGACGGCAAGGACCAAGGCCACCCGGAATATCGACAGCGCGGCGCCGCCGAACGCGAGCAGCGCCGACCAGAAGTACAGCAGCAGCACCGCGCGACGGTGGCTGTGCCCGAACTGGAGCAGGCGGTGGTGCAAGTGCTGCTTGTCCGGCGCGAACGGCGACTGCCCCCGCGCCATCCGGCGGACCAGGGCGAGTAGCAGGTCGACGAATGGGACCGCAAGCACCGCGATCGGGATGAGTAGCGGCAGCGCGAGCGGCAATGACCCGAACGCGCTGCCGAATGCCTGCGGGTCGGTGCTCGTGGTGGCCGTCGTCGCGGCCGCCGACAGCATGAGGCCGACCAGCATCGAACCGGAGTCGCCCATGAAGATTCGCGCCGGGGAGAAGTTGTGCGGCAGGAAGCCGATGCACGTGCCGGCGAGTGCGGCGGTGAGCAGCGTGGGCACAGCGGCGACGTCGAGGTAGCCGACTCGGGCCAGGTGGTAGGAGAAAACGAAGAACGCGCCCGCCGCGATCGCGGTAACGCCCGCGGCCAGGCCGTCGAGCCCGTCGATGAAGTTGACCGCGTTGATGGTCAGCACGGTGAGCAGGATCGTCACCGGAATGGCCAGATCGCTGCCCAGGCTCACTGTGCCGCTGTCACCCCAGGGCAGGTAGATGTCGACGAGTTGCACGCCGCCCAGCGTGACCATGATGCCGGTGGCGAGCACCTGGCCGGCCAATTTGGTGAGCGAATCGAGTTCGTAGCGGTCGTCGAGCACGCCGACGAGGCAGATGACGGCGCCGGCCACCAGAATCCACGGCATCTCCGGGCCGTTGGAGAACGCACGGCTCAGTGCAGGCAGCCGAGCCGCCACGAACAAGGCCAAGGCGAGCCCGAGCAGCAGAGCAACGCCACCCAGCCGGGGCGTGGCCACGGCATGGACGTCGCGGTCGCGGGGGCGCGCCACTGCGCCCCACCCGATCGCGACCCGCCGGGCCAGCGGGGTCAGCAGGAAGCTACCCGCGGCGGCGACGCATGCCACGAGCGCGTACTCGAGACTCGGATGGTAAATCGGCATTATCAGCCCGCGATATCCGGGACGACCTCGCGCAACGCCTGCGCGCTCACCGCTCCGGCGCGCAGGATGAGCGGGATCTCGGCGGTGACGTCGACGATTGTCGAGGCGACTCCAGAGGCGCTCGGGCCGCCGTCGAGGTAGACCGCGACCTCGTCGCCGAGTTGTTCCTGGGCCTCGGCCACGGTGAGCGCCGCGGGACGGCCCGAGATGTTGGCACTGGACACCGCCATCGGGCCGGTGATCTCGAGCAACTCGATCGCGACCGGGTGCAGCGGCATGCGTACAGCGACGGTGCCGCGCGCGTCACCGAGATCCCACGCCAACGACGGCGCGTGCTCGATGACCAACGTCAGCCCGCCCGGCCAGAACGCCTCGATCAGGTCCCAGGTGCGCTCGCTCACCACGGTGGCCAGGCCTTCGATCGTCGTCCACGAACCGACCAGGACCGGCACCGGCATGTCGCGCCCGCGGCCCTTGGCGGCGAGCAGGCTGGCGACCGCGTTGGCGTCGAAGGCGTCCGCGCCGATTCCGTAGACGGTGTCGGTGGGCAGCACGACGAGCTGGCCGGAGGCCACGCTGTGCGCCGCCGATGCGATCGCGCTGGTGCGTTCGAGCACGTCGGCGCAGTCGTAGAGGAGTGCCACGTCCGCCATCCTGCCCTACCGCTCAGTGACGCAGCGCAGTCACGTAGCGGGGCAGTCCGGCCAGGTCGCGGTGCGCGGTGATGTCGCGCCAGCAGCCCAGGTGGGTGAGCAACTGCGGCAGCGACTCACCCTGCGTGTCGTCGTGTTCGATGGCCACGACCCCCCCGGGCCGCAGCAACTGCGCCGCCCGAGCGGCCACATCGGGCATCAGGGCCAGGCCGTCCGGGCCGGCGAAGACCGCATCGTCGGGATCGGCGTGGACCTCGGGTCCGACGCACTGCGTGGCCGGCACATAGGGCGGGTTGCACACGACGGCATCGACCGTGCCGCGTAGCTCGACGAGCAGATCGGGATCGCGTATGTCGGCAGCCACCACCTGCACCGTCGTCCCGGCGGTGTTGCGGCGCAGCCAGTCCAGCGCCGCGGGCGCGTTCTCGACGGCATAGCCGCGCGCACCGGGCACCTCGTCCGCGACGGCCAGCGCGAGCGCGCCCGACCCCGCACACAAGTCAACCACCGTGGGCTCGGCGACAGCACGCAACGTCGGCAGCACGGCGTCGACGAGCAGTTCGGTCTCGGGTCGCGGCACGAACACGCCCGGCCCGACGGCAAGGTCGAGGTGCCGAAACGGGGCGTGCCCGACGATGTGCTGCAGCGGCTCGCGCAGCACCCGTCGGGCAAGTGCCGTGGCAAACGTCGACTCGGCATCGGCGGGGACCGCGTCGACCAGCAGGAGCCGGGAACGCTCGACGGCGAGGCTGTGCGCGAGCAATAGCTCTGCGTCGACGCGGGCTGAGTCGACGCCGGCGGCGCGGAGCAGCGCGGTCGCCGTCGTGAGCAGGGCCCGGGCCGATGCCATCTGCCGGTGCTTACTCGCTGTCGGTGCCGGCAAGCAGCGCGTCGTTGTCGGCGCGGGTCAGCGCGTCGATGACGTCGTCGAGCGCGCCGTCGAGCACCTGGTCAAGGTTGTAGGCCTTGAAGCCGACCCGGTGGTCGCTGATGCGGTTCTCGGCGAAGTTGTACGTGCGCACCCGCTCGGAGCGATCGACGGTGCGTACCTGGGAGCGGCGGGCGTCCGACGCCGCCGACTCGGCCTGCTCCTGCGCCGCGGCGAGCAGGCGGGCGCGCAGGACACGCAACCCCGCCTCGCGGTTCTGCAGTTGGCTCTTCTCGTTCTGCATCGAGACGACCGTGCCCGTGGGCAGGTGGGTGATGCGCACGGCCGAGTCCGTGGTGTTGACGCTCTGCCCGCCGGGCCCGGACGAGCGGAACACGTCGATGCGCAGGTCGTTCGGATCGATGTCGATCTCGACGTCCTCGGCCTCGGGCAGCACCAGCACCCCGGCGGCCGAGGTGTGGATACGGCCCTGTGACTCGGTGGCCGGCACCCGCTGCACCCGGTGCACGCCGCCTTCGTACTTCAGGCGAGCCCACACCGTGCTGTCGGCCTTGCGCGAGCGGACCGCGATCGTCGCCGACTTGACGCCCCCGAGATCGGTCGGCTCGTCGTCGAGTGTCTCGGTCGTCCAGCCCTGCCGTTCGGCGTAACGCAGGTACATCCGCAGCAGGTCTGCGGCGAACAAGGCCGACTCGTCGCCGCCCTCACCGGCCTTGACCTCGAGGATGACGTCCTTGCCGTCGTTGGGGTCCTTGGGCAGCAGGAGCTCGCGCAGCCGTCCCTCCAGCTCGGCCACCCGCGTGGTCATGGCGTCGACCTCGGCCGCGAAGGCCGGGTCCTCGGCGACCAGTTCGCGGGCGGCACCGAGATCGCCGTTGACGGTCTCGAGCTCGTTGGCCGCCGCGATGATCGGCGCCAGTTCGGCGAAGCGCCGGCCCAGCGTGCGTGCCCGGCCCTGGTCAGCGTGGATAGCCGGGTCGGACAGTGCCTTCTCGACCTCGGCGTATTCGGCCTGCAGTTCCGAGAGCTTGCCCGTCTCGATGGGCCTGCTCATGACTGTGTCACCTTCGACTCCTGGTCTTAGCTGGGCAGACGAAACGGCGCCCGCCGCCGCACCCTGATGGGTGCGGGCGACGAGCGCCGTTTGAGTGGCTAGTTGTCAGTCTGGGAGTTGCGGACGCGCTTGCCGAAGCGCTTCTCGAACTTGTCGACGCGACCGCCGACGTCCATGATCTTCTGCTTGCCCGTGTAGAACGGGTGGCAGGCCGAGCACACGTCAGCGTGCAGCTGGCCCGACTTCGCGGTACTACGGGTGGTGAAGGTGTTCCCGCAGGAACAGGTCACCGCGGTCTCCACGTAGTCCGGATGAATGCCTTGCTTCACTTCTGGATCCCTTCGTGCCGCGACAAGCCGCGGCGCTGATGGCCGCCGGGTCGCCCGCGCTCATGTACAACGCGCGGACGTGAACCGGTGCCGGGTGGTCAGGCATCCCAGTCTGCCAGCACTGGGCCAGCAGACCAAAACGCTTACATAACGCGGACGTGCCGGGGGTTGTTCCCGCAGTCACCCCTTGACCGAGCCGGCCAGCAGACCACGCACGAAGAACCGCTGCAGCGCCATGAAGACCAAGATCGGGATGATGATCGAGACGAACGCCGCGGCCGGAATGGCCTCACCGCCCGCCCCGGAGTTCGAGCCCACCAAGCCAGCGATTTTCACCGTGATCGGACTGATATCCGCGTTGCTGCCGGACATGACCAGGCCGACGAACAGGTCGTTCCAGACCCAGAGGAACTGGAAGATGCCGAACGCGGCGAGCGCCGGACGAAGCAGTGGCAGCATGATCTGCCGGAAGATCTGACCGTGGCTGGCGCCGTCGATGCGCGCCGCCTCGAGCAGATCCCGCGGGATCTCGGACATGAAGTTGTGCATCAGGAAGACGGCCAACGGCAGGGCGAAGCAGGCATGCGCGATCCACACCGCACCGACCGTCCCGGCCAGGCCGAACTTCGGGATGACCGTCATCGAGCCGACGTGGGCCCCGTTGACCACGAAGCGCAGCAGCGGCACCACTGCGACCTGCAGCGGCACCACCTGCAGCGCGAAGATGGCGACATAGATCCAGTCGCGGCCGCGGAAATCGATCCAGACGAGCGCGTACGAGGCCAGCGCGGCCACGACGATCGGGATGATCGCCGCGGGAATGACGATGGCCAGCGAGTTGACGAGGAACGGCAGTACCGACTTGGTGGAGTCGCCGTGAATGCCCGTGGTGACGGTGCGGTAGTTGTCCAGCGTGAGGCCGCTGAAGTGCCACCATCCCGTGCTGTCCTGGGCCGTCTTGGACCGGAACGACTGAACCAGCAGGCCCACGGTCGGGATCGTCCAGGCGACGCCGATCACCAGCGCGATCACCGAGGTCACGGGGTTGGTGAGACCCTTGCGCACCCGCGCCACAGCCTTGTCCGGCTTGACCGGATCGAGCGGCGCCGCCCCGGTGGGGTTGATGACTGCGGTCATGACCCTGCCCTCGCTTTGACCATCGAACGGACTTGGTAGATCACGAATGGGATGACCATCAAGAAGATGATCATTGCCAACGCCGACGAGCGGTGCTCGCCGAGCGGGCCGGCGGCCTGCCCTAGGCCAGCCTGCTTATAGGTCGTGTACATCTTGTTAGCCAGCGTGTCGCCACCGTATTTGTCGGCGCCGAAGGTCTGGACCAGGTCGAAGATCTTGAGGGTTGCGATCGAGATCGTGACCAGCACGACGATGAGCGTCGGCCGGATCGACGGGATGGTCACCCGGCGGAAGGCCTGCCATTCGGTGGCACCGTCGATCTTGGCGGCCTCGCTGATCTCGGCGGGAACAC
>JAOPWD010000266.1 GCA_025965875.1 Pseudonocardiales bacterium
AGCGCGCTCGTCCAGTCCTCGTCGATCGGTTCCAGATCAGCCATACCCGCGAACCTATTTGGCCAGCGTGCTCATGTCGATCACGTAGCGGTAACCAGGATCGCCTGCGGCCAGTTCGTCGTAGGCCGCGTTGATCCCGTCGACGCCGATCACCTGGACGTCCGAGGCGATGCCGTGCTCTGCGCAGAAGTCCAGCACTTCCTGCGTCTCGGGCAGTCCACCGATCATCGAGCCCGTCACAGAGATGCGGTTGCCGGCGAGCAGGCCACCGTTGACCGGCTCACGCAGCGGTTCGATCGCGCCGAGCACGACGTAGGCGCCGTCGCGCTTGAGCAGCCGCAGGTAGGGCATCAGGTCGTGGCTGGACGGAATGGTGCTCAGGATGATGTCCAGCGAGCGGTTCGCGGCCTTCAATTGCTCGCGGTCGGCGGCGACGAGGACGTGGTCGGCCCCGGCCTTGCGGGCGTCGTCGGCCTTGCGATCGGTTCGGGTGATGACGGTGACCTCGGCGCCCATTGCCTTGGCCAGCTTCACGGCCATGCTGCCCAGCCCACCGAACCCGGCCACGCCGACCTTCGAACCGGGGCCCACCTGGTGGTGGCGCAGCGGCGAGTACATCGTGATCCCGGCGCAGAGGATGGGTGCCGCAGCCGCCGGATCGAGGCCGTCCGGGATCGAGACGACGAAGTCTTCGGTGACGACGATGCTGCCCGAGTAACCGCCGGCCGTGCGTGGCATGGTGCCGTGCGGATCTGGGCTGTTGTACGTGCCCGTCGCGCCCTGGCGGCAGTAGTTCTGCAGGCCTTCGCGGCACTCGGCGCACTCACCACAGGAGTCGACGAGGCAGCCGACCCCGACCAGGTCACCCACCGCGCGGCGCGTGACGTCGGCGCCGACGGCAGTGACCCTGCCGACGATCTCGTGGCCGGGCACCACCGGGTACTTGGTGGTGCCGCCCCACTCGTTGCGAGCGGTATGCACGTCGGAGTGACAGATGCCGCAGTACGTGATGTCGATCGCGACGTCGGTCGGACCTACCTCGCGGCGCTCGATTGTGGTCGGTTCCAGCGGGCTCGTCGCGTCGGATGCGGCCCAGGCGGCTGTCACAGTTCGTCTCCTTCGGTCTTGGCCAGGTATTCGGCAATGGCACGCAGCGCCTTGCCGCGGTGGCTGATCGCGTCCTTCTCTGCGGGCGCGAGTTCGCCGTTGGTCAGGTCGAGTCCGTCGGCGACGAAGATCGGGTCGTAGCCGAAGCCGTTGGCGCCGCGCGGTTCGCGTACCAGTCTGCCTTGCATGCGCCCTTCGACGACGGTCTCGCCGTCCGGCCCGACGAGCGCGGCGGCACAGATGAATGCCGCGCCGAGCCGCTCGTCCGGGGTGTCGCTGAGCTGGGCCAGGACCAGGCGCAGGTTCGCCTCGTCGTCGCCGTGCTGCCCGGCCCAGCGCGCGGACAGCACTCCGGGCATGCCGTTGAGCGCATCGACGGCGATGCCGGAGTCGTCGGCGACGGTGGACAGGCCGGAGTGGGCGAAGCCGTCGCGGGCCTTGGCCAGGGCGTTCTCGGCGAAGGTCGCCCCGGTCTCGGGGGCCTCGTCGTAGGGCGCCACGTCGTCGAGGCCGAGCACCTCGAGATGCGGCAGTTGGGGGCCGAGGATGCGCCGAAGCTCAGCCAGCTTCTTGGCGTTGCGGCTCGCGAGCAGGATCTTTCCGGCGCCCTGGCTCACTCGCCCAGTGCCTCCTGCTGGATCTTGGTTAGCCGCGCGCAGCCGGTGAGGGCGAGGTCGAGCATGGCGTCGAGTTCGTCGCGGCGGAACGGCACGCCCTCGGCGGTGCCCTGCACCTCGACGAACTCGCCCGTGCCGGTGACCACCACGTTCATGTCGGTTTCGGCGCGCACGTCCTCGTCGTACATCAGATCCAGCCGCGGCTCTCCGTCGACTATGCCGACCGACACGGCCGAGATCGAGTTGACGAGCGGTTTGGGTTGGGCCAGCGACCCCTTCGCGCCGAGCCAGGTGACCGCGTCGGCCAGCGCGACGTACGCGCCTGTGATGGCAGCGGTGCGGGTGCCGCCGTCGGCCTGGATGACGTCGCAGTCGATCGAGATCGAGTTCTCGCCCAGCGCGGCCAGGTCGATGGCGGCGCGCAGCGAGCGGCCGATCAGCCGGGAGATCTCGTGGGTGCGCCCGCCGATGCGGCCCTTCACCGACTCGCGGTCGTTACGGGTGAGGGTGGCGCGCGGCAGCATCGAGTATTCGGCTGTCACCCACCCCAGGCCACTGCCCTTGCGCCAGCGCGGGACGCCCTGCACCACCGATGCGGCGCACAACACCTTGGTGTCGCCGAACTCGATCAAGGCCGACCCCTCGGCGTACTTCTGCCAGTCGCGGGTGATCGTGATCGGGCGAAGGTCGTCGGCCGCGCGGCCGTCAGGACGGGACATGACACCTAGTTTATCGGCGGCCCACGTCAACGCGTCCCGGCGCGGCAGGATGGACGGTATGCGCAGCGAGACGATCACCGTCCGAACCGGCAGCGAGGCACGGGTGCAGGACCTGACCCCCGAATGCGGCGCGTTCGTCAGCGCGGAACGCGACGGCCTGCTCAACGTCTTCGTCCCGCATGCCACCGCCGGGTTGGCGCTCATCGAGACCGGCGCCGGTAGCGACGACGACCTGCTCGCCGCCATCGACGAACTGCTGCCCCGCGACGGCCGCTGGCAGCATCGGCATGGCTCGCCGGGTCATGGCCGCGACCACGTGCTGCCGGCGTTCATCGCACCGTCGATCACGGTGCCGGTGATCGGTGGACGGCTGGCGCTGGGCACCTGGCAGTCGATCTGTCTGGTCGACACGAACGTCGACAACGCCGAGCGGGAAGTGCGCCTGTCCTTCATCGCCGGCTAGCCGATCAGGCCGGGTCGGCATCGACCTGTGACGGCAGGATCGCGGTGTGCTCGACCATGTAGTAGGCGGCCAGCGCCAGGTACGCGACGAGCATGGCCGGTGGGGACAGCAGCCCGATCAGGGCGGCGATCGGATACGCCAGCGTGCCGAGGCCGAATCTGCGTATCGCCGAGCGCGCCTCGGCCTCGCCCACGGGCTGACCGAGCAACCCGTGCCGGACGATCCGGTGCAGGATCAGCCCGAAGCTGATCGCCATCCCCTCCATCGATATCGCATAGAGCAGCACGGCCCACCGCGCGTCCGAACCACCGTCGCGCATGAGTCCGGCGAACGTCGACGTGGTGAACGGGACCGTCGCCACGAACATCAGCAGGATCAGGTTGTAGAACAGCAGGGCCCGGTCGACTCGCACGGCCAGCGCGAGGACGGCGTTGTGGTTGACCCACATCACGCCGATGAAGAAGAAGCTCACGGCGTACGCGGCGAACGACGGCCACTCCTCGCGTAGCTGGGTGCTGATGGCCGCGTGCCCGGCCGACACGTCCAGGTGCAGGTCGAGCACCAGCAGCGTGATGGCCACGGCGAGCACACCGTCGCTGAAGGCTTCCAGTCGTCCCGTCTTCACGATCGGCATCCTGCCATGCCGTGAGTGACGTGTTTCGTTGATCGGAGACGGCACCTTTCCCGTCTCCGATCATGCGGATACGTCACTCAACGCGCGGACCTACGACAGCCCCGTGAAGCAGCGTCAGATCCAGAACTCGGCATCGGGCAGGGCGATCTCGACCGCTCCCGAGAATGCGCCGGCCGCCTCGTCGGCGGCCACCTGCCGCGAGCCCCACGGCGGCACATGGGTCACGATCAGCCGATCGACGCCGGCCCGGTCGGCATGCTGCCCCGCCTGCTTGCCGGTGAGATGCAAGTCCGGAATCGACTCCTCGTCCGGCCCGATCGACGCCTCGCACAAGAGGACATCGGCCCCGTGCGCGAGTGACACCAGCGCGTCGGACTCCCCCGTGTCGCCGGAGTAGACGAGCGTCCGGTCGCCATGGGTGATCCGCACCGCGTTCGTCGGCACCGGGTGGTTCATCGGCGCGAACGAAAGCGCGAACGGGCCGAGTTCGCCGCTGGCCGGTGTGGAGAAGCCGAAGAGTTCGTGCAGGCCGAGCTTGCGGGCGTAGGGGTCATAGGCCGCCTCGAGCCGGTCGCGGGTGCCGGCGGGACCGATGAGGGGGATGCGTCCCTCGGGCGTGCGCACCCGGTAGCGCGCTGTGCCGTAGCGCAGCGCCACGATGTAGGCCGTGAGGTCGATGCAGTGGTCTGCGTGCAGGTGCGACACCACGATCGCGTCGACCGACCCGGGGTCGACGTAGCGCTGCAGGGCCCCGAACGCGCCGTGCCCGAGATCGAGCACGAGCTTGTATCCGTCGGCCTCGATCAGGTACCCCGAGGCCGGCGAATCCGGCCCGGGCATGCTGCCCGAACAACCCAGCACGGTCAGCTTCACCGGACACCTCCGTAGGCCGGCGCCACCGCCGCGAGATCTGGACCCAGGAAACGATGCCGCAGCCGGGCAAACGACTCCGCCGGGCCGGTAGCCCGAAAGGTGTGGATCGGTTCGGGCGCGTCGTCGGGCCGCAGCAGGTCGGCCTCGGTGAGCACCCGGTAGACGTCCTTGGCCGTCTCCTCGGCGCTGGACACGAGCGTCACCGAGTCACCCATGACGACCGACAACAATCCCGTCAGCAGCGGGTAGTGCGTGCAGCCGAGCACCAGTGTGTCGACGCCGGCCGAGTTGAGCGGGGACAGGTACGCCTCAGCCAGGCCCAGCAGTTGTCGCCCGCTGGTGACGCCCCGCTCGACGAAGTCGGCGAAGTGCGGGCAGGCCGCGCTGGTCACCTCGATGCCGGGTGCTGCGGCGAAGGCATCGTCGTACGCGCCGCTGGTCACGGTGGCGACCGTACCGATGACGCCCACCCGGCCGTTGCGGGTACCCGCTACCGCGCGGCGCACCGCGGGCAGGATCACCTCGATGACGGGCACGTCGTAGCGTTCGCGGGCGTCGCGCAGGCAGGCGGCGCTGGCGCTGTTGCAGGCGATGACCAGCGCCTTCACGCCAGAACCGACCAGGTCGTCCATCAGGCGCAGCGCGTGCGCGCGCACCTCGGCGATGGGCTTGGGTCCGTACGGGCCGTTGGCCGTGTCGCCGACGTAGTGCAGCGACTCGTGCGGCAACTGGTCGAGAACCGCCCGCGCGACCGTCAGCCCGCCGACCCCGGAATCGACCATGCCAATGGGCGCGTCGACGTCGCGAGTGAGCATCGCGTCAGGATACGGCTGGCGTCGGACGCCTCGTGCGAGGACCGCCACGCCGCGGATGCAGCACGGCGCCCGCTACGATCCCGGCAGCGAACCCACAGAGGTGCCCCTGCCACGACACAGAGGCGTCGGACGACGGGAGCAGTCCGCTCAGTAGCGTGCCGAAGAACACCAGCACAGCGACGGCGACGAAGATCCACGTGAGCTTGCGGGAGAAATAGGCCCGGGCGATCAGGTAGCCCAGCCAGCCGAAGATCAACCCGCTGGCCCCGACAATGAGCCCTGACGGAGCAACCAACCAGGTGGCCAGGCCGCCGAGCACGATCACCAGCGCGCTCACCGTCAGCCAGGTGCGCAGGCCGGAGAGCATCAACACCCAGCCGATGCCGATCAGCGGGAGCGTGTTGGAGAAGAGGTGGCCGTAGCTGGCGTGCAGGAACGGCTCGGTGGCGACACCCCACAGCCCGTCGAGCTCGCGGGGACGGAGCCCGAAGCGGTCGAGGCTGGGGCTGCTGGCCGCGTTGATGATTTGGATGACCCACAGCACGGCGGCGATGCTCACCATGAGGATCAGCGAGCCACTCCAGCTGTTCGGATCGAATGGCGGCTCGGTGCGCGAGGTCTTGGCCGGGCCGCCAGCCGGGCCGCCAGCCGAGCCACCGCCACGTCTCGCGGGCAGCCAGTTGCGCGGGCTCGGCGTGGTCACGAGCCAAGCCTAATAGGCTCCGTCAGGCTGCGACCGGACGCCGCCGCGCGCCGTAGGCCAGCAGCCCCAGCGAGCCGAGCAACGCGATGAGCTCCCCGGTCAGCGACAGCGACTTCTTGGTGTACCAAAACGGCTCGGCCATGTCCGGCAGCGGGCCGAGCTTGCCGACGCTGACGAAGCGGTACAGCAGCAGCGCGAACGCTCCCCCGCCGGTGACGGCAGCCACGAGCCCAGCCGTCCAGCGATTCGGCCGCACCACGACGGCCATCGCGGCGAGGATCGCGGCCACGGCCTCGATGCGGAACAACGTCGCCTGGCTGACCGTGCTCGTCGTGACGCCCGTGTAGATGTCGGCGAGGTCCAGGTGTGTGTACGCGTCGATACCCAGACCGACGACGATGACGAGGACCAGGCCCCAACGGGCAACAAGGTTCATGTCTCTACGTTCGCGCCCGGGCGGCCTAGCGGTTCACTACTGCGGATCATGGGCCCGGACGGTGATGGTGTGGAGTCCGGTGGCGCCCGACGGGAACACGTCGCGGTGCTCGGCCGATTGCACCGTTCCCGCGGCGTCGACGGCGCGCACCCGCAGCGCGTAGGACCCGACCTTGGGCGGAGTCCACGGCAGCACCCACTGTCGCCAGGTGTCGACGGACGGCACCGGCGCCAGCCGGGCGGACAGCCACTCGCCGTTGTCGACCTGCACTTCGACGCGTGCGATCCCCACGTGTTGGTCCCACGCGACCCCGGCGATCGCGACCGGCTGTCCCGCCCTGACCGTGCCGCCGTTGTGCGGCGTGTCGATGCGGGACGCGATCTTGATGTCGGTCTGAGCGGCCCAGCCGCCCTGCACCCAGTACGCCCGCTTGGCCGCGAACGTGGTCGCCTCGATGTCGACCACCCACTTGCACGCGGACACGTAGCCGTACAGCCCGGGGACGACGATCCGGGCCGGGAAGCCGTGCTTGATGGGCAGCGGCTCGCCGTTCATGCCGACAGCGATCATCGAGTCGCGGCCGTCCATCACCGCTGCGGTCGGCGCTCCGATCGACATGCCGTCGGCCGAGCTCATGACGAGCTGGTCGGCGCCGTCGTGCACCCCGGCCTCGCGGAGCACGTCGGCCAGCCGGGCGCCGAGGAACCGGGCGTTGCCGACCAACTGGCCGCCGATCTCATTGGAGACGCACGACAGCGTGATCCAGCGTTCGATGAGCGGACGGGCGAGCAGGTCGGAGTAGCTCATCGTGATCTCGTGGTCGACCATCCCGTGGATGCGCAGCGACCAGTCCTTCGGGTCGAGCTGCGGCGGCTCGATGGCCGTGTCGATGCGGTAGAACGTGCCGTTCGGCGTGTTCCACGGCGTCGCGCTCTTGCCGAGGTCCGGTCCGTTCGCGATGGCCGCTATGGGCGGCTGCGGCACGACCGGTTCGACTGGCGGCGGCAGGGTGAGGTTGGCGCGGGCCTGCGCCACGTCGAAGCGGGCGTGCTGAGCCGCGCGGCCGCCGAAGCCGGTCACCGCGGCCAGGGTCGCCGCGGCCGCGCTGCCGGTCAGGAACCCGCGGCGGTTCGCGACGAACCGAGGAGCCGGGACTGCGGGCGCCTTCTTCGACCGCCGCAGGTCGTCCAGGGCCGGGTCCGGGCCTGCTGCCCGGGTGAGCGCGACCATCGCCGCGAGGGCTGCAGCCGTCCCGAAGATCGTCGGCACGACGTCGGAACCCTGATGTGCATTGGCCGTCAACGCGCAATAGACCCCTACGCCGCCGAAGACGGCGATGCCAGCCAAGCCATACGCGAGGCGGCGCAGGGCCAGCACTCCGACGGCGACGGCAAGGGCAGCGATGACGATGTAGATGCCGCTCAGCAGCACGGTCTTGTCGTTGGTGCCGAAGCTACGGATGGCCCACCGCTTCACCGACTCGGGCGTCAGCACGATGAACCGGTTACCCACAGCGATCACTGGTGCCGCGGCCGGCCGCAAGAACGCGGCCACGACCTCACCAACCCCTAGGGCGACGGCGGCGGAAAGCACGCCGATCGACGCCCCCACGCCAAGTCGGCCGAGCTTCGCCTGCACGGGTCCATGATCGCGCGTGGCGCGCCCGTCAGCCGACGTCCGGACCACGCGTTACGCATTCGGTAAGACTCGGAGCCGGCTCAACAACCAAGCTGGCGCGTGTTCATTCTTTTTTTGCGGTCGCCTGGTCTGATTTCTCCGACGCACATCCAGGTCACCGACCGCGCTCGGGGCGGACGGTTCGGGACCTGGGGGCGATGGCGCACCCGGGGGGGCCACCATGACGAGTCGATCGATGGATTCCGCACAACGAAGCTACGCAGGACGCATTCGAGGTGAGGCAGTCAGGGCCGTTACAGCCACGCTGCCGAGCGCTCTCGACCGGTCGCTGGAACGGGTCGCGCGCTTCGCGCCGGCCGCCGTGCGGCTGTCGCTAGGCCTCGTCTTCGTCTGGTTCGGCGCGCTGAAGGTCGCTGGGGACTCTCCTGTGACGGCACTGGTCAGCGCAACCATCCCGTGGGGTCGGACACCCCTGGTCATTCCGCTGCTAGGCGTTGTCGAAATCCTGCTCGGACTCGGGCTGCTGATCGGCAAGGCCAAACGACTATTGCTGCTCGCCGTAGCCGTGCACCTCGGCGGAACTCTCCTGACGTTCGTCATGGCGCCGAACATGACGATGCGGCACGGAAACCCGTTCCTGCTCACTGCGGACGGCGAGTTCGTCCTGAAGAATCTGGTGTTGATCACCGCTGCGATCCTGCTGGTATCGCTACCGGCTCGCTCGAACGCCGCGGCAGCTGGGACCGTTGTCGAACCGCCCCAGCTTCCTTGACGGAGGGCGGGAACACTCAGGCCCAGAGCTGGCCCTCGAGCTGCTCGGCGGCCTGCTGCAACGAGCCTGAGTAAGCACCGGTGGACAGGTACTTCCAGCCGCCGTCAGCGACCACGAAGGCGACATCGGCTCGCTCGCCGCTGTCAGCGACTCGCTCGGCGACCGACAATGCCGCATGCAGGATCGCGCCCGTCGAGATGCCGGCAAAGATGCCCTCGTGCTCGATCAGGTCGCGAGTGCGCCGCAGCGCGTCATAGGACGTGACCGAGAACCGCGAGGTCAGCACCGAGTCGTCGTAGAGCTCCGGCACGAAACCCTCGTCGATGTTGCGCAAGCCGTAGACCAGGTCACCGTAGCGAGGCTCGGCAGCGATGACCGACACGTCCGGGACCTTCTCGCGCAGATAGCGTCCGGCGCCCATCAGCGTGCCGGTGGTACCCAGCCCGGCGACGAAGTGGGTGATCGTCGGCAGGTCGTGCAGGATCTCGGGGCCGGTGCCCTCGTAGTGCGCCTGGGCGTTGGCCGGGTTGCCGTACTGGTAGAGCATCACCCAGTCCGGGTACTGCTCGGCGAGCTGCTTCGCGGTCGCCACGGCCTGATTCGAGCCACCGGCCGCGGGTGAGGAGATGATGCGCGCGCCGAACATCTCCAACAGTTGGCGCCGCTCGATCGAGGTGTTCTCGGGCATCACGCACACGAGGCCGTAGCCGTGCAGCTTGGCCACCATGGCCAGCGAGATGCCGGTGTTGCCCGACGTGGGTTCCAGGATCGTGCAGCCGGGCGTCAGCCGGCCGTCGGCCTCGGCTGCCCGCACCATGGCCAGCGCGGCCCGGTCCTTGATCGAACCCGTGGGGTTGCGGTCCTCGAGCTTGGCCCACAGCCGCACCGGGTTCTCGCCCTCCCACCGTGGCGACAGGTTCGGCAACCCGACGAGCGGGGTGTCCCCCGTTGCGTCGACCAGGGAGTCGTATCGGGTCACGGCCCTCAGCCCCCGGCAACCGCCGGCAGGATCGTCACCGCGTCGCCGTCCTTCAGGGCCGTGTCGAGCGAGCCCGTGAAGCGCACGTCCTCGTCGTTGACGTAGACGTTGACGAAACGGTGCAGTCCGCCGTCATCAGTGATGAGCCGCCCCTTGATGCCCGGGTGGCTGCCGTCCAGGTTGTCGATGAGCGCCGAGAGCGTGTCGCCGGTGCCGTCGACTGCTTTCGCGCCACCGGTGTAGCTGCGGAGGATGGTGGGGATCTTGACCTCGATGGCCATGGAGTAATTGCTCCTGTCAGGGATGAAAGCTAGCTCTGGGCACCAACGCGGATCATTGACGTAATCGTCCCACCCGAATGACGGGTGGCACAGGTCACCGACAGTTGTAGCGCGGATCGGCCATCCGGTGGCCCAGCAGAGCCCGCTCGATCGAGGCCTCATGCATAGGACTCGACCACCTCGACGGGCTCCTCTGTGACGACGCCGTCGACGATGCGGAAGGACCGGAATTCGTCGGTGTCGTCAGTGCGGGTCGACACGAGCACGTAGTGGGCGTTGGGCTCGGAGGCGTAGGCGATGTCGGTACGCGACGGGTAGGCCTCGGTGGCGGTGTGCGAGTGGTAGATGACGACGGGCTCTTCGTCGTTGGCTGCCATCTCCTTGTACAGCTGCAGCAGGTCAGCGGAGTCGAACTCGTAGAACGTGGGCGACCGAGCGGCATTCAACATGGGGATGAAGCGCGCCGGGCGGTCGCTGTCCTCGGGCCCCGCGACCACACCGCAGGCCTCGTCCGGGTGATCGTTGCGGGCGTGGGCCAGGATGGCGTCACGCGTCGCCCGGTCGATGGTCAGCACGGGTACAAGTTACCGGTCACCGCATCAGCGTGCGGACGATCGAGTCCTGGGCGCCGGTGAGCCAGTAGTAGATCGCCCGCCGCTGCGCGTCCGGGTCGTCGAGGTCGATCTCGGGCTCGTCGTCCTCGGTGATGTGCAGCTCGGTGCCCAGCGCGAGCCGCAGGTCGTTGATCACCTGGATCCAGCGCTGCCCGTCCTCGTCGGTGAGTTCGAGCTCGCTCGGCTCGTCGGCCGTTTCTGCCCGGCATTGCCGGGCCCGATCGCAGCGCTCGGTGCGCAGGGATTGGTCCGTGAGTGCCCTGAATTCGTCCTCGGCCGCTTCGTCGTCGCGGTAGCCGGCCGGAAACAGCCGCATCTGGACGGGATCGTGGGTGACCTCGCCCGCACCGTCACGCAGGATCTCGACCAGATCGTCGAAGAGGTTGTACAGCAGGACGGACTCGATCCCGTCGAAACGCAGTCGGATCAGCCCACCGCGACGGCGGACCTTCACGAATCGTGCTGCAGGGTGGCCCACAGCCCGTAGCCGTGCAGGGTGGCGACGTCGAGTTCCATCCGTTCGCGGGTGCCGGACGAGACGACGGCCTTGCCGCGGCGGTGCACGTCGAGCATCAATTTCTCGGCTTTGGCCTTCGGGTAGCCGAACACTGTCATGAACACGTGGGTCACATAGCTCATCAGGTTGATCGGGTCATTCCAGACGATCGTGATCCACGGCAGGTCGGGGTCGGACTTTGTCTGTTCGTCGCTCTGCTGCGCCGCCTCGCGCTGTGGCGTGAGTGTCCCAGCCATGTCTCTATGGTGGCACGGCCCCGCAGTTGAGAGTCAGCGACTGATCATCGGGTCCGCCCACAGCCGACAATCGCTGCGGGTGCGCAGCCCATGTCCAACGTGCGCCGTCGCCGCCGCGATCGCGCCACCTGCCCGCGCTGAGCGCACCGACCAGCTAGGTTTCCCGGCATGACGACGTCGCGCTCGATGGGTACGCGCGGTATCGCGCTCGTCCTGATCGGCGCGCTGGCCCTGCTGATCAGCTTCACCGTCCTCGAGTGGTATCCGGGTTCGAGCCAACCCAGCGCCGTCGCCCATATCCGGTTCGCCGACCTGCACCAGGCGTCGAACTTTGACCTCGCCCCGGTGCTGTCCGGCGCCTACTTCGGGTGGTTGGCCTGGGTGCTCCTGCTCCTCGTCATCGCCGTGGGGTTCGCCGCGAACGTGCCGACGCAGGCGTCCGGTGTGCTGCGCATCCTCGGCGCCGCCATCGGGCTGGGCGGCGTGGTAGCCACGTACTACGCCCTGGCCGGTCTCTCCAGACGCAACGAGGGCGACTACCCGCTGCACAACGCCTCTGCTGGAATCTGGTTGGCGTTGGCGGGATTTCTGATTGCCGGCCTCGGCGCCGCACTCGGGCCGATGCGTGCGCGGTGACGCCCATCGCTGTCTGACACGATCGGCCCATGACCACGGCACTGCTGACGGACCGTTACGAGCTGACCATGCTGGGCTCGGCGCTGCGCGACGGCACGGCCGAGCGGCACTGCGTGTTCGAGGTGTTCGCCCGACGGCTGCCCGACGGGCGCCGCTACGGCGTGGTCGCGGGCACCGCCCGGTTGCTGGACGCGATCGCCGACTTCACCTTTGACGCCCAGACAGTCGAATGGTTGCGCGACACCGGCGTCGTGGATGCGCCGACCGCGGAATACCTCAGCAACTACCGGTTCAAGGGCGACGTCGAGGGATACCCCGAGGGTGAGCTGTTCTTCCCGCAATCCCCGATCCTGACGGTGACGGGGACGTTCGCCGAAGCCGTCGTCCTGGAGACCCTCGCCCTGTCGGTCCTGAACCACGACAGTGCGGTGGCGGCTGCGGCCGCCCGGATGGTGACCGCGGCCGCGGGCCGGCCGATCATCGAGATGGGTTCGCGGCGCACGCACGAGCAGGCGGCCATCGCCTCGTCGCGGGCTGCCTACCTGGCCGGATTCGCCTCGACGTCGAACCTGGCTGCCGGCGAGCGTTACGGCGTGCCGACGGCTGGGACCGCGGCGCACTCGTTCACGCTGCTGCACGACGGCGAGCGCGCCGCGTTCCAGGCACAGGTGGCCGCGCTCGGGCCGTCGACCACGCTGCTCGTCGACACCTACGACATCACCCGGGGCATCGAACTGGCCGTCGAGGTGGCCGGCCCTGAGCTAGGCGCCGTGCGCATCGACTCCGGTGACCTCGGGGTGATGGCCCATCAGGCCCGGGCCCAGCTCGACCGCCTCGGGGCGACCGGCACCCGGATTGTGCTCAGCGGCGACCTGGACGAGTACTCGATCGCCGCGCTCGCCGCCACCCCGGTCGACGCCTACGGCGCGGGCACGTCGGTGGTGACCGGGTCGGGCGCCCCGACCGCCGGCCTGGTCTACAAGCTCGTCGAGGTCGACGGTCGGCCGGTGGCCAAGCGCTCTGAGCACAAGGCGAGCAACGGCGGGCGCAAGACAGCGGTACGGGCGCACAAGCCGACCGGGACGGCGGTGGAGGAGATCGTCTACTCCGGGACAGTGCCGGAACTCGGCCCGGGCGAGCGGCCGCTGCAGCGCCCGCTCATCCGCGGCGGTACGCCGGTCGACAACCTGCCCACGTTGGACGATTCGCGGGCCCACCTGCGCGCCGCGACGATCAGCCTCCCGTGGGACGGCCTCAAGCTCTCCCGCGGCGAGCCGACGATTCCCACCCGCTTCGCCTGATCCCCGCTGGTTACCGTAGCGGGATGGGCATTGCAGTCATCGTCGTGGACGTGCAGAACGACTTCTGCGAGGGCGGCTCGCTGGCGGTCGCCGGCGGGACGGACGTCGCGCGGGCGGTCAGCGCCCGACTCGCCGAGGGCGGCTACGACCATGCCGTCGCCACGCGTGACCACCACATCGACCCGGGTGCGCATTTCTCGCCCACCCCGGACTACCGGGACACCTGGCCGGCGCATTGCGTCGTGGGCACCGGCGGTGTCGAGCTGCATCCCGACCTGGACAGGCAGCACATCGAGGCGGTGTTCGACAAGGGCGAGTACGCCGCCGCGTACTCCGGCTTCGAGGCCGCTGCCGACGGCGTGCCGCTGGCCGACTGGCTGCGCGAGCACCACGTCGACTCGGTCGAGGTCGTCGGCATCGCCACGGACCACTGCGTACGCGCGACCGCGCTCGACGCCGTCCGGCTGGGCTTCCCGACGACCGTGCGGCTGGATCTCACGGCCGGCGTCGCGGGGGCCACGGTGGAGAGCGCGATGGGCGAGATGCAGGACTCCGGCGTGACGCTGGTCGGGCAGCCGGTCGTCGGATAGCTCATCGCCATGGGCTAGGTTCGCGCCATGAGCGCACCCCCGCCACCGGGCCCCGGACCAGACCCTCGCGACGGGCAGCAACCGCCCTACGGCCAGCAGCCCGGGTACGGGCAGCCGCCGCCGCCCGGTTACGGCGACCAGCCTGGCTACGGTCAGCAGCCACCGCCCGCTTACGGCCAACAACCCGGGTACGGGCAACCGCCGCCGCCCGGCTACGGGCAACAGCCTGGGTACGGCCAGCCGGCCGCGATGGGCCCGGAGACCACGCGGATGGCGCGGCTCGATCCCGGCCCGAGCGAGCGCTTTGGTGTCGTCAGCGCGGTACTCACTGGGCTGGGCGCGCTGCTCGTGATCGTTGCCTTCACGGCCCTCAACTGGTTCCCGAAGAATGTGGTCGCCGGGACGTCATCCAAGTTCAGCGACATTCATAAGGCGCTCGGCCTGATAGGCGGCTTGGCTGAGGGCCCGGCGAAGCTCTACTTCAGTTGGCTGGGCTGGGCGTTACTCGCCGCGGCCGCCGTCACCGCGTTGCTCGCCGCGCTGCCCGCCGTGGGGGCGCCGTTCCGGGTTATCGGCGTGCTGGTTGCGGTGGCCGGGATCGCGATGACCTTCGTAGCGATCCACTTGCTGAAGAGCAGTGATCAGATCCCCAGCTCCTATAACAGTTATTCGGGTTGGCTCAAGCACGCGCGCATCGGGTTCTACGTCGCGCTCGCCGGGTTCGCGTTGATGGCGGTCGGCGCCGCTACCGGGCCTTCGCGGAGCCGTCGCGAAGCAACGCGATGAGATCCCTCGGGCTCTCGCGAGTTGGGGGAGATCGATGGACACCCCTCGGCGGATAATTTAGTTGAGTTCGTTGATCTCGTCGCGCGGGATGCCGAGGACGAACAGCACGGTGTCGAGGAACGGCAGATTGAGCGACGTGTCGGCCGCCGCACGCAGCGCTGACTTGGCGTTGAACGCGATGCCCAGCCCGGCCGCTTCGATCATCTCGATGTCGTTCGCACCGTCGCCGACGGCCACCGTCTGCGACAGCGGCACGTCGAACTGATGCGCGAAGCGGACGAGGGCCGCAGCCTTGCCGGGCCCGTCGATGATCGGATCGAGCACCTTCCCGGTGACCACGCCGTCGACTATCTCGAGTTCGTTGGCGGCCGCGAAGTCCAGGTTCAACTCGGCGACGAACCGGTCGGTGCACACCGAGAACCCGCCGCTCACGACACCGACCTGATAGCCGAGGTGTCGCAGGGTGCGCACGAACGTGGCCGCGCCGGGGGTGAGCCGCAGCCCGTCGCGCACTGACTCGACGTCGGTCAGCGTGAGCCCGGCCAGCAGCGCGACCCGCTGGCGCAGCGACTCCTGGAAGTCCAGCTCGCCGGCCATCGCCTGCTCGGTGATCGCCATGACCTTCGTGCCCACGCCGGCCCGCTCGGCCAGCACGTCGATCGCCTCGTCCCGGATAAGGGTCGAGTCGACATCGAGGACGACGAGCCGCTTGGCCCGCCGCCGCAGGCCGGCCTGCTCGACCGCTATGTCGACGCCGATGTCCTCGGCCGCCTGCACCAGAACGGCCCGCAGTTCGGCCGGGTCCTTCGCCCGGACGATCATCTCGACGCTGCTCACCGGCTCGTTCGCCAGCTGAGCCACCGACTCGATGTTCGCGCCGACATCGGCGATGCGCTGGGCAACGTGGCTGAGCGCACCAGCCCGCAGCGGACGCCCGAGCACGATGACGTGGCTGCGAACACCCTGCGCCGCCCGTCGTCGGGCCACGTCGGCGATCGCGACATCGGCCTCCATGCCGAGCGCATGCGCCGACCGGGTCACCGAGCTGCGCAGCGCCGCCGGGTCACCTCGAAGGTCGAACAGGACGGCCAGGATGAGCCGGTCGCGGATAACGACCTGTTCCACGTCGCGGATGTCGACGTCATGGGCGGACAGGGCGGCGAAGAAGGCCGCGGTGACCCCGGGACGGTCGCGTCCGGTGATGGTGGCCAGCACGGACGTCGGCTGCATGTACTTGAATCCCCCGAACGACCTCAGACCGGCAGTGCCGGGCCGAGATCAGCTACCTGGGTCGGGGTCCCGATGCCCCTCGCGGGGGCCGTCAGAACCGACAGTGGCGTTGGCCAGGGCGGGCGCGTGCCCGTGCTTCTTGCCGGCGTGGGCCTCCAGCTCGAGTCGCTCCAGCAGATGCGGGTAGTGGTACTCGAACGCGGGGCGCTCGGAACGGATCCGCGGGATCGAGGTGAAGTTGTGCCGCGGCGGCGGCGAGGACGTCGCCCACTCCAGGGAGTTGCCGTGGCCCCACGGATCGTCCGAGGTCACGATCTCGCCGAAGCGATAGGACTTATACATGTTGTAGGCGAAGGGAATCATCGATGCGCCGAGCACGAATGAGCCGATCGTCGACACCGTGTTCAGCGTCGTGAAGCCATCGGTGGGCAGGTAGTCGGGGTAGCGCCGGGGCATGCCCTCGGCGCCGAGCCAGTGCTGCACCAGGAACGTCAGATGGAAGCCGAAGAACGTCAGCCAGAAGTGCAGCTTGCCCAAGCGTTCGTCGAGGTAGCGGCCGGTGTACTTCGGGAACCAGAAGTAGATGCCCGCCATGACCGCGAACACGATGGTGCCGAAGAGCACGTAGTGGAAGTGGGCCACCACGAAGTAGGTGTCGGACACGTGGAAGTCGACCGGTGGGCTGGCCAGCAGCACGCCGGTGAGGCCGCCGAACAGGAAGGTGACCAGGAAGCCCACCGAGAACAACATCGGCGTCTCGAAGGTGACCGAGCCGCCCCACATCGAACCGATCCAGTTGAAGAACTTGATGCCGGTGGGGACGGCAATGAGGAACGTCATCACACTGAAGAACGGAAGTAGAACGGCTCCGGTGGTGAACATGTGGTGCGCCCACACGGTCAGCGACAGCGCCGCGATGGACATCGTCGCCAGGATCATGCCCTTGTAGCCGAACAGGGGCTTACGGCTGAAGACCGGGATGATCTCGGTGACGATGCCGAAGAACGGCAGCGCGATGATGTAGACCTCGGGGTGGCCGAAGAACCAGAACAGGTGCTGCCACAGGATGGCGCCGCCGTTCTGCGGGTCGAACACCTGCGCACCCATGTGCCGGTCGACCCACAGCACCAGCAGCGCCGAGGTCAGGATCGGGAACGCCAGCAGGATCAGCAGGCTCGTCACCATGATGTTCCAGGTGAAGATCGGCAGCCGGAACATCGTCATGCCGGGCGCGCGAAGCGTGATCACCGTAGTGACCATGTTGACCGCGCCGAGGATGGTGCCCAGGCCGGCCAGAGCCAGACCCAGCAGCCACAGGTCGGTGCCGGCGCCGGGTGAGTTCAGTTCGTTGTTCAACGGCGCATACAACGTCCAGCCGGCATCAGCCGCGCCGCCGGGCGTCAGGAAACCGGACGACGCGGTGATTCCGCCGAACAGGAACAGCCAATAGGAAAAGGCGTTCAGGCGCGGGAACGCGACGTCGGGCGAGCCGATCTGCAAGGGCAGCACCAGGTTGGCGAACGCGAACACGATCGGGGTCGCGAACAGCAGCAGCATGATCGTGCCGTGCATCGTGAACAGCTGGTTGAACTGCTCCGGGCTGAGGTACTGCATGCCGGGACGGGCCAGCTCGATGCGCATCATCAGCGCCATGACGCCGCCGATACCGAAGAAGATCAGCGAGGTGACCAGGTACATCCGGCCGATCAGCTTGTGGTCGGTCGTGCGCAGGATCTGACCGAGCATCGAGCCCTTGCTGGCCTCGTGCGGTGGGAACGGCCGCGCGATGATCGGGCGAGGGACGAGCGGCTCCGGCGCGTCCGGCGCGGTCGGCTCGACGGTCCTGGTCAAGGTGCCTCCCGCTCGGACTCGGCCTGCTCGGTGCGTACGGCGCGGCGCAAAATGCCGACCCTCGCAGGATAGTCAGTCCCGGTCCCGGCTGCCGCACCGGGCGGGGTGTCGCCAACCAACCCCGGACGGCCACCGGATGTTGGCACTTCGGTCACGTTGATCACGGTGTCCCGTCGTCTGGCGCGTTGATCGTCAGGGCGTGCGCGTGACCATCGTGGCCGAGACATTCACCCCTGCCGTGAACGGGGTCGTCAACTCAGTACTCCGGGTGGCCGACCAGCTGGCCGGGCGCGGCCACCAGCCCATTGTCGTGGCCCCGAGTGGGCGCAGCTACCGCAGCGCCTCGGGCCATCCCATCGAGGTGGTCCAGGTGCCGTCGGTGATGCTGCCCGGCTACCGCGGCCTGTCCGTCGCCCGGCCGTCGCCTGCGCTGGTGCCCATCCTGCGCGATCTGGACCCCGACGTCGTGCACCTCGCCTCTCCCGCCGTGCTCGGGTGGGCGGCAGTGCACGCCGCCGCCGAGCTCGGCGTGCCGAGCGTGGCGGTGTTCCAGACCGACGTGTCGGGGTTCCTGCGGCGCTACCACCTCGGCGCCAGCTCACCACTGCTGTGGTCGTGGCTGCGGCGGTTGCACAACACAGCCGACCTGACCCTGGCCCCGTCGAGCGCCACGGCCTATCAGCTGCGCCGGCACGGAATCGGTCCGCTCGCAATGTGGTCACGTGGCGTCGACGGACATCAGTTCCATCCCATGCGCCGCGACGAAGAACTGCGCGAGTCACTGCTCGGCCCGGTGGGATTCGGTGGGCTGCTCGTCGGCTTCGTAGGACGGCTGGCGGTCGAGAAGCGCGTCGAGGCCCTCGAGCCACTCACCCGGTTACCTGGGGTTCAGGTGGTCATCGTCGGTGCCGGGCCGCGGCGCGCCGCGCTCGAACGGCTCATGCCGGCCGCCCGGTTCACCGGGCAGCTGACCGGCGCACAGCTGGGCGCGACGGTGGCGTCCCTCGACCTGCTCGTGCAGCCCGGCGCCGACGAGACGTTCTGCCAGGTCGTGCAGGAGGCCCTATGTGCCGGTGTCCCGGTCATCACCGCTGCCTCCGGAGGCCCGCTGGACCTCGTGCGGCACGGCGAGAACGGCTGGCTGTGGGCCGGCGGCGCCCCGGCGGTGCTCGCCGCGCAGGTCGCGTCGGTACGCGCCGACCGGGGTGACCGGGCTGCGGTCCGGGCCCGCACCCGGCCCTCGGTCGTCGGCCGGACGTGGGCGCGAGTGACCGACCAGCTCATCGGCCACTACGCCCACGTGATCGCGTCGCGCACCAGCCCGGCCGTGGCCCGGCCGGTCGTGCCGATCCGCGAGCGCCGCAGCGCCTCCTGAAACGCCGCTGGGCGGTGCCGTCCGCGCAGTACGTGGTGATTAGTCGGTTATTCTCATCACGTTGTCGCCCGCTCGGGCGTACGGCTTCACAGTGCGGTTGAACCGGCGGACGTCTGGTCGACCAAAGCGGAGGGTCTCGTGGCGGGTCGGCGACACGATCCGGCCGCATTCCGGCGCACTCGTTCAGCCAAGCCGGGACACAAGCCGAGCCGACGGCAGGCCGCCGCCATGATCGCCGGGCTGGTGCTCGTAGCGGGAACCGTCGCCGTCGCGTCTTTCGCAGTGAAGCCGAACAAGGCGCGCGCGTTCGACCTGTTCTATGGCTCGGTCTTCCTGAACGACGAACGGGCTCCGGTTGCGGTCGATCTGACCAACGCCAAACCGACGGTGCGCCTCCTCGACGCGAACAGCCAGGTCAGTGCGAAGGATCCCACCAACCTCGGGGTGGTGCCCCTGATCAACAGCACCCTGCTGCTGAATACGGCGACCGGCGAGTTCAACGTCGTCGACCCCACTGGCTTTGTCATCAAGTCCAAGAACGGCGGCGTGCCGCTGGCCAAGCCGGTCGGCCGGACGGCCTCGATCGGGATCGCGGCCGGCGCTTCGGCCTACATCGTCCAGACCGGCTCGGCGGGCACGTCGGTGTACCTCGTCGGACAGTCGACCGTGCAGGCCGCGTCGAGCCAGGGTGCGAAGGTCAAGCCCCGTGCTTCTGTCACCTCGGGCGCGCCGGGCTCGACCGCACCGGGCGGCGCGGCCAGCGCGAACGGCGACCTGTGGTTGCTGGTGGGCAGCGGCGGGTCGCGCACCCTCAGACAACTGACCCTGCCGCCCGGTAGCGACGCCGGCGTCACCCTCGACAGCGCCGACCGCGCCACGGTGCCTGCCGTCTCCGCAATCGGCGTCACATCGGGCCGCCGGGGCGAGGACGCCGTCGCGGTGGCTGCGCCCGAACAGGTTCAGGTGTTCGAGGGCAGTGGATCGCGCACGCTCGCGGTGCACGGCCTGAGCGGCGTCGACAAGATCCTGCCTGCCTCGAACCAGCGGGACCGGCTGTCGTTCCTGTACCACTCCGCGGCCGGCTGGAGCCTGGTCGCGGCCCCGGCGGGCGGCGGCGGGTTGACTGGCCCGGTTGCCCTGCGCGGCGTGGACCCGGCGGCAGCGCTGGTGGCACCGGCGGTCAGCAACGGCTCGCTGTTCACGATGGACGGCGGGACGACCGGCCGGGTGTGGCAGATCGACGTCAAGGGCGACGTCCAGACACCGACCGGCGCAGCGGCGTACCCCATCGTCACGAACTCGGCGGGTGAGGCCCTCGAGGTGTCCGACTTCGCCGACGCGTACGCGATCGCCAGGGGCAGCCGGGTCGTCTTCAACTCGCCCCAGCATGTCCGCGCCCTCGCCGTGTTCACCGACGGCAGCCACGCGCCGGTACAGATCGACAAGAGCGCCGCTGTGTCGCTGAACGCCGCGGGAGGTGCCACGGGGCTCATCGATTCGCACCCGACCAAGAACCCGAAGAACCAGCCGCCGCCGAAGAACACGGTGAAGGCACCACCCGCACAGCCGATCAACGACAAGGTCCGGTGCAAGACCACGACGCAGGTGCCGCACATTCCGACGATCACGCAGGCCACCCCCGGGTCGCGGTCGGTACAACTGCAATGGACTTACCCGCTGCTCGACCCGCGCGACTGCGCTCCGTCGACGTACACCGTCTCGGTGTCGTTGCTGAGTTCGGCCGCGCCGGCGCCGCCGGCTGCCATCACCGTCCAGGGCCAGGACGGCGTCAACCTCAGCGGCCTGTTCCCCGATACCCGTTACGAGATCACGGTGAAGGCCTACCTCAACGGCCAAGGCACGCCGTCCGCCCCGGTTGCGGTCAGCACCGGACCTGAGGGCCCGGCCGCACCGTCGAACGTGCATGCCACCACCGACAGCTCGGGCACCTGGACGATCTCCTGGAGCTCCTGCGGCGGCGTGGCCCAGGGCTGCGTGGCCGCGGCGACGTGGAGCGTCATCCCCAGTTTCTGCGACGGCTCGGGGCTGTCCAGCACGCCTGCGAGCATCTCTGTCGCGGGCGACCCGACGCAGCACAGCTTCACCGCGAAGTTCCCGGGCAACGACGCCCTGCTCGGGCGCGGCATGAGCTTCCAGGTTCAGGGCGTGGGCACCAAGGGCACCGTGGGAACGCCCGCCCGCGACGGCGGCTGCAGTTACAGCTGGAGCCGGCCCGTCGCCGCAAACATCTCGGTCGCGGCCAGCTCGCCACCCAGGATCTCGGGACAGGCCACGAGCGCGACGACCGTCGCGGTGAGCTTTGCGGGGGGTCAGGCACACGATCTCGGCGGCGTGGGCGGCCAGCTCACCTACAAGCTGCTGTCGGGCGGGGCGGTGGTTTCCCACCAGGGGCCGTCGACGGCTACTACCGCGAAGCTGAGCGGTATCCACCCCGGTCAGAAGTACCAGGTGTCTGTCACGGTCAGTCCGCCGCGGCACCCCGAGGCCGCCGTCACGATCCCGTCCATCGAGGTCAAGGCGGCCGTCGCCGACTGGCCAGCCCTGTCCGCGTCGGCCACGTTCGCGAACACCAGCGCCTTCGACGGCACGCTCACCGTCACGATCAGCGGTCTCACCAGCGCCGACGCGCGCGGCGAGACATTCGACCTCACCGATAGCTCGCTCGACTGCGGCTCGACGCGCCACGATCTCGCCCGCGCGGACTTCGACCCCGCCACGCCGCTGAAGTTTACCCAGGTCGATCGCTCCCAGTCCCACGGCCCGTGCACTGTAACGACCTTCTTGCGGCAGCACGTTGGGACGGCGACCAATCCGCCGATCTATGGCGTGGGCGACTCACCCGGCACCCCGCCGGCCGGAGTATCCATCGATCCGCCGTCGCTGACGGCAACCGGCGGAGACTTCGCCGCATCCTGGACAACAGACAGCACCCGGGCCAGCCCTCAGATCGTCGTTAGCTACCACGGCTCGGACCCGCTGCTGCTCGGGTTCGCCACGGATTGGTCGATCGTCGCCTCAAACGACGGCGGCGCAACGAATTGCGGCGCAAGTGCCACCAAGCCTTCTACAACCATCGCCGTCGCAAAAGCCTGCGTAACGGCGGGCGGTACCTTCACCGTCGACGTCACGTTCCACTACTTCCTATCCAATCCGAGCTTCAGCAAGATCCCGGTGACGGGAACAGCGCCGAAACCGATCGTCGCGGGCGATTTCACGTTCACGGCTGCGTGGAACGGCACAAGCGGCGGCAAGCCCCGGGTGGCGATCACGACCACCGCGGGTGACCCGCCGTCAGCCGCGCTGGACTGGACCGAGGTCGTCACGTCGAGTACGTCACCGGGAGTTACCTGCGGCGGCGCCAACGCCACACCCGCCGCAGTGGGTGGGTCGATCAACGTCAGCGTCCCTCGGGCCAACTGTCCAGTCTCGGTCGATCCCAACAACGTCACGACGTGGTCGGTGACGATCAGCTATCACGACCCCAGCGGCGTCAGTCCCGATCACACCTATCCCGCGATTGCCGTCAGCGGCGTCCAGCCGTAATGACGGTGGCACCCCGAAAAAACGAGGAGCACCATGACCGGTCCTTATGACATCTCGCGGGTGGCCCACAACGTGGAGCGCCTGTGCGCGAACATGGGCTACGTCATCCAGGGCAAGCCTGAGGTGATCCGCAACGCGGTCATCTGCATGCTCGCCGAAGGGCACCTGCTGCTTGAGGACGTGCCCGGCACCGGCAAGACCTCATTGGCTCGGGCACTGGCCTCGTCGCTGTCGATCACCTGGAACCGCATCCAGTTCACGCCTGACCTGCTCCCCTCCGACGTGAGCGGCGTGTCGATCTTCAACCAGGCGAGGAGCGAGTTCGAGTTCAAGCCCGGCCCGATCTTCGCCAACGTAGTACTCGGCGACGAGATCAACCGCGCCTCCCCCAAGACCCAGTCGGCGCTGCTCGAGGTGATGGAGGAAGGCACGCTCAGCACGGACGCGCACGTGTACGCGATGCCCAAGCCGTTCATGGTCGTCGCGACCCAGAACCCGATCGACATGGAGGGCACGTACATCCTGCCCGAGGCACAGCTGGACCGGTTCCTGATGAAGCTGACGGTCGGCTACCCGACGCCCGAGGCCGAGGCCGAGATCCTGCGCACTCAGAAGATGGGTTCGACGGTGGCCCACTTGGCGCCGGTGTTGTCCGGGGCCGAGGTGCTCATGATGATCGACGCGGTGAAGCGGGTCGAGGTCGCGCCTGCGCTCGAGCAGTACATCGTTGCGATCGCGACGGCCACCCGGACGATATCCGAACTGCGGCTGGGGGTCTCGCCTCGAGGCAGCCTGGCACTGCTGCGGGCGGCTCGGGCGGCAGCCGCGGCGGCGGGGCGTCCATTCGTCGTCCCCGAGGACGTCAAGAACATCGCCGCGGTCGTGCTGTCGCACCGGGTGATCCTGCAACCCGACGCCGAACTGCAGGGGCGCACCGGCGTCGAACTCATCGGCCGGGCCGTCCACTCGGTTGCGGTGCCACGCGCGATGGCCGCGAACTGACCACCGACGCGTGACTCACTCATGACGCGGACCGGGCTGGCGGCTCTGCTGGCCGGCATTGCCGCGCTGGTGCTCGGGCTGTCGCTGGGCTGGACCTCGTTCGACCTGCTCGGCATCGGCCTGCTGGCAGTGGTCGCCGTGGGATTGGCCACCATCCTGCGTCCGTCGCGGCTGACCATCGACCGGCAGATCCAGCCGCCGCGGGTGCCGAAGGGTTCGATGGCCATCGCGTTCCTGTCCTTCGCCAACCGCGGCCGGATGACGGTCAGCACCACGGTGGCCAACCAGCCGTTCGGGGCGCTGCAGGTGCGGACGATCATTCCGAAGCTGCGCCGGGGCGAGCGCGGCACGCGCACCTACCGACTACCGACGACGCGACGCGGCATCTTCGACATCGGTCCGGTCGAGGTCACCCGGCGCGATCCGTTCGACCTGTTCCGTGTCTCGCGCAAGCACGGTCAGCCGGAACGGATTTGGGTCTACCCGCGGGTGCTCAGCTTCCGCGCCCTGCCGGCCGGCCAGACCCGGCATCTCGAGGGCCCGTCGTCGGACACTTCGCCTCAGGGCAACATCACCTTCCACCGGCTGCGCGAGTATGTGGTCGGCGACGACCTGCGTCTGGTGCACTGGCGTTCGTCGGCGCGCACCGGCCGGCTCGTCGTGAAGCACAACGTCGACACCTCACAGCCCTACAGCGTCGTGGTGCTCGACCAGCGCCCGGACCGCTACACCGAGGAGTCCTTCGAGTCGGCGGTCGACGTCGCCGCGTCAGTGCTCGTGGCCACGGCGGCGAACAAGGCGCCGGTGGAGCTGCGGCTGACCGACGGCGACGTGATCGGCGGGCCGCGGCTGCGCGAGGTCACGCCGCTCATCGATCACCTCACCGGGGTCGTCGCCAACCCCGAGGGGTCGCTGCAGGCGCAACTGCTCACCCTGCGTCGTGCGCTGGGCGGCACGTCACTCGTCGTCGTCACCGGAGTGCTCGACCTGGCCGACCTGCCGTTCGTCGCGTTGCTGCGCCGGCGGTTCGAGCGGCTGGTCGTCGTGTCGATCGACCCGGAGCATTCCCCTACGCCGGTGCGCTTTCCGGGCGTCAGCGTGATCAGCGCGGCTGACGCGGATACCGCGTGTGCGGCGTGGAATGTGCAGGTGCACGCGTGATTCGCCGGGTCATGCCGTTCCTGGTCCTGCCGCTGGCGCTGGTTGCCGTGGGGCTGGCCAGCTCGCCCTGGTTGCGCGCGTTCCCGTCCGACGTGATCGCGGCGCCGCTGTTCGGCGCGGCCGTCCTCAGCGTGCTCGTCCCGTTCGTCGCCGTGAGTCTGGGCATCCGCCAGTTGTGGTTGACCGCGTTGATCGACCTGGTCGCGTTCGTGCTCTACAGCTTGGTCGTGGTCCTGCACGAGCCGGTCGGCTTCGGCCATCTCATCGACGGGCTGTATCACGGGCCGTCGCAATTGCTGACGTTCGCGCTGCCGCTGGTCAGCCCGCGGACGCTGCTGGTCGCACCGGTCGCGCTGTGCTGGGTGGCCGGCGCGCTCGCCGGCGAATGCGTGGGGCGGCAATGGTTCACGGTGCTGCCATACGGCGCCTGCCTGGTGACGTTCGGGTTGGCATACGCGGGCTCGGTGCGTGCCGCCTCGGGCAGCGTCCACGACGTACAGGTCTCGGACACGCTGCTCGCGTTGGCGTTGCTGGTCGCGTTGCTGCTGTTGCGGGTCGCGCAGTCGTGGATGCGGCAGGAGGACGGCGCGGTCTCGACCCAGCCCGACGGCGTGCTGCCGCTGCGTGGGCTGGTCATCGGCTCCGGCACAGCGCTGGCCGTCGCGCTGATCGCGGCCGTCGCGGTGCAGTCCTCGGTATTCACCAGCCGCAGCGCGACCCCCGAGCGCGTCCCGCTGGTCGACAGCTCGCAGCCGCTCAGCCCGGTGGCGTTCATCTCCGGACTCCGGCCGGCCAAGCCCACCACCGCCGGCCGGCCCGTCTTCCACGTCAGCGTCGACCGGACCTCGCCGGCATACTTCGGGATCGCCAACGTCGACTATTACGACGGCGACGGCTGGTCGTTCAACCGCAGCTTCCGGCCCTCGGGCGGAATCCTGCCCGCCGACAGCGATCCGGCACTGCACGCCGCCAGCCCGGCCGTCACCCAGGAGTACAAGATCGCCGCCGGACCGCTCACGTCGGCGCCGTGGATGCCGTACCTGTACCGGCCGCAAGAGGTCACCGGCGCCGCGGTGAACATCGACGCCGCCAGCGGGATGGTCGTGCCGTCCGCCGGGCTGCACGGCGGGCAGACCTACAGCGTGCGCTCGGACGCGCCGGCCACGTCGTTCGACGACGTCGCGGGCACGGCGCTGCCGGCCACCTCGGCGCCACCGATCGACACCCAGGTTCCGGGCGCACTGCGTGCCGCGCTCGGCAGCGTCGTCACCTCGCTGTCCGACGAGACGAACACCCCCATCACTCCGGCGCTGCCATTCCTGCAGGCGCTGGGAAGGCAGCTCAAGACCAAGTACTCCCTCGCCGGCTCGCCCACCACGTCGCCCACCCCGCCGTCCGCGACCAAGTCGAAGCAGCGCCCGAGCAGCCACGCTCCGTCGCCCACGTCGTCGGCGAGCCCGCACACCGGCGGCGTGAGCTTCGCCGACGTACTCGCCTCGATCATCGGCCCGCAACGCTCCGCCACGCCAGAGCAGTACGCGACGCTGTTCGCGCTCGTGGCCCGCCAACTCGGCGTCCCGGCCCGGCTCGTCACCGGCTTTCGGCTGCCCACGCCGCAGGGCGGCCACTCGCTGCCCGCGGGCGCCTACGACGTGACGACGGCTGATGCCTGGACCTGGGTGGAGATCCCGATTCGCGGCAGCGGCTGGGTCGTCGTCGACCCCGCGCCCACCACTGTGTCGGGGGCACAACGCACGCCGACCGCGGGCTCGCAACCGTCCCAGACCCCTAGCGCCACACCCACCCGAAACGCGTTGATCACCCAGTCCAACGGCGGACACGCCGTGGCCCCGAAGAGCACCGTGCCGCACAAGCCGGCGGCCGCTAAAGGTCCGTTGATCGCGGCGCTGCTCATCGGATTCGGCGTGCTGGTCGTCGCGGCGCTGCTCGCGCTGTTGCTGCGCAAATGGCTACGGGTACGTCGGCGGCAGCGACCGGCCGATCCGCGCCGCCGATTGCTCGGGGCGTGGCTGGAGAGTCTGGATGTGCTCACCGAATCGGGGCTGGCCGATCTGACGGCCCTCACCAGCACCGAGATCGTGACGGCCACCGGCAAGCGGTTCGGTCCCGAGCCGGCCGTGCATGCCGCCTACCTCGGTGATGCGGCCAATGCCGCGATCTATTACTCGAGCGCCTGGATCGCCCCGGCCGAGGCGGACGCGGCCTGGACCGCGCACAACTCGTTGCGCCGGCTCGTCCGGCGCCGGCTGGGCGTGGGCGCTCGGATGGCGGCCGGCCTGCGCTATCACCGGGCGAAGACGCCGCCCTCTGCGGCCGGCCCGCTGTCGTGGGCCGACCCGACGCCGGTGGCCAAGCGTCGGCGCAGCGGCACGCACCGCGCTCGCCGCGCGCACTGACCCGATTGTGCAATTCTCGCCCGTGCCGGGTGCCCGACTTGCGCTCAGCGGCGCTGGGCGAGCTGCGCGCGAGCGCGGTAGGCGTCGAGCATCGCGTGCGCGTAACGCACCTCGGCGAGCGATCCTCGCGTTGCCGGCAGCTCGACGGGACCGAGCGTGGTCACCGCAAGGAGCGATCCGCTCGCAACGCCTTCGTCGTCGACCGCCTCCACCCGCGGTTCGAAACCCAGCACGTCGGTCCACGGGATTCGGCTGCGCTTGAGGCCGACGCGCATCGACACGCGGCGATCATCGACCGTCAAGGCACTCATTCCCGCGTGCAGGCGCAGCCGGCGTGGTAGTGACAACGGGTCGATCTGGATGTCGCCGCCGAACTGCTGCAGGCGCCCGGGTCGCGGCACTCGCAATGCCGCAGCCGGTGCGCCGAAAGCACCCTGATCGGGCAGCGGAGATAGGCCGGCGGGCGGAATCGGATAGCTGACGTCGGTCTCCTGGCTGGGGACCGGTGGCGCGACCGGGGCAGGCTCCGGCGGGGGCGCGCTTGCCGGCACCGCCGCCGCGGTGTCAGTCCACAGCGGTTCGGGCCAGGGCAGCACGTCCGGCTCCTCGGCCGGCGCGACGGGCAGTGCGGGCGGGACCTCGGCGCGGGGTGGCGGTTGTGGCGGCGGCGGTGGCTGTGCTGGCAGGGGTGGTGGTGGCGGCGGCGCGGTCCACGCGCTACGACCGGGCAGGCTCGCTACCGGCATCGGCGGCCGCGGGGCACGCAGTGGATACGGCGCGCTTGGCGGTGCGGCGGCGACTCGCGGCAGGCTTGGCGGCGCAGGTGCGGCGGGAGCGTCGGTCGGCGGTGCCCACGCGGCGTCCAGCGACCCGGAGTGGGCTGGGAGTCGCTCGACCGGCGGCGCGGGCGTGTCCTGGGCCGCGGCGGGTGTGTCGGTCTCGGTGGGTGCAACGGTCGCGGGGGGAACGGTCGGCGGCGACTCGATGGCCGGTGCCATTTCCGGCTGCGGATCGGGTTCGGCCGCGTACGCGGGCACCGCCGCCGCTGGCTCCGGCTCGAAGTCAAACGGCTCGTTGGCCGGCGCCGCATGGGCCGGGGGCGCACCGCGGCGACGTGCCGCAGCGGCTCGCCAGTCGAGTTCTGGTGCCTGCACCTCGGCCCGGGCCAGAGGCTGCACACCGGCCTCTGGGACAAACGGGTCCGCGGCGTCCGGTTCCGGGGCAATCGGTTCCGAAGCAACCGGCTCCGAAGCAACTGGCTCAGGGGCAACCGGCTCCGGGGTAACCGGCTCAGCCGGAGGCAGGTCCTCGGACGGCGGGAGCGGGGCACCCGGTCCGGACCAGGTCGGCTCGGACCAGGTCGGTTCCGACCACGCCGGTTCGGTCCAGCTCGGCTCGGCCGGCGCCGGATCGGTCCACGGCAGCACGGCCGGCACCGACGCCGCGGGGACAGGCGGGGCGAGAGGCAGTGGCGGGACGGGAGGCAAAAACCGGGCTGGCGGCACGGGCGGAGACGGCATCGCGGCGGGCGGTGCGACGGCCACGGGAGGGGGCACCGGCACCGGCCGCTCCGGCATGCGGGTGATGGTCCCTGGACTGCCGCCGACGCCATTTGCTGTGTCGCGGATCAGGAATTGGGTACGCGGCCAGCCCTGGGCGGTCTCGATCTCTGCCAACTCGACCGCGAACTCCGCGGCGGTCGGTGGGCGATGGTCCTTGTCCTTCGACATCGCCCAAATCAACAAGTCCGACAACGGCACCGGCACCCCGTCGGCCACGACCGGCTGCACCGGGTCGCGCAGGATCCGCAGAATCACCGACGCCGGCGACTCGCCGTCATACGACCGGAACGCCGACTGCCCCAAGATGAGCTGGTAGAGCGTCGAGGCGAGCTCATAGACATCAGTGGCCGCCGACGTTGCGCCACCCTCGAGTAGTTCCGGCGCCGCGTGCAGGGTGGTGAAGTCGAACAACCCCGCCGTCGTCTGCGTCGACGACTGCAACATCGCTACCCCGAAGTCGGCCAGCGCAGGCTCGCCGAACTCGGTCACCAGAATGTTCTGCGGCTTCACGTCACGGTGCAGGATCTGCGCCCGATGCGCAGTCTCCAACGCACCGGCCACCTTGATCCCGATCGACACCGCCTCCGGCACGGGCAGTTGCGCCCCACCACGAAGCCGGTCAGAGACGGCATAGGAACACAGCTCCAACACCAACACCGGGCGACCGTCCGACACCGGGAACGTCCGGAACAACGTGACGATGTTCGGGTGCGCACTCAGCGCGCCCAGCGCCATCGATTCACGTTGGAAGGACTCCAGCGCGCGGGGGGACGCGTCGCGCACATTGAGCAGCTTGAGCGCCACCTGCCGGTTGGTGTCGATCTCGCGAGCCCGATAGACCGTGGCCAGACTTCCGGTGCCGATCTCGAGGACATCGGCGAAGCCCGGAAACAGTTCCGTGCCCGAGGCGCGCACCTTCCGTCGCAGCGCCACGAACACCTCCCCATGTGCGACAGCTGATGTCGCTCGCCGGCTGCCCGCCCGACGACCCCACCGAGACTATAAGCGGGCTGTGCCGGTCCTCGAGGAGTGCCGCTTATGCGCTCGAGGGCCGCTACTCCCCGTCGGTCACGGAGAAACCTGCGCCTGCATCCGGCTTCGGTAGGCCTCAAGCTGTTCATACAGCGATGCAATCTCCCACGGTTGGCGCCTGGTCGCGGCCAGCGGCATCGATCCACGGCCGCCGAACACGACGATCACACCGTGTGCCGAACGGGAGCGCCGCGACTGGTCGAGCTGTCCGTCGAAGGCCATGACGCTGTCCCACGGGATGACGATCCGCCTCAGTCCGTTGCGGTGCTGCAGACGGCGAGCGTTCAGAACGAGGGTTGGACGACCCAACTGGGCGGCAGCGGCGGTGATCGAGAGCGCGGCCGAGAGAACCCCGACGACGAGCGCGGCACTGGAATTCCCGCCGCCGAACGCGCGGGTCAGGACCACCGCCACCGTCACGATCGCCACCAACCACACGGCCAGGACCGTGGCCAGGACAGGCCTGGTAGCCGCGAACAGGCTCGCGCGCAGCACGACGCGCGGGCTGAGCCACGGGTCGGCGGCGTGCACCGCGTGCCGCGGGCCGGCAATCAACGGGAGCAGGGCCGGCGGCGCCGTCTCGCCGGACTCGGGCGACGGTGTCGACGCCGATGCCAGCGGAGCAGCTGGCCGTGGCGGCGCAGGCAGCGGTGTCGTGAACACCGGCGCCACGGGCTGCGGCGGCGTGGCGGCCGCTGCGGGAGGGCGCGCCGCAACCAGCTGAGCGGACGGCGGCAACGGGGCAGCGGGCGGCACCTGGGTCAACCGTCGGGCGGCGGCCGACCGGGCCCGCGGGACTGTCACCGGTGCGCCGATGTCGCGGACCAGGAACGCCGTGCGCGGCCAGCCCTGCGCAGCTTCGATGCGGTCCAGTTCGAAGGCGAAGAACTCGATGCTGGGTGGTCGCTCGCGCAGCCCCTTGGCCATGCTCCAGACGAGCAGGTCTGACAGATCCTGTGGCACGGTCTCGGACACCACGGGGCGCACCGGATCGCGCAGGATCCGCAGGATGACGCTCGCGGGCGGCTCCCCCGCGTACGCCCGGAACGCCGAACTGCCCGCGACCAGCTCGTACAACATCGAGGCGAGTTCATAGACATCAGTCGCCGCGGACGTCGGGCCGCCCTCCAGCAACTCCGGCGCGACGTGCACGTTGGTGAAGTCGAAGAGCCCGGCCGTCAGCTGCGTCGAGGACTGCAGCATCGCGACGCCGAAATCGGCCAGCGCGGGTTCGCCGAACTCGGTCATCAGGACGTTCTGCGGCTTCACGTCGCAGTGCAACACGCCGCCACGGTGCGCGGTCTCCAGCGCCCCGGCAATCTTGATCGCGATCGCCACAGCCTCCTGGACCGAGATCCCCTCGGGGCTGCGCTGTCGCTCGGCGACGGAGCCGTGGCACAGTTCGAGCACCAGCACCGGCCGGCCGTCGGGCAGGGCGAAGCTGCGGTAGAACGTCACGACGTTCGGGTGCGAGCTCAAGGCCCCCAGCACGAGCGACTCGCGTTCGAAGGACTCCCGGGCCCGCGGGGATATCCCGGCGGTGTCGAGAACCTTGAGCGCGACGATCCGGTTGGTGGCCAGCTCGCGGGCGCGGTAGACGGTGGCCAGACTGCCCACGCCGATGGACGTGATGTCACCGAAACCCGCACGCGGCAGACCCGACTCGAGCGCGCGTTGCGCCAGCGCGCCCTCTCGACCCGCGATCACTGACCCTCGCCGCCGGATCTGGCGGTTGCGCTGAAAATCGCTGGGGCAAGGGCAATTTCGATCGGAAGATCGAAATCGTCCATGACAGCCCTTCAGGTGTGATCCGCGTGAAGTTTAACTGCAGCCTATCGGGGCCGCAACTACCCGCCTGACGCCGGTGCGGCCAGCCACGTTGAGTGACGTATCTACTTGACCAGAGACGCCGATTGCGCCGTCTCTGATCTTCGCGATACGTCACTCAACCAACCTCGTGGCAGGCGAGGCAGCGCGAGGCTGCAGAATCGGGAGCGTGATAGCCCCCCGCGGCACAGTCGCCGCAAGCCCGCACGACCTGCTCGACCAGCACGTCCGCGACGGACTGTGCCGTCTGGCCGAACACGTCGACGCGCCGCCCTCGGATCCCGCCCTGCTGAGCGCGTTCGACGCAATGGCCGGCAGCCGACTACTCGACGTCGAGGCACGCCGGATGCGCGAGCGCGGCGAGGGGTACTACACGATCGGCTCGGCAGGGCACGAGTCCAATGCCTTCGTCGCGCAGGCGTTGCGGCCGAGCGATCCGGCGTTGCTGCACTACCGCTCGGGCGGCTTCTTCCTGGCCCGTTCGCTGCAAGCCGGCCGCTCGCTCGACGACGGCCTGCGCGCGGTGCTGCTGGGGCTGGCCGCCGCCGTCGCCGACCCGGCCTCGGGCGGGCGACACAAGGTCTGGGGTGATGCGTCGCTCGCCATCATCCCGCAGACGTCGACGATCGCCTCGCACCTGCCGCGCGCGGTCGGGGTCGCATTCGCGATCGGACGGGCCAAGCGGCTGGGGCTGCCGACGCGCTGGGCCCCCGACTCGATCGCCGTGTGCAGCTTCGGCGACGCGAGCCTGAACCACTCCACCGCCGTCGGCGCGTTGAACACTGCGGGCTACTGCGTCACTCAGGCGCTGCCGATGCCGCTGCTGTTCGTGTGCGAGGACAACGGGCTCGGCATCTCGGTGCCCACGCCGACCCGCTGGGTGGAGCAGGCCGCGCAGCGGCCGGGCATCCGGTATTTCGCTGCCGACGGCGACCACCCCGACGCGGTGCACCGCGCCGCCCGCGATGCCGTCGACACGGCCCGGCTCGAGCGACGCCCGGCGCTGCTGCACCTGCGTACGGTGCGCTACCTCGCCCACGCCGGCTCCGACGTCGAGTCCGGCTACCGCACGCCCGCCGCGATCGCCGCGGACCTCGACCGCGACCCGCTGTTGGCCCTGGCCGCGACGATCCGCGGCACCGACCTCGCCGCTCGGTACGCGGCGATCGCGCAACGCGTCCGTGAACTGGCGGCCGAGGTCGCCGACGCCCCGAAGCTGACGAGCGCGTCAGCCGTCATGGC
>JAOPWD010000275.1 GCA_025965875.1 Pseudonocardiales bacterium
TTTCAGGCTGGTGAGGTAGGCGCCCCAGTTGGTGCTGCAGCCGCTCATGAACTCGCTCGCCTGCGCCCAGCGGGCGTGGGTGAACAGCAGTGTCGTCCCGCCGCTGGTGGAGGGTTGAAGCGCGAACTGATCACTGTGTCGATCCAGGCGTCGGGGCCTTCGAGAACACGCCAGACGACTTCGTGCGGGGAGTCGGACTGCATCTCACTACGCCAGGTGTGGGCGGGTTCTGCGTGGAGTTTCGTGACGGCGGCGCCATCGGGGTCGGGATGTTCAGCGCCGCGAGCGCATCCAACAGCATCCGCCAAGTGGCGCCGCGGCCAACGGCGGAACCCCTGAACCTGCAGGGGTTCCGCCGCCCAGGCGCTAGCTGCTTCGGGTTAGTACTTGAACTGCTGGATCTGCCTCCCGTTACCGGAGATGACCCACCCGGTGCGGGTGGCCGGATCGAGCTGCATCGGCTGGTTGTCTATGTCCACACCAGGGTCGAAGAGCGCAGAGGCTGGATCAGGGTCGAAGTGGCCACCCCAGTAGCCGGTGACGAAGTTGAAGATCGAGACCGTGGACACGGTGCTTCCAGTGGTGAGGTCGACGACGTCGGTCTGACTGGTCGCGTTGTTGTCCCCCGGCGCGGTCGATGATGGGTAGGGGAGTAGTGCGAGATGGTGCGTCGAGTCGATGACGAGGCCGATCGATGGCTGCGCCGGGCGCGCCACTATCGGGTCGAGGGCATTCATGGTGTCGCCGGTAAACCCTGAGAGGGTGACGGTGGCCGGGAGGAACCGGCTCGGCGGCGCTACGTCGGCGTCCTCGAACACCTGGTTGGCGCCCGCGTCGACGTCGAGGCCGGCGACACAGTTAGCAGATCCTGCCGGCTGCCCGTCTTGGTCGAGGGTGACCGCCGGGGTCTGCACGCCCGAGTCCAGGTTCACTGAAACGAGGGCGCTCAGGCCGAGGCCGGTGCACAGGAGGGCGGTCCTGGAAAGGTAGACCAGGCCGGTCGCCTGGTTCATGGCGATGCCGTGGTATTCCCCGATCTGCTGCACGTCCGGGTTGATATCAACCTCGATTGGCGTGCTGACTGTTCCGGTGGACAGGGTCAGGGGCAGCAGGATGTCGGCGTTGTCGCTGGTGCGGTGGGCCAGGATGGCGGCCCGGTGGCGGACCGTGTCGACCCGCCCGCCAAGCACGGTGTATTGGCAGCCGCTGGAGACATCGCTCACCAGTTTTGTGGTGAGCGTGTCGTAAGTCTGCAATGACGGCGGGTTAGCCGCAGAGCACGGTTGCCCAAACGGACCCCAGCTTGTCCAGTGCAGTACCAGGAGCCGGTGTGCACCGGGGTCGATGCCGATTATTTGGTAGCCGCTCTGGTAGAGCGTCGGCGGGTCCGTGGCGAACGTCCGGCCGTAGGTGCCGGTCGAGGCGTTGTACTCGCGCAGGGACTCCCCGCCGGTCGTCGGGTCGAAGACCGAGGCGGCCGAGGTGCCGCCTGGCTGTATGGCGAAGCTGGCGACCAGACCACCGTCCGGGGCCAGGCCGTCGTCGAGGGTCAGCATCGAGGTCGCAGACGCCTGCCCGATCACCTTTCCGTTGCGGTCGGTCGGGAACACCCGGATGCTGTAGTTCAGCGAACCGGGGAGCCCGAGCTTCACCGCGTCGAGGGCGACGGTGCCGCTGCTGGAGGGCAACCGTTGGTAGCGGACGGAGCCGGTGTCCACCCCGTCGTGGTCACGGACCGTGCCATTGGCGTTGGTCACCGTGTTGAGCGAGTTGTACAGGGTGGGTGCCGCCGGGGCCGAAACCTCGAAGGCCGCGCCGGCCGCGCCGGGCACGCCGCGCACGTCGTAGCGCAGTTTGAACCCGGGCGCGGCCGTGGGAATCGCCAGGCTGTGCCCGAACTGGTCGCTCCCGGCGGCCGCCAGGGTCGGTGTCGCCGGGCGCTGTGCCGGTGTCCCGCCGTCGACGCGGATCGGGGTGAACTCGCCGTACACCGGTAGGTTCTGATGAATTCCTCCGGTTCCGGTGATGAGGCCGATCCCGTAGCTGCCGCCACCACCGTCGAACGCGTGTGCCGGGATGGTCACGTCACCGGACAAGCCGGTCAGCGGGGCCGCGTAGGCGGCGGTGAACAACGGCGCCGCCGCCGGGCTCCAGTGCCCGACCGTCGAGACGACCAGTTGGGGTGAGCTCACGTTCCGCACGCCGGTGAGGTTGTAATGCACCGTCACCGGGCTGCCGGTCTTCACCGTGGCGGCCGCGACTGGAGCGAGCGCCTCACTGTAGGTCCCGTCGGTGGGACCGAACACGAGCGGCCGGTGTGCGGAGGCGAGCACTTGCCGTGCGGAGCGGACTTCGAAGGTGAGCTGGATGGTCCGGTCAGCGGTCGAGACGACCGGCAACCCCGCCGCCTGCAGCATCTGCGTCGGAGTCAGCCGAACCGCCGGCACCTGGGAGTGGAACTCGTGGGCACCGATGCGCAGCACGTAGTCCGGTTTCGTGCCGTTGGGTAGACCTGTCACATCCGCGCCGATGGTGACCGGCCCGGTCAGGCCTTCACCGCTGTCGTCCGGACCGGCCAGGTCGATCCGATTCGGGTCGGTGTACTCGAGGAATTCGCCGCCGAGCAGGCCGATCGTCTGCCGGTGGGCGACCGAGAGCCGCACGATGCTGGTGGATGACCCACCCGATCCGCTGTCGCCTTGAGCATTCTGTGCCTGGTTCTGTCCGTGCGCGTCACCGAGGACCGCGCCGACGGCCGCGGTGATGTCGATCTGGCGGCCAACGTTGAGTGGCTGGTCGATCTGCGGTGGGGTGGCGACCTGACGGCCGGTGTTCGCCAGCAGCGAGCGCACGTCCGCGGGGCTCATCGACTTCCCGGTGAGCCTGGCTGCCTGCAGCACGATCGCGGCCGCGGCCGCGGTCATCGGCGCCGAGGCGGACGTTCCGCCGTTCAGCACCGGGGTGACTTGCTGCGCCGACCCGAGCTGCGGGTGCACGTACACGGCGATTCCGTCACTGGGTGCGGAGACGTTGATCCGGCTGCCGAACCCGGAGGAGAAGTTCCCGGCCCCGTCGGTGCGGGTGGTCGCGAACGTCGGGTTGTGCGACAGCGGTCCACCGGTCTGCGGTGAGACCGACAGGGTGTCGTCGAGGGTGGTGCCGCCGACCGCGATCGCGCCGCTGTCAAGCACCTGGCTCGGCGTGGTCGAGGTCTGGTCGTCGTTGATGTCGGTCGTCGCACCCGGGTCGCGGGTGGCGTTGGTGGCGGTGCTGCCGCCGTCGGGCCCGACCGCGGTCGGGGTGAACAGCCGGGTGCCGTCGTTGGCGGAGATGGTCACGACGATGTGGTACTGCTGCACGATCGATGCGATCACCGTTTGGAGGACCGAGTCGTCCTCGAGGTACCGGCCGGGGAATCCGAACGCGTCGGTGCCGAAGCCGAGGCTCGCGGTGATCACGTTAGGGCGCGGGTTTTGGCGGGCGGCGCCGAGTAACGCGACCGCGATCTGGTCGAAGGTCGGCTGCTGCGGCACCACCAGGCGGTACTTCGCGCCGGGGGCGATGCCGAGTAGGTCGGTCAGGCCACTGCCCACCGCCGAGGGACGCTGCAGGTTGTGTGGTAGCGGCGCCATCACGCCGAAGTCGAGCATCACCTCCCCCAGCGACGGATCCTGGCCCTCGGTCGAGCCGATCGGGTCGAGCGTGCCGCTCGGGTCCGCGGTGTAGGTGGGGATCAGCGGCATGGATGGCAGGTCCAGGTAACGCTGGCCGTTCTGAACAATCGTCGTCGGGCCGTTCGATTGCACGTAGGGGTCGCCGGCGTCGGCCATGGCCTGGTCGGTCAGATCACCGATCGACACATTGGTGATCACCTCGCCCGCACCCGGCAACTGTCCGAACCGGTTCTCCAGCAGGCTGTAGGCGCCCATCGCGTCGGTGCCACCTGCGTTGAGGAAGCTCTGCAGCGAGGAGGTCAGGCCAAAGTTGGTCGGCAGCCCGGTCCCCGGCGCGGCTGGCAGGTTCTTGTTCGCCTGCATGGCCCGCAGCGTGTTCTGGGCGTTGTTGGCAACCGAGGACGGCAACGGTGACGGGGGCGTGGACATGGACGTGACCTGGATGTCCGGCCGAGCCGAGGTCACACCAGGGGTGGCAGCGAAGACTTTCGCTGCCGCGTCCGCGTGACCGCCCTTGAGGTGTACCAGGACGATCTTCGACAGGTCAGGTGCGGTGGGGCCGAGACGGCTGCGGGCACTCGCGGTCAGCCGCGCGGCGTCGGTGGCCGGCAGATCGGGGAACATCGGCTGCACCGATACCGCGCCGATCTTGGCGAGTGCTGAGTTCACGCTGGCGTTCGAGGTGAGCGGGGCGCGGGTGCGGAAGGCCTGCTTGCCCGTCACCGGGGCCCCGGTGACGGTCGTGGCGTCGGACAGGACGGCCACCACGTCGGTGGTGGCCTTCTGGTAGGGCGACGGGGTGAACGCCGCCCGGACCTGGTCATCACTCGGCCCCGCCAACGGGCCGAGCCCGGAGCTACCCTGCGGGACCACCAACTTCTTGATGCCCAGGACCTTGCCCTGTGCGGAAGTACGGGTGGCGGTGCCGTCCGGGGCGACGCTGATGGTGCCGCCGTCAGGCATCGGCACCTTCCTGGCACCGTCCGGCTGCTGCTGCCCGGCGGGGGTAGGCGACGGTGCGGCAGCGGCCGGCGCGGCGGATGCGCCGCCGACGAGGACGTTGCCGGCGAGGGTGGCAGCGGTGACGAGCGGAACGAGCAAGGCGCGGAATGAAGTCGTTCTTGTCCGGAGCACTACGACCCTTCTTACTGTCGGGGGGACCTTGGAGTCGGGACAACCGGGGCGACAACGGTCAAACCGGTGATGGGGACAACATCGCAGTACAGCGCCGCATGACGCAAGATAGCCACCATGACCAATAGTCGCCACATGGCCGATCACCGCCACGACAATCAGAAGCTCACCGCGATCGGCATCCCGCCGGTGGACAGCCAGATCTACACCACCCTGATCAGGCATCCGCGGACCACAGCCACCGATCTGGCCGAACACTGTGGACTCTCCGTCCAGCAGGTAGCCCGAGGACTGGCGCGGCTGACGGCCAGCGCAATGGCCAGCCGTGTCCCCGGCCGACCCGCCCGATACCTCGCGGCAGCGCCCGACATCGCACTGGGCGAACTCGTGGCCGCCAAGGCGGCGGAAGTGAAGGGCACGCGGGCGACGATCGAGGAGCTGATGGAGGTGTTCCGCGAAGCGTCGCGGTTCACCCACCCCGCTGAACTGGTCGAGGTCGTCACCGGCGCCGACAACATCAGCAACCGGGTCTCTCGGCTACACGAATGCGCACGGGAGCAGATCCGCTTTTTCGACAGGCCGCCTTATGTCGACCCTCCCGGCGGCAACCACGCCAACGAGCACCGCCGGCTGACGGACGGAATCCGATACCGCGTCATCTACGACCGGGAGGCGATCGCCATCCCCGGCCGGCTACAGAACGACATCCTGGTCAGCCTCGCCCAGGGCGAGCACTCGCGAGTCCGGCCCACGCTGCCGATCAAGATGCTCATGGCCGACGAGCAGATGGCGGCCGTCCCCATCAGCTCGTCACCCCACGTCGTCGACGCCGCGTACGTCATCCACCCTTCGGCGTTGCTCGACGCGCTCGTGACGTTGTTCGAGGCGGAGTGGGTCCGTGCCGTACCACTGGCCAAGGTAATCGGCGACGACCAACCCGAACAAACCGACGACGCCGAAACGGGTACGCTGCTGACCCTCCTGGCAGCCGGGCAGACCGACGCCGGCATAGCCAGGGCACTCGGCTGGAGCCCCCGGACGGCCCAACGTCGCATCCAGCGGCTCATGCACAACCTGAACGCGACCACCCGGTTCCAGGCCGGGATGAACGCGAAGGAGCGCGGCTTGCTCTAAGCAGCCCAGAGCTGGGAAGTCGACCGGTAACACCCGCCACGCGCATCCGTTGTCAGGTGAAGTTCCACGGTAGCCCGGAGAGTTTCGATCCTGGTCCGGTAGGCCAGAAGGAGGTTCCGTGCCCGCACCCCGTAACTATCCGGACGAGCTGCACCTGCGCGCGATCATCGAACCGTGTTCGCCGACTATCGGCGCTTGTGTCATTTTAAGCCAACGTGTCGCTCAACTCGCGCGAAAGACGCAGGCTAGGCTCTGCAGAACTCGAGCAGGTCCTCGTTGAGTCGGTCCTTGAGCGTCGTGGGAAGACCATGAGGGGCGCCCTCGTAGAGCTTCAGGATCGAGCCCTTGATGAGCTCGTGCTGGAGCAGGCTCGCGTCCTTGTACGGCACGATCTGGTCGTCGGTGCCCTGGATGATGAGCGTCGGTATGTCGAACTTCTTCAGGTCCTCGGTCTGATCGGTCTCGGAAAACGCCTTGATGCAGAGGGAGGCGCCCGGGAAGCCAGCCATCTGGCCCTGGAGCCAGAAGGACTGGATAACGCCCTGCGAGACCTTCGCGCCCGGGCGGTTGTAGCCGTAGAAGGGCAGGGCAAGGTCGAACCAGAATTGCGAGCGGTCGGCGTGAACGCTGGCTCGTAGCCCGTCGAACACCGAGATCGGCGTGCCGCCGGGGTTGGCCGGCGTCTGCAGCATCAGCGGCGGCACGGCGGCGACCAGCACGGCCTTGGCCACCCGCTTGGTGCCGTAGTTGCGGATATAGCGGGCGACCTCGCCGCCGCCGGTGGAGTGGCCGACGTGGATGGCGGGCCCCAGGTCGAGTTTGGTGACGAGCTCGTGCAGGTCGGCGGCGTAGGTGTCCATGTCCTGGCCGTTGGAGGGCTGGCTCGATCGGCCGTGGCAGCGGCGGTCATGACCGATGCAGCGGAAGCCGTTGGTAGCCAGAAAGAACATCTGGTCTTCCCAGGCATCCACCGACAGCGGCCAGCCGTGGCTGAAGAACACCGGCGGCCCGCTGCCCCAGTCGTCGTAGTAGATCACGGTGCCGTCTTTGGTCGTGACCGTGCTGTGCCTTTTTTCGATCGACTCAGCAGGGGACGAAGCGCTCGCCTGCCCGGCCGTTGCGGCTATTGCCGGGACACTTGCGGCAGCGGCAACGCCAGCGCCGGCGATCAGGAAATTTCGGCGAGATGTCGCCATCTTCAACTCTCCTTATGCTCTTGTTTCACCTCGTTGGAATCCCGGGGCCGGACGCTCACCCGGGGCAGTTCTGCCGCACTGCCCTCGACTCCTTCCGTTACCACGAGCCTCAGTCCTATGAGGTCACCGTAGGAATCCGGGAGCGCTGCTCGCATCCGTGAACTCCACAAGTCGTGGACGACAACATCAGTGACTGAGCGCTGGGGATGCTTCGGCTCGCTTGTCGGCGAGCATGGGCGTGGAGTTGCTTGCGCGTGCTGATCGCGAGCCGAGAAACAGACAAGTGACATGGCCGCCAGGCTCACCGACGTGATGCTCGCCCTTGAATCACCGCGACAAACCCCATAGCTCGGTCGGCGCGGGACGGCTCCATCCTCCGGCCTGTTTGGCGCACCGCTTGTGGAGTTCACGGATGCGAGCAGTGTCCGGCGATTCCTATGGTCGGCTCAGCGCCCTGAAGTACGCCGGCACAACCTGGCATTTGCCGCTGTGGTCACACGAGCGACCGGCCACCCCGTTAGGGCACAGCGCAGGCTCCAGTTTCGATGCAAACCATTCGGTGAGACGAGGTCATGACGATGAGTGAATCGACGCAGTCAGTCGCCGCAGCGGGCAACACCACCAGCGTGAGGCGCCGGATACGCATCTGGTCTCCGGCAGCGATCGCCCTCGCCGCCGGAGCAGTCTTGGCATTGACCGCCGGACAGGCGTCGGCAAACGGCCCCAAGGAGTCGGCCGGCATGCACAACCTGTCGATTAGCCGGACTGCTGATCAGCCGAAACCGACCGTCGTGCTGGTTCACGGTGCCTGGGCCGACGCATCCAGTTGGAGCGGGGAGGTGAAGTCGCTGCAGAACCTCGGCTACCCCGTGCGGGCGATCGCCAACCCGGTCGAGAACCTGACCACCGACGCGGAGTTCGTCGCTGATTTCCTGAAGTCGATCCCCGGACCGATCGTGCTGGTCGGCCACTCCTACGGCGGGGCCGTGATCACGAACGCCGCCGCCGGACTGCCGAACGTCAAGGCCCTCGTCTATGTCGACGCCTCAGCACCCGCCCCGGGAGAGACCAACGGTCAGCTCAGTGGCGCCGACTCTGTCCTCGCGACCAAGCCAGCCACCGAGTTGTTCACGACCACGACGTTCCCGAACGCTCCGGCAGGGGCATCCGAGCTATACCTGAACGAGGACATCTTCATCCACAACTTCGCCAACGACCTGCCGCGTCCAGAGGCCGAGCAGCTGTGGGCTTCACAACGTGGCGCGTCCACCGAGGCATTCGACACCCCCTCCACTGCGGCGGCGTGGACGTCAATTCCCTCGTGGTACTTCATCAGCACCGGGGACCAGATCATCACGCCGACATCCGAGCTGGCAATGGCGCACCGCGCGCACTCCACCATCACAATCTTCCACGGCGGCTCGCACCTGACCCTGATCTCCCATCCGGAGGCCGTCACCGCGGTCATCCGATCGGCGGTCAATTCGATCCACTGAGATCAACAGCCGCTACGTCCACCTCGTCGGCACCACGACCAACCCCGACGGACCGTGGACCCACAGCAAGCACGCAATCTGATCGCCGACCTTGGCGAGCGAGCAGCCGAGTTCCGGTTCCTGCTCCGCGACCGCGCCGGACAATTCACGGCAACCTTCGACAGCGTCCTCACCGACGCCGGGATCCAGGTCGTCAAGATCCCGCCCCGATGCCCGCAAGCCAACGGATCAGCCGAACGGTTCGTCCGCACCGTCAGAGCCGAGCTCACCGACCGCATGCTGATCTTCGGACAACGGCACCTACGACGCATGCTGGCCGAGTACGCCTGCCACTACAACCAACAACGACCGTACCGTGGCCAAGCGCTGCGACCGCCGTCACCAGCCTGGCCGATCTCGACCCACGAGTCGATGGAGATCGTGCGCCGCCCGATCCTCGGCGGCCTCATCAACGAATACCACCTCGCGGCCTAGCCGCCGGAAAATGCGATGCATCGAATTTTGCAACCACAGGATCCTGAGCGCGCCGCTGGGCTGCACGCCGTCCGGCGGGGCGCCTGATCCCCTGGTTCACGGCGGCGTCACCAACACGGCGTTCGTCAACTTGAACCCCGTTGTGCCACACAAGTCGTCTGCGCTGACATTTCGGTGACATTTGGTCTTCGGGAGATGTCGCTGGAAGCGGGCAGCCCTTATGTTATAAAGCATTCATGGGTGGAGCTGAGGGGACTCGAACCCCTGCCCCCCACACTGCCAGCGCGGGTGATCAGTCAGATTTGGTGCTGGCCCGCGCCGCCTGACATCACCAGATCCCTGCAATCATTGGATTTCATGTCGCTCTGTGTCGCCTCGTGATCCGCGATGCCGCGAAGTACTCGGTGACAACTGAATGACATGATCTTGATCGGTGATCCCGCTGAATGGCACGCTTGCCGCAGGACCACGCCGCACAAGTTCTCACACGACGCACGCTAGCTGCGGGCTCTGACAGTGCGGATCCCGTCAGGGCGGTGGCGCACTATCGCGCCCGACGAATCGGCGGCGGTTCGCGCGTGCCCCTAGATCGGCGATCCAGTGCAGGTATCGCTCGATGAGGCGTCGGTCCCGGCGGACCCTGGCCGCTGGTGCGGTGGGGAGCGAAGCCGGGCCAGGGGCGTTCGGCGCGCAACTCGTTGAGGGTTTCGATCACGACGACGCGGCGATCACAGCGAAGATCGCGATCGCGTCGCGGACCTCACCGAAGATCGCGGACAGCACGCCGACGGTGATCAGAAGCATTGCAGCGGCTCGGCCAATGACTCGC
>JAOPWD010000286.1 GCA_025965875.1 Pseudonocardiales bacterium
AAAACGAGCATCGACGACGGCACACTGGTCTGCGGGTTTCATCACCGCGAACACCCCAAGTTGGGCTGGACCTGCCACATGCTCAACGGCATCCCCCACTGGAAAGCCCCACCCTGGCTCGACCCGCAACAAACCCCACGCCGCAACCAAGCCCACGCACGGCCGCTCGCCACTTGAGGTAGACCTCGACCTCGGTCCCGTCGGCGAGTAGCGGTTCGGTCGGGGGTGTAGGTCGCGTTCGCAGTAAGTGGCGGTGCCCGACTCGACGTAGACGCACTCGTCGCCGATCGCATTGCGATACAGCGGCGAGGCCCCGGTGGCGACGGCGTAGGAGATGCGGACGTCGTCATTGCACAGCACGAGGCGCCGCCCGGTCACCACGTCAGCTACCGGGCCGTGCGCGAACAGGTCGTGCAGTTTCAGGTGCCGAGGCAGCAACGGCTCGTTGGGTGTGGTGGCCTGATCCGGCAGGACCCAGGCCCGCGCGTCCACCAACGCCGAGGGGATCTCGCGGTGATACAGCAACGACGAGTCGGAGGAGAACCCCTCCTCACCCATCAACTCCTCGTAATACAGCCCGCCATCAGGACGGCGATGCTGAGTGTGCCGCTTGGGCGGGACACTGCCACGCCGCTGGTAATACGCCATCGTTTCTCCTCGATCGACCACGCCGTCGTCCGAGTCATTCCTAGCCCACGCGCCGCCGACCTTGCACGGCGGCGCGGGGGGTGACCTCGATCGAGGTGTTCTGCTTGGCGAAGCGGACGGGGCGGCCCTGAGGTGTGTGCTCGAACTGGGTCGCGAGTTCGTCGAGCTGGTCGTCGGTACGCGCCGGACCGTGATGGGTCAGCACGAGCTCGCCGACGTCGCACTGATCGGCGAAGTCGAGCACGGTCTCGATCGACGCGTGGCCGTAGTCGCGGGCAACGGGATGTTCCGCGGCCACGAACTGGCCGTCGTGCAACAGAACGTCGGCGCCCGCGACCAGGCTCTCGGCATCAGCGCGGTCGGCGCTCGAAGTCTCGTCGTGCAGGGCATGGTCGGGCAGGTAGGCGAGAACCGCGCCGTCCAGCGAAACCCGGATCCCGAACGCATTGCCGCCCTTGTGCGCCACCGGCCCAACCGTCACCGTGTCGTCGATCGCGCCGGTGAGCAGCGGGCAGAACTGCCACTCGCCGAGCAGACCGTCAGGGCCGATCGGGAAATTGGGCGGCGAGAAGCCCCGTGCGAGCAGGGCCTCGGGGTCGGTGTCCGGGCTGTCGACGGGTACGTACAGCGACACCCGCGCCCGCGGGTTGTCGACGGACGGGCAGAACGGCAGCCCCTGCATGTGGTCCCAGTGCAGGTGGCTGAGCACGATCCGGCCGGTGAACGGCTCTCCGGCCAGCAGCGTGGGCAGCATGCGCAGTCCTGTCCCTGCGTCGAGCAGCAGGCCGGGCACGTCCTCGCCGTCGGCGTACACAGCAACGCAACTGGTGTGGCCGCCGTAACGGACGAACTCCGGTCCGGGTGCGGGCGTGGACCCACGTACACCGAGCGGAACGAACCTCACGGTGTGACGGGCCCGTCCGCCATTTCGCGACGATGGCCCTGCGCGAGCCGAGCCAGGGCTTCCCGGTCAACCGCCTCCGCGGGCGCTTCGGCGACCTTGACGGCGGTCACGGCAGTCAAGGTCGCGGTACGCGGCGAGGACTCGAGGATCGCGCGCTCGCCGACGACTGCGCCCGGGCCGAGGTCACCGAGCGCTTTCCCGTCGACACTCACGTCGAGCACGCCGTCGAGTAGGAGGAACAGCGAATCCCCGGGATCACCTTGTCTGGCCAGGACATCCCCGGCGGCCAGCTTGCGGATCTTCGGCTTGTGAGCACCGTGCATCAAGAGCGTCGAGAGCTCGCGCTCGAGCGCTGTCTCGGCTGCGGCGACGATGACCGGCGAGTCCTCGTCGCCCCAGGGGGTAGCCGTCCACGACGGCTGCCCGATCCAGGAGCTCCAGTCGGCTACGCCGGCCTTGAGCGTCAGCGCGCCGGTGTGGTCGTACACCCAATGCCGGGGGAACGGGCTGGCCCCGGACAGTTCCGCCGACGACGTCCCGTCGGCACGCAGGGTCAGCCGCAGCGTCGTCCATACCAGCGGCGACTGCAGCCGGACGAATGGCGGTTTGCTGATCCTGCGGGGCATCGGCAACGCGGTGCGCCCGCCTGCGGTCTGGGTGAAGGTCACGCTGCCGTCGGCGATTTCGGGCGGCCGCTGGATGTCGGGCATCGGCACCGCGGCGAAGGTGGCGTCGAGCGGGCCCACCCGGACGGTGGTCGCGCCCATCATGACGCCGCCCTGGCCGCCGCTGTCCACGACGCGGGAGCCGTCGAACTCGGCCCACCCGTGCAACACGTTGGCGAACCGGAACGCGTCGGCATCGCGCAGCGCGACCAGATCGCCGAGTTGGGCTGCCGGCGGCGAGTCGTAATGGCTGATTCCGGTGGCAAAGCCGGCCTTCATCACGCCGGCTACCGCCTCTGACGGGATCCAGGACAACGAGGTGACACTCGACTCGACTCTCATGCGCACGATGCTAGGCATGTCCGGCCCCGGAGGCGAGGCAAGTCAACCTGCCAAACCGGGGTGATGCCACCACCCCGTGCACGTTCGTCCTAGCAACCTTGCCCGATCGGGACCTAGGGGCCGTAATAGGTGCTGTGGACGCGATCACTGTGCTGCTCGCCGATGACAACCTCATCGTGCGGGAGGGCGTACGCGCCCTGCTGAAGCGCGACCCGACGATCGAAGTGGTCGGGGTCGCGGGTGACTATGACGAGCTGATCGCCCAGGCCATCGAACTGTCACCCCAGGTGCTGGTCACCGACATCCGGATGCCACCGACGTTCCAGGACGAGGGGATCGAGGCGGCCAAGGAAGTGCGCAAGCGCCTACCCGGGACGGGCGTCGTCGTGCTGAGCCAGTACGACAGCCCGGAGTATGCCGTCGGCCTGCTGTCCGACGGTGCAGCTGGCTACGCCTATCTGCTCAAGGACCGGGTCGCCGACTCCGACCGGCTGGCCAAGGCGATCCGCGAGGTGGCCACCGGCGGTTCGATGCTCGACCCCGAGATCGTGCAGGCGCTCGTCTCACCGGCCCGCGAGGAGGGAGCACTCAGCGACGACGAGGAGGAACTACTTCGTCAGGTCGCTGAGGGCCGGCCGGTGAAAGCGATCGCCAATTCGGCCGGCGTGACCCCCGAGTCGATCAACGATGCCATCGAGAACCTGTTTCTCACCCTGGCCCGCGGCGCGTCGGCCGGCCAGGCCAATGCACTGCAGCGGCTTCGGTCATTGCACTCGGCCATTCTCGACCGCGAGGAGCAGGGCCAGACGCTGTCCCGGCTGTTGCCAGGAGGGCTCGCCGAGCGATTGCGCACCGACCGGGCCTCGATGGAGCGCACCGAGCGGTTGACGGTCACCGTGCTCATGTCGGACGTGCGCGGGTATTCCGGCATAGCTGAGCGAGCTGACCCGGCCCTGCTCGCCGGGCAGTTGAACGCGCACCGCAAGGAAATGAATGCTGCAATTCTCAACGAAGGGGGGACCGTCATGCAGTACGTCGGCGACGCAGTGATGGCGGTCTTCGGTGCGCCTGACCCGCACCCGGGGCACGCGCTGAGCGCGGTTCGCGCCGCCGTGGCTATGCACAGCCGGCAAAGCGACCTCGACGGACTGTGGGCTGAGCAGGGCCTGGCCGCGTTCGGGCTGGGGATCGGATTGTCGACGGGCGACGTCGCCGCCGCGCTGCTCGGCAGTGTCGAGCGATTGGAATACACGCTCGTCGGCGACACCGTCAACCTCGCGCAGCGCCTGCAGGATCTGGCCCGGCCGGCCGGAACGACGGTGGCCAACGAAGCGACTGTGGTCCTCGCCAGCGACGGCTGGGACTGGGACTCACTCGGCGATCGCGAGGTGAAGGGCCGCGAAGCGCCCGTCGCGGCATATCGCCTGTGCACGCCGATCACAACCGCAGCAAGTCTTGGGGGACAACGATGAGCGCAGTCGTGGAACCGTCCGAAGCAGTCATCACGCAGGTGGCCGCGGTCCGCCTCCGTGGGGTCCGTCGCACTTTCGCCGCCGAATTGGCGCCAGTCCGTGCCCTGCGCGGCGTCGACCTCGACATCGCCGACGGCGAGTTCCTGGCCGTCATGGGTCCGTCCGGCTGTGGCAAGTCGACGCTGCTCAACATCATCGCCGGCCTCGACATGGTCGACGACGGCACCGTCGAGGTCGCCGGGCAGCGCATCGACGGCCGCGACGAGGGTTGGCTGGCGCGCTTTCGCCGGCACCACGTCGGAATCGTGTTCCAGTTCTTCAACCTGCTCGACGGCGTGAGTGCGCTCGACAACATCGTGCTGCCTGGCGTGCTGGGTGGGATGCGCCGCAAGGCAGCCGAATCGCGTGCCCGGGAACTGCTCGACCTGCTCGGCCTCGGGGATAGGGCCCAGCAAGTGCCGGCGGTGCTGTCCGGCGGCCAGCGGCAGCGGCTCGCGATCGCTCGCGCGCTGGTGAACTCGCCGACTCTCCTACTCGCCGACGAGCCCACCGGGGCGCTGGACAGTGACGGCGGCATCGAGGTACTCGAACTGTTCCGCCGCCTGCACGACACCGGGCAGACGATCGTCATGGTGACCCACTCGCAGGACGTGGCCGCCGGTGCGGATCGGCAGGTGGTGCTGCGCGACGGCCAGGTCGAATCGGACAGCGCTGGGCCATGAACTTCGTCACCGCCTGGCTGCGGCTCGAGCTGCCGCGGCGGTGGCGTTCGGTCGCCGTGCTGACCCTGCTCATTGCTGTGGCGAGCGCCACGGTCATGGCGGCGCTCGCGGGCGCCCGCCGCGGCGCCAGTGCGCTGGAGCGACTGCAGGACCGCACCAAGCCGGCCACGTCTGCGGTGTTCACCAACACGGCGAATTACGACTGGAACAGAATCCGCGCGCTGCCAGAAGTCGAGGCGCTCACCACGTTCGTGATCGACTACGCATACACATTCGAGGGCTACCCCGACAACACCGGCGGCTTCCCGCTCGCCGACGCGGAGATGCTCACCAGCATCGAGACGCCGGTTGTTTTTACGGGTCGGATGTTCGACGCGACTCGAGACGACGAAGTCGTCGTCACGCGCAGGTTCATGGCCAACTACCACAAACACCTCGGCGACACGGTCGTGCTCAACTTGCCGACCCCGAGCGAGCTGGCCGAGCAGAGCGGCTCCGGACCGGACGGCGCGTTCACCGGACCTCACCTGCGCATGCGCATCGTCGGCGTCATCGGCACGCCGTGGCTCTCCGACGAACCTGGGGCGACGGGCTTCATCCAGATGTCGCCGGGGGTCGTGGCCAAGCACGCGGAAAACACGATCGGACCCGCGAACTCGAAGAACCTGTGGAACTTTGTCAGCGCGCTGGTGCGGCTGCGGGGGGGCGAGGCCGATCTTCCGCAGTTCCGGCGTGATGTGGTCCGGGTGAGCGAAGGCCGGACCGACATCGAGGTCTGGAACCTGCCCGGCGAGTGGCGCAGCGCGCAGCGTGAAGTCACCTTCGAGGCACGGTGCCTGCTGGCCTTCGGGGCGGCGGCGTTCGTCGCTGCGCTATTTCTCGTCGGTCAGGCCGTAGCCCGCTATGCCGCCGCGAGCACGACCGAACTTCGGACGATGCGCGCGTTGGGTGTTACTCCAGGACAGGCCATCGCCGCCGCGGCAACCGGCCCTGCGATCGCAGGGGTCGTCGGGACTCTGCTCGGTGTGGCCAGTGCCTATCTGGTGTCACAGTTCTTCCCCTTCGGAACGGCGGATCTGATCGAGCCCGCCCCGGGCCTGTCTGCGGATTGGCTCGTCTTCGCACCAGGCCTGGTCCTCGTGTCGCTGCTCGTCTGCGCCGGCGCAGTCGCGGCGGCGTGGTTCAGCCTCGCGGCGGCACGGCGCAACAGGCCGGCGCGCCGATCGACTGCGGCGAGCGTGATCGCCCGCTGGGGCCTGCCCGTCCCGGTCATCGTCGGCACCCGCTTCGCATTGGAGCCCGGCCGCGGTCGGACCGCGGTACCGGTGCGGCCGGCACTGATCGGTGCTGTCACCGGCGTGTTGGGCATCCTGGCCGCCTTTACCTTCTCGCACGGAGTCTCCGACGTCGTCAGCCACCCGGAACGCTTCGGGCAGACCCACCAACTCGAAGCGTTCATCGGTGCCAACAGCCAGGATTTCCTGCCGGCCGACAAACTCCTGTCCATCGCCGCGGCCAACTCCGATGTGATCGGCATCGACGATGCTCGCCAGGCTGTTGCCACCGGGCCGGGCGGGTCGGTATCGGTGTACAGCTACACAGGCGGCGCGAAGGCAATTTCCGTGGTCTTGCTATCCGGTCGCATGCCCAGCTCGGCCAGCGAGGTGGCGCTGGCGCCCCGCACGCTCGCAGCCCAGCATGTCCGCGTTGGCGATCAGGTGAAACTCAGTGGCGACAAGGCCAGCTTGGTCTACACAGTTACCGGCTCGGGCCTGGTGCCCGAGGGTCCGCGCAACGGGTACGCCGATGGTGCCTGGATCGGCGCCGCCGGCTACGACGCGATCTTCAAGGGTCACAAGTTCCACGCCATATTGGTCTCGCTGCGGCCCGGCGCCAACACCGACGCCACCATTGCGGCGCTGGCCAAAGCCACTGACAGGGCCGTGCCCGAGGCAGCGGGCTTCACCTTCAGTCCGCCCGACCCGCCCATCGAGGTCGCAGAGATCCGGACCGTGCGCGCGCTGCCCATCGTGCTCGGCGGCTTCCTCGCCTTGCTCGCGGTAGGCGCTGTCGGGCACGTGCTGGCCACCGCCGTCCGCCGTCGCTCTCACGACGTCGCGGTGCTGCGTGCGCTCGGCATGACGCAGTGGCAGTGCCGGTGGATCGTGCTGACGCAGGCCAGCGTGCTCGCAGTGATCGGCCTGCTGTTCGGGGTGCCACTGGGCGTGGCATTGGGACGCACGCTCTGGCGGGTGGTCGCTGACTCCACGCCGCTGCAGTACGTCGCGCCGACGGCGGCATGGACGCTGCTCGCCGTCGTGCCGGCCGCGTTGCTGATCGCGAACGTGCTGGCCGCGGTACCTGGCCGGCGCGCGGCGCGCCTGCAGATCTCCCACATCCTGCGGACGGAGTGAGCATGGCTGTCGTCCTGGCCTGGCTGCGGCTGGACCTGCGCCGTCGTTGGCGTTCTCTTGCAGTGCTCGCGCTGCTGATCGCCGTCGCGGGTGGAACCGTGATGACCGCGCTGGCCGGCGCCCGTCGAGGCGCCAGTTCGTTGCACCGCACCGAGGCGACGACGCTGCCGGCGACCTCGGCGATCCTGGCCAACACACCGGGCTTCGACTGGAATGCGTTCCGCACGCTGCCCGAAGTCGAGTCGCTGACGACATTCGTCGTCGACTACGCGTATCACGTCGAGGGGGTCGGCGACCCAGGAGCTTTCCCGCCCGCTGACGACGCGACGATGCGCACGATCGAGAAGCCCATCGTGTTCAAGGGCCGGGTTTTCGATCCGACCCGCGCGGACGAGGTGGTCGTCACCCGGCGCTTCGTGTCGAATTACCACAAGACTGTGGGCGACACGTTGATCATCGACCTGCCCACGCCGAAGGAACTGGTGGGGGCGGGGCCCCAGCCGGGACGCGGATACACCGGACCGCACATCACGGTGCGCATCGTCGGAGTCGTCCTGTCGCCGTGGTTCTCCGACCCGCCAGGGGGGACGGGTGGGATGGTGATGTCGCCAGGCATCGTCGCGAAGTATTCGGCGAACATCATTGGCGATCCGCACGATCCCGGCAATCTCCAGTTCGTCAATGCCCTCGTGCGGCTCAAGGGCGGCGAGGCGGCGCTGCCACAGCTACGCAGCGACGTGGAGCGCATCACCAAGAGGTCCGACATCGACGTCTGGAATCTGCCGGCCCAGTTCAGCCGTCCTGTCCAAAAGGAGATCACCTTCGAGGCACGTTGCCTGGCCGCTTTCGCGCTGGCTGCGTTCGTCGCCGCCCTGTTCCTGGTGGGTCAGGCGATCGCGCGCTACGCCGCGGCGAGCACGGCCGAACTACAGACCTTCCGTGCGCTCGGCATGACTCCACGTCAGGCGATCGGAACCGCAGCAGCCGGGCCGATGATTGCGGGAGTGATCGGGGCAGTGCTCGGCGTGATCGGGACCGTCGTGGCCTCGCGATGGTTCCCCATCGGCACCGCGAAAGTGATCGAGCGCGCGCCCGGAACGTCGGTGGATTGGGTGGTCATCGGGCTGGGCTTGGCTGCGGTCATCCTGCTGGTGGCGGGGGGTGCCGCCGCGGCCGCTTGGCTAGGGCTGGGGGCGGCGCGCCGCATTGCGACGGCTCGGCGCTCCACGGTGGCCGCCGCGGTAGCGCGCGGCGGCTTCGCGGTACCGGTCGTGGTCGGGACCCGGTTCGCACTGGAGGCTGGACGAGGCCGCACGTCGGTCCCCGTCCGACCGGCGCTGATCGGTGCGGTGACCGGAGTGCTGGGCATCCTGGCCGCGTTCACGTTCTCGCACGGCGTCAGCGACGCCGCGAGTCACCCTGAGCGGTTCGGGCAGACCTTCCAGGTTGCCGCGTTCATCGGCATCAACGACAACGACTCCGGGCCAGTCGACAAGCTGCTCGGCGCGCTCATCGACAACGCCGACGTCGAAGCTGTCGATGACGCACGCACCGCGGTGGCAACCGGACCGGACGAGAACAGTTCGGTGTCGCTGTGGACATACACCGCAGGCAAGAAGCCGCTGCAGGTCGTCGTGATATCAGGTCGGATGCCCGAGACCTCGGACGAAGTGCTGCTGGCGCCGCAGAGCATGACGACCCTGCACACGCGCATCGGCGAGCGGGTGACCTTGAAGGGGAGCAAGGGCCCTGCCACTCTGAAAGTCACCGGGTCGGGTCTCGTTCCGGTGGGGCCGCACAACGGCTACGCAGAGGGCGGCTGGATCTCCGGCGCGGGGTTCGACAGGCTGTTCAAGGGTTTCAAGTACCACCTCGAGCTCGTGACCTTGCGGCCAGGCGCGCGCACGCCGGGCGCCGGGGAGAAGCTGGCGGCCTCGCTCATCAAGGATCACCCGGAGTTCGAGGGCCTCACGTTCGACAAGCCGGATCCGCTGACCGAACTGGCCGAGCTGCGCCAGGTGCGGGTGCTGCCCATCGTCCTGGGCGTCTTCCTCGCGCTGCTGGCCGTCGGTGCCGTTGGGCATGCGCTCGCAACAGCGGTCCGTCGGCGGTCCCACGACATCGCGGTGCTGCGGGCCCTTGGGATGACGCAGTCGCAGTGCCGCTGGGTGGTGGTGACCCAGGCCAGCGTGCTGGCGGTGATCGGCCTGCTGTTCGGCGTCCCGCTCGGACTCGCGATAGGACGGACCGTCTGGCGTGTGGTCGCTGACTACACACCCGTGCAGTACGTACCGCCGATGGCGGTGTGGGCGCTGCTGCTGGTCGGACCGGCGGCGCTGCTGATCGCCAACCTGCTTGCTGCGTGGCCAGGTCATCGAGCGGCCCGGCTGCGGATCGCACACATCTTGCGGACGGAGTAGCCGGCCATGAACGTGGTGACTGCCTGGCTGCGGGTGGAGGTGCGCCGTCGCTGGCGCTCCCTCGCCGTGCTCGCGGTGCTGGTCGCGGTGGCCAGCGGAACAGTGATCACCGCGGTCGCCGGCGCCCGGCGTGCGGCCAGTGCGCTGACCCGACTCCAGGACGGCACCCTGCCGGCTACCTCGGTGATGCTGGCCAACGACCCGGAATTCGACTGGAGCAAGATCCGCGCGCTGCCGGGGGTCGAGGCGCTCAGCACGTTTGCGGTCCGTTACTCCTTCTACTTCGAAGGAATCTCGCACGACTTCGGGCTAGCGGGCCCGTCACTGCAGACCTCGCTGAGTGGTGCCTTCGCGCCGGCTGATGACGCCGCGATGCGGACCATCGAGAAGCCAATCGTCTTCGCCGGTCGGGTTTTCGACCCGAGCCGCGACGACGAGGTGGTCGTCAGCCGCCGCTTCGCCGACCACTTCGGCAAGGCTGTCCACGACACCCTCATCCTCGACCTGCCGTCGCCGGAGGAGGTCAAGGCTGGGCTGGACGGAACGTCGGAGACGCTGACTGGCCCACGCATCACGATGCACATCGTCGGGATCGTCTCCTCCCCTTGGTTCTCCGACGCACCCGACTCCACAGGCAACGTCGTCATGTCGCCTGGGCTGGTCGAGCGGCATCCGGCCA
>JAOPWD010000173.1 GCA_025965875.1 Pseudonocardiales bacterium
TGCAGGTACCACTCCCCGGGCACGCCGTCGCCGTCCTTGGTCCGCGTCCACGCCGGTCCACCGAAGATCGACTGCCAGCCATTGGGCGGGATCTCGCCGTGCTCGCCGGCCCCGGGGCGGAACCAGAACCGGGCCCGCTCGTCCGCGCCGATCGGTGCATCGAGCGCGGCGCGGAACCAGGCGTGTTGGTCGGAGACGTGGTTGGGAACCACGTCGACGATCGTGTGGATGCCGAGTTCGAGCGCCTCGCCGATCAACCGTTCGGCCTCTTCGAGGGTGCCGAAGGTGGGATCGATCGACCGGTAGTCGGCGACGTCGTAGCCACTGTCGGCCATCGGCGAGGGATACCAGGGGTTGAACCACAGGGCGTCGATGCCGAGGTCGCGCAGGTACGGCAGTCGGGAGCGGACCCCGGCGAGGTCACCCGTCCCGTCGCCGTTCCCGTCGGCAAAGCTGCGCACGTAGACCTGATATACGACTGCGTCGCGCCACCACGCGAGCGCGCCCGCCGAGTCCACCGAGTCCGCCCCCATCGTCACCTGTCCCCGATTCCTTTGGCAGTCCGGATACCGGCGGCGTCGTCAGACGATTCGCGGACGAATCTTTCCGACAAGCGCGGCGGCTCAATGGACAGGAAGATTACGCATGGATGACAGTTTGATGCAAGAGAACGACGAAACATTGTCATTCCGTTACATGGATGTCGCTCAGCAGCACCCCGGGGTAAGGCACGGGAGCACGGCTGGAACGGCTCTGGGGCTCCTGGACAGGAAGCTGGATCAGGCGTCGGCGGGGACGCGCATGCGCGCAGTCGACCCGCGCACGACAAGTTCCGGCTCGTAGAACAGCTCGTCGGGCGCGATCTTCGTGCCCTCCATGGCGCCGGTGAGCAGCGCGACCGCAGCCCTGCCGATCGCCTCGATCGGCTGGCGCACGGTGGTCAGCGGCGGGTCGGTGCAGTTCATGAAGGCCGAGTCGTCGAAGCCGACCACGGAGACGTCGTCCGGAACCGCCAGCCCACGTCGGCGTGCCGCGCGGATGGCGCCGAGCGCGAGCGGGTCGCTGGCACAGACGATGCCGGTGGCACCCGCCGTGATCAGCCGATTCGCCGCGGCCTGCCCGCCTTCGAGGGAGAACATCGCCCGCTCGACCAGCTCACCGGCCGATCCGCCCCGTACCGCCTCGAAGGCGTCGAGCTTGCGCCGCGAGGGCACATGGTCGTCGGGACCGAGGATCAGGCCGATCTTCTCGTGGCCGAGCGACTCGAGATGGCCGTAGGCCTGCTCCATCGCCACCGCGTCGTCGGTGGAGACCCGCGGGAACTCGAGGTTCTCGGCAGCGGCGTTGATCAGGACGAGCGGTAGGCGCAGCTTTCGTAGCTTGTCGTAATGCTCGTGGCGCGCGTCCGCCTCGGCGTATTGGCCGCCGGCGAAGACCATGCCGGACACCTGCCGCTCGAGCAGCATGTCGACGTACTCGGCCTCGGACATACTGCCGGTGCGCGTGCACAGCACGGAGTTGAAGCCACGCTGTGCGAGGGCACCGCTGATCACCTCTGCCAGCGCCGGGAAGATCGGGTTGGACAGCTCGGGAACGATCAGGCCGACCATTCGCGCGCGGCCGCGGCGCAACTGCGTCGGGCGCTCGTAACCGATCACGTCCAGCGCGGTGAGCACTGCCTCGCGGGTCGCGTCCGATATCGAGGCCTTGCCGTTGAGCACCCGGCTGACCGTCGCCTCACTGACGCCGGCCTGTTTCGCTACCGCGGCGAGATGTCGAGCCATGCCTGCAACCATATGTCATTGAGTGTGCAAACAATTGCAGGACCAGGAGCCCGGAGGGGTTCACGCGGCGCGCAGAAGTCACTCGAGCGCAGTTGCGAAGATGTGCAGCCGCGAGTTGCTGGGAAGGGTGAGGTAGGAGATCTGCTTGCCCGATGCGATCGGTAGGTTCGCCGCGTACACACTGACCGGGTGGATCGGCGGCTGGGTGCTGCCGGTCGGGCGGTTCCAGTACGGCGCGGTGACGACGAGCGTGGTGCCCGCCGCGGCGGCGTTGCTGTACCAGTCCGCGAAGGTCAATGGTGCCTGCGACGTGGTGCCGTCGGTGTAGGTCACCGTGATGGTGCCGCTCGCTGCGCCGTTGTTACCGGTGCCGAGCACCGACAGAGACGATCCCGATCCGCTCGTCGCGATGACCTGCCCGGCGGTGGTGACGACGTCCTTCTGACCGGCGGGGACGCCGGGCCAGGTGAACGTCGCGCCGCCGCTGGTGAGCGTGGACCCGGGCGTGACGCCCTTTGACGCGAGCGCCTGGGCCGAGTAGCTGTAGCCCGAGCCGTCCAGGTTGCCGATCGTCGGGTTCGAGTCGTCGGTCACGCCGACCGTGTTGAACGCGTCGGAGAGCGTCGCGTACGCGACGTTCAGCGTGGTCGAAGCGGTCGCCGCGTGCGCGTCCGGACCTGAGTAGACGGTGCTGGCCGACAGCGTGGCAGCGCCGCCGCTGGCGCCCGCGGGCACGTCGACTGTCCATGTCGTGGTCACCGTCTGTCCCGGCGCCACGACAGCGAACTGCGTCGGCGTCGTGGCGGTGGCGTTCCAGCCGGACGGCACGGTCAGGCTGGTGACCGCGTTGCGCATCGGCACCGTCGCACCGTTGGTGAACGTGGTCTTGACCGCCACGCTCGAGCCGGGGACGACGACCGACGGCGCCGTCACCGTCGTGATCTCCGGTCCGCTCGTTCGCGTCACGGCGAACGTGCCGGACAGCGGCAGTGACCGTGACGAGTCCCCAACCCGCACGGTGTACCTACCAGCGCCCAGCGTCCAGCCGTGCGCCGCGCTGTTCCAGTAGGACGCATCGTGCGCGGTCACCGCGAAGTGCACCTGCTTGGTCTGGCCCGGCTGCAGGAACACCTTCTGGAATCCCTTGAGCTGGCTCGGCGGCTCGCCGGTCGAGGCCGGGT
>JAOPWD010000374.1 GCA_025965875.1 Pseudonocardiales bacterium
ACCGGCCTGTTCAACCGCAGGCATCTCGATGAAGAACTCGCGCGCCGTAACACCGACTCCCTGCGCCACGGCGAACCCATCTGCGTGCTGCGCCTCGACTTAGACCACTTCAACCAGATCAACGACAAGTACGGCCATCCCGCCGGCGATCTGGTACTCCGGGCGTTCGCTGACCGCGTGGGGATCGGCCTGCGGGCCGGCGACATCGCCGGCCGGTGGGGTGGCGAGGAGTTCCTGGTCATCCTGCCGCGCACCGATCTCGATGGGGCGCTCGAGGTAGCCGAACGGATCCGCTGCGCAACCGCCGCTGCGCCCGTAACCGCAGCCGGTCAGGACATAGCCGTACGAGTCAGTGGCGGTTGCGCACTAGGTCCGGGCGGGTCGGCTGACGCCGTCATCGAACTCGCCGATCAGTGCCTTTACCGGGCGAAGCACGACGGCAGGAACCGGATCGTCACAGCCACCCTTCCCCACAATCTTCTAACAACAGGAGTGCCTCGATGACCACTATCAGCTCGCCCGGCCGGGGCCGTCATTCCATGAACACGATGCAGTCCGACGCCGCGACGGCGGTCGGCGGCACCGATCCGCCCACCAAGATCGCAGCGTGGGCATCGCAACTGCACTCGCCCGAGCTTGAACCGGCGCGATCTCGACGGATGGCACACATCGGCGGCATCGCCGCGATCTGTGCCTTGCTCGGCTACCTGACCTGGCGCGTCGCCTACACCCTGCCGGTCGGGGGATGGAACCTCGGCGTCGCCTGGCTGCTGGTGAGCTTCGAAGCTTTGCCTATGGCGGGCCTGATAACCAAGGCGGTCTCGTTGTGGAACATCGACAGCCTCGCTCCCGCGCCGGTTAGCGCGGCGCCGAATGGCATGCGGGTAGCGCTGCTGATCCCGACCTACAACGAGCCCGTCGAGGTGCTGGCCCCGACCGTGGCCGCAGCACTCGCATTGGAGCCCACCCATGAGACGTGGGTCCTCGACGACGGGGACCGAGACTGGGTTGCCGACATGTGTACCGCGTTCGGCGCACGATACGTGCGGCGGCCGGTGCACGATCATGCCAAGGCGGGCAACATGAACCACGCGCTGGACCTCATGGCTGCCGAAGAAGCCGCTGGCGCTTCTCCCATCGACATCATCGCAGTGCTCGACTGTGACCACGTCCCCCTCCCGGCCTTCCTCACCGCGACACTGGGCTGGTTCACCGACGACGACCTCGCGCTGGTGCAAGGTCCGCAGAACTTCTACAACTCCGGAGCCTTCGACGATGACGGCATCAGCGGTGAACAGGGCCTGTTCTTCAACGTGATGATGCCCGCCCGTCATCACGCCGGCGCCGGACCGTTCTGGTGCGGATCCACCTCGCTGCTGCGGGTCAAGGCGTTGCGCGACGTCGGTGGCGTGGCCACCGAGACGATCACCGAGGACATGCACACCACGTTGAAGCTGATCCGTCGCGGCTGGACAACCGCGTACCACCACCAGACCCTGGCGCTGGGACTTGCGCCGGCAACCCCGGCGCAGTACATGTTGCAACGGCGGCGCTGGGGCATGGGCGCGATGCAGATCCTGACCCACGAGCGACTCTGGGCAGCCAAGAGATGGATGTCGTGGCGCAACTTCTTCGAATATCTCAACGGCACCCTGTGGTGGCTGGAAGGCATCGCCACGCTGGTCGCGTTCATCGTGCCGACTGCCGTCATGCTGACGGGCGCGCAGACCTCCACCGCAGCCCCCGCGGCCTTCGCCGCCGCTTTCGTGGCCATGTTCGCCACCCGTTTGTGGGGCGCCAAACGCCTCATGCGTCACCAGATCCACTGGCCGACCGCGTTCGCACTCCGAATCTTCCGAGTTCCGATCGGAGTGGCCTGCCTATGGTGGCTGATCTCTCGCAAGACGCTCGAGTTCGAGGTCACCCCCAAAGGCGCTTCGGACGAGCGAATCAAAGGCCGCACCCCACGCATCCTCGGCAGTCTCGCCGCGGCCGCTTTGGCCGTCATCTGCTACGCGGCCGCAGGGACGCTCGGCTGGGTTCCATGGCGCACAAGTACCGGCTCCACCGTCGCCGCAGGAGTGTGGCTTGCACTGGCAGCGGTCGTGCTGCTGTTCGGAACCGCCCGGATTCGAGCCGCCGAATTCGCCACATCTCGACGCAACGCCCACCGGATAACTCTCCGAACGACCATCGCGATCGACGGAGAATACGGCGAACTGCTCGACATCTCCGTCGGTGGAGCCGCCGTGCGGTTCCCCGCCGGCTCACTTCCCAACCTGGGTCTCGTGGACTTCCAATTACCCGGCACCGTCCCCATCAAGATGACAATGGTCCGGATGCCTGCGCAGTCCAGCGACTACGAGATCGCCTCGCTCCAAGCCGTCGACGGCGACTGGTCCGCCATCCAAACCATGTCGCTGTGGCTGTTCCACACCCCTGCCGGCGCCATACCCTCGCTAGCACCCGGAGTTCCGGCGATCGCGTCCTGCTCCTAGGGCCTGCGATGGGTGGCCATCCGCCGCCGAGGACGGCTGGCGACCACCGTCGGGTCAGCTGTCCCGGAGGGCTTGGTGGGTGGATCCGGTGCCGATGCCGCTGACTGGGGCGACTACTCCGGTGGTGGTGGAGGGTTGGGTCGCCTGGGCTGGCGTCGCGACGGCCAATGGGGTTGCTGGTGCATACATGGCCTCGTCGTAGGACGTCGCGGTTGGCTGCTCGCGTCCGACCGAGAACAGCGCCGTAGCTGTGCTGCCGGAGAAGGAGGTGGAGATGTAGTCACCGACCATGGGGCCCTGGGATGTCTGCGCGATCTGGTTCAGCGCCATCGGCCCGGCGAGTGTCACGGCGCTACCCCAGTGCGCACCGGCGTCGGGTGAGGAGATGTAACCCACCTCGAGTTGGCAGGAGCCGCTGCATCCGGCATTGGGATAGAAGTAGTAGGTCAACGCGAGTTGCGCGGCGTTTCCGGCGGTGGCTGGGTTCACGGCCAGGCCCGGGATGAAGTGGTCGGCACCGCTGGTTACTGGATCGATCGGGATCCGCGCGGGTGAGGTCCAGTGAACCGCGTCGGATGAGCTGGTGAACACGATGTCGTTCGAGGAGCACTTGGCACGGAAACGGCAGTCTTCCCACGCCACGTACACGCGCCCGGCGCCGTCGATCTCGGCGCTGGGCAGCGGACTCGTACGCAGGTTGCCGCCGACCGGGTGGAATCGCACACCCCCGACCTCGACCCCGCGCGACCACGATGCGCCGCCGTCCTTGGAGGTAAACGCCTCGATCTTGCCGTTCAGACTCTCGAAGGGTACGACGACAGTCCCGTCAGGCTGCACCACCGGCTGGCCACCCAGACCTTTGTCATGACCAGCGGTCGCGATCGGCGCATTCCAACTCTGGCCACCGTCGCTCGAAGTGCTCATCAGTTCGACGTCGCCTTCGCCGAAGTTGTCCAGTTCGGTGTAGCAGCGGCCCCGGAACCGGCTTGCCGTGCCGTTGTCACAAACGGTCCAGTTCTTGTCCAAGTTCACGTTCTTCGACGCCGGCGGCGGGATCGAAACCGGCTCGCTCCAGGTTCGTCCGTCATCGATTGATCGGTTCACGAGGACGGTGGGCACCGCGACACTGGTGGTCAGCGGGATCGAGGAGATAAGCCATGTCCTGTGCGCCGCGTCATAGGCAACTGACGCGTCGCTCACCCGCTCGAACGGACTTCCCGGCGCGCCTGAATTGAACGTGAGACCGGGTAGGAATCCGTGCGTGTCCCACGTACGTCCTCCGTCACCCGAACGTGCGAACCCGATGTCGCTCGCGCCACCGTTGAAGAACCGACCGACCTGGAACGCGCCGACGACCGTGCTCCCGGCGGCGAAGGTATCGGGCTCCAACTCGGTCGCGTGCTGACTCGTGGCATTCGTGAACGGGTCGACGCTGACCCGGGTTAACGCCACATTCGCCCCAGCAGTCGAACTCGGGTACAACAGGCCGGCCGAAACGAGCGCCAACAGCGCAGCCGCCCGGGGTAAAACGGTGGCTCTCATCGTCGTAATGTAAGCCCACATCAGCCATCTGCCCAGGTATCGATCGAAGCGGGCACACGGTCACCGACCGACGGCATCGGCATTTCTCGCCGGGCGCCGCACAGCCTCGCCGACAACCTCCACGTCGTGGTGATCCACGACCCGGTCGTCACCGACGAACAACATCGCCGCTCATCCAGAACCGGTGACACTGTGGGCCGCGCAGATGAATTGAGTGCTGACCCGCCAGCGGCTACCAGCAGCACCGAGCCGGCCCAAAACGCTCAGCAACAAGCCATCAGATGGACGTCTGCAGCCGCCGTCGACGTTCGCGCGGGTGCTGCCCTGCTCGGACCTGCTATCAGCTGACCGGTATCGGGTGGTCGTCAAACAGGCCCAGCCGGACGGCTGTCATCAAGGCCTGCGCCCGGTTGCTGGATCCCAGTTTGTCGTAGAGGCGGGCGACGTACGTCTTCGCCGTGGAGAGGCTGACGTAGAGGGTCGCCGCTACTTCGGGAACCGAGCGGCCTTCGCGCAGCAGCGCTAAGACCTGGCTCTCGCGTGGGCTCAGGAGCACGCTGTCGGTCGCTGCATGTTTCCGGCGCATCGCCTGGGCCAGCCCGGATGCGCTGAAGGAGGACGCGGCAATTGCGGAGTGGCGGATTGCGCTCAGTACCTCGTGCACCGGGGCGTCCTTGGGCAGGTATGCCGAGGCGCCGCTGTCCAGCGCGCGAAACAGCAGATCGTCCGAGCCCTCTGCGATCAGCAGGACGATGCCAAGCTCGGGGTGCCGGTCGCGCAGGTCGCGGGCCAATTGCCAGCCCTGCCCGTCCGGCAGCGAGCAGTCGATCGTCACCACGTCGGCATGCAAGGCGACCGTCAGCTCCCGCGCCTCCGTCGCGTGTCCTGCCTGACCGACGGTAACGAGGTCGCTCAGATCGTCAGCGATATGGGCCAGCGCCCACCGCACGAGCGGGCGCCCGTCGATGATGAGCAGCCGGATGGCGGCGGCATGGGCGTAAGGGGTAGCAGGGAAACTGGTTAGGGAAGAAGCAGGCTCCGCGGCCAGGCGGGTCAAAGGCACCTCAGTTGTGCTGTTCATTGGTCCCCTCCGGAACACACCGCGTCAGCGGGCCAACGGCTGGCGAGTGTGGGTGGGCCCTGCCGTGTTCCGGATAGGGACCGGGTCAGGCAGTGTCCGTCGTCGCCACTACCAACTCGTAAGTTATCTTCCCAGGAAGTAAATTCCATGTCAACTAAACGATGGGCCCGGTTACAGTCTGCATGGGGCTCTGTTGCGTTGGGAGTGTCCGGTCCGCTCCAGCAGACTGAACCAGTGATCAACTCGACGTCTGCGTCATCCCCGCCTGCCGGCTATCGCTTCCCGCGTGAGGCGATCGCACTGTCGGTGCGCTGGTACCTGCGCTACGGCGTGTCCTACCGCGACGTGGAAGAACTGCCCACCGAACGCGGCATCGTCATCGATCACGCCACGATCTAGCGGTGGGTACAGACGTTCACCGCGGAGTTCATCCACGCCGCCCGCCCGACCCGGCACACGACCGGCGATCGGTGGTTCGTCGACGAAACGTATGTCAAGGTCGCCCGAAGACGGACCTACCTGTACCAGGCGGTCGATCAGCACGGCCAGCTCATCGACGTAGTGCTGTCCGAACCCCGCGACGACCCGGCCACGCGGGCGTCCTTCACCCGCGCACTGAAGTTCGGCGCGGTGCCGATCGAGGTCACCT
>JAOPWD010000201.1 GCA_025965875.1 Pseudonocardiales bacterium
GGCCAAGGGCCCGATCAACCACTGCGGCGACTACGCCGACGGCAACTTCCTGAAGAAGTGGCTCGCCCCGATCCTGCGCAACCTGGCCGACTCGCCCGAGCGGATGGCCGAACTGGACGTCAACGAAGGCGTCGTCGAACTGATCGAGATGCGCTTCCCGCCACCTGGGACGCTGCTCACGCCGATCTTCCCCGCGCCAACCAACGCGCGGACGTTCGTCATCCTGCGGCTACTCGGCGTGCTCGCGGGCGTCGTGGCCAAGGCCGTCGACGGGCGGATGCCGGCCGACCAGGAGACGATCCGCTACACCGGCGTGTACGGCGAGGACGATGCCGGCGAGCCGTACCTGATGCGTGAGGTGCTCGGCGGCGGCTCGGGCGGGCGCTACTACGCCGACGGCGAGGACACCATCCACGTCGTGCCCGACTCGCGCAACCTGCCCAGCGAGTTCACCGAATCGCGCTTCCCGTTCATCGTCGAACGGCTCGGGCTGGCCATGGACTCCGGCGGCGCAGGGCAGTTCCGCGGTGGGCTCGGCTACGAGAAACACATTCGGATGCGCAAGGACGCGCACTTCATGTCGATTGCCGACCGCTCGATCCTGGCCTGCTGGGGCGTCAAGGGCGGCAAGGCCGGCAAGTCGTTTCAGGTGACGATTGATCCGGGCAGCCCGAACGAGCACGATGTGGACGCGCTGGTCGACGCCGAGTTCGTCCCGGCGGGGACCGTGATCCGGGTCCGCACGACCGGCGGCGGGGGCTGGGGCGACCCGCTCGACCGCGACTCCGACCTCGTGGTGCGTGACGTGTTGTGGGCCAAGGTGTCGCGCACCGGCGCTGCCGACGACTACGGCGTCGTCATCACCGGCCCCGACGACGAGCCTGTTGCCGACGTCGAGGCGACTCAGGTGCTGCGCGAGCGGATGCGGGCCGAGCGGCCCGAGGCGCGGCCATTCTTCGACCGTGGTCCGGGTTACGCCCATCTCTCCGGGGGAGCGGCTGCGCCCGATTGCGACTGGTTAGTGTCCTGAGTCAGAAGTTCAGTTGCAGATTTCGACGCCCAGATGCACGCTCGCTACGTTGTCGTCGTCGGCAGGACGGCAAGTACAACCGTCCTCCTCCGCCTTGCGAGCGCACAGCTGGATCGCCGAACTCAAGCAACCAACTCCTGACTCAGGCCACTAGCCTGACCTGATGACGCCAACCCGTATCCGCACCGTGGATGCCTTTGCTGACAACGCATTCGCCGGGAATCCAGCTGGCGTCGTCGTACTCAGCAGCTATCCGGCCGATGCCTGGATGCAGGCGCTGGCCATGGAGATGAACCTGTCCGAGACCGCCTTCGTCGTGCCGCTGGATGATCCGGACGCAGACTTCGGGCTGCGGTGGTTCACTCCGGTGAGCGAGGTCGATCTGTGCGGGCACGCCACCCTCGGCGCGGCGCACTGCCTGTTCAGCGACAGGGTCGACGGGCCGATTCGGTTCAGCACCCGCAGCGGCGTGCTCACGGTCGACCAGGCCGGTGACACGCTGACGATGGACTTCCCGGCCCGCCCTGCCGTGCCGACCGACCTCCCGGCCGGGCTGGCTGACGCACTTGGCGTCGAACCGGTGTGGACCGGCCGCGGCGGAACCCGCGACCTGCTGTGCGAGCTCGCCGACGAGGCAGCGGTGCGCGGGTTGATGCCCGACACGACCACGCTGGCACGCGTCGACGCCCGAGGGGTGATCGTCACGGCCGCGGCGACCGGCGGCGATTACGACTTCGTCTCGCGGTTCTTCGCCCCGCGCGAGGGGATCGCGGAGGACCCGGTCACCGGCAGCGCGCACACCGTCCTCGGGCCGTACTGGGCCGAGCGGCTCGGTCGCACGGTCCTGACCGGCTTTCAGGCCTCGCCCCGCGGCGGCCGGATCGGTATCGAGGTTCTCGGCGACCGGGTCATCCTGAGTGGCCGCGCGGTCCTCGTCATCGACGGCGTGCTGTCCGGCGAGGCGACGCGGGCGATGGCGTGAGCCAAGCGCTCGGCGGCCCACTGGCCGATGTGGTCGTGGTCGACCTGTCCCGCGCGCTCGCCGGTCCGCACGCGGCGATGATGCTCGGCGACCTCGGGGCGCGGGTGATCAAGGTCGAGTCGCCCGACGGCGGTGACGACACGAGGTCGTGGGGCCCTCCGTTCATGCCCGGTGACGACGGCGCCGCGCACTCGACGTATTTCCTGTCCTGCAATCGGAACAAGGAGTCGATCGCGCTCGACCTGAAGAGCGACGACGGCCGCGAGACCCTCGCCGCGTTGGTGCGCCGGGCCGATGTGCTCGTCGAGAACTTCCGGCCTGGCGTGCTCGACCGGCTCGGTTTCCCCGTTGAGCGGCTGCACGAACTGAACCCGCGCCTGGTCGTGCTGTCGATCAGCGGGTTCGGTCACGACGGTCCGGAGGGCGGCCGCGCCGGCTACGACCAGATCGCGCAGGGCGAGGCCGGGCTGATGTCCTTGACCGGCCCGTCGGCGGACGAGCCGACCCGCGTGGGGGTGCCGATCGGAGACCTGTTGGCCGGCATGTACGGCGCGTACGGCGTGGTCGCGGCGCTGCACGAGCGGGCGCGTACCGGGCTCGGTCGCGTGGTCCGGACCAGCCTGCTGGCGGCGATCGTGGGCGTGCACGCGTTCCAGGGCACCCGCTACACCGTGGCCGGCGAGGTGCCCCGCGCTACTGGCGGGCATCACCCGTCGATCTGCCCGTACGGGCTGTTTCATGCCGCCGACGGGCCGGTGCAGATCGCGGTCGGCAGCGACGGGCTGTGGCGGCGCTTCGCACCGGCGTTCGGTCTCGACCGTCCGGAGTGGGCGGCGAACCCGATGCGCGTGGCCGACCGGGACGCTGTGATCGCTGCGGTCGACGCGGCCTTCTCCGCTTATCCTGCAGCGGAACTGCTCACTCGCCTGGACGAGTTGGGCGTTCCGGCCGGCAAGGTGCGCGACCTGGCCGAGGTGTACGAGTGGGACCAGACCCGCTCGCAGGGCCTGCTGATCGACGTCGAACATGCTGCCCTAGGGCCGATCACGCTGCCCGGGCCGCCG
>JAOPWD010000401.1 GCA_025965875.1 Pseudonocardiales bacterium
GTTCACGGCTCCCCAGATGACCCCCGCGGCGCGGCGGTTCATCGCCAACGAAGCCGGCAGCGCGGCGGTTCTGCTGGGTGCCACGATCGCGGCGGTGCTCTGGGCGAACTCGCCCTGGTCGGCGAGCTACTTCTCCTTCTGGGGTACGCCGATACGTCTCGACATCGGCCGCTACGGACTCAATCTGGATCTGCAGCACGTCGTCAACGACGCCGCGATGGCCGTCTTCTTTCTAGTGCTGGGTCTGGAGATCAAGCGCGAGACGACGGCCGGCGAACTGCGCGATCGCCGCTCGGTGATGGTTCCCGTGTTCGGCGCACTCGGGGGCATGCTGCTGCCGATCGCCATCTATCTGCTGATCAACCACAGCGGACCAGCGGCGAACGGGTGGGGCATCGTGATGTCCAGCGATACCGCGTTCGTGCTGGGCGTGTTGGCGCTGTTCGGGCCGAAGTGTCCGGACCAGCTGCGGCTGTTCTTGCTCGCGCTCGCCGTCGTCGACGACATCGGCGCGATCATCGTCATGGCCGTGTTCTACACCGATCACGTGCGGGCGACCGCGCTCGCCATTGCGGGAGTCCTGGTCCTCGGTTTCTGCGTTCTGCGCTGGCTCGGCGTGTGGCGGTTGGCGCCCTTCGTCCTGCTCGGAGTGGTGTTGTGGATCGCGACGTACGCCTCGGGAGTCCATCCGACGCTGGCCGGTTTGCTCGTCGGGCTGCTGATCCCGGCTTCGTCGCCGTCCGACATCCAGGGCCGCGAACTCAAGGTGTTCGGCCGCGCGTTGATCGAGAATCCGTCTGCGGCCGGTGCGCGGCTCACGTCTCTGGCGGCATCAGCGACGGTGTCGGCCAACGAGCGGCTGCAGAGCCGGCTGCATCCTTGGTCGGCCTACTTCGTCATTCCTGCATTCGGGCTGGCGAACGCAGGCGTCTCGCTGAGCTCGGACACCGTGCGCGAAGCCGTGCGTTCGCCGGTGACGGTCGGGATCGTGCTCGGTCTGGTGCTCGGCAAGGGCATCGGGATCAGCGGCGCCTCGGCGATCGCGCTGAAGGCCGGTCTCGGCACGCTGCCCGGACGGGTCCGCTACAGCCATCTGTGCGGCGGGGCCGTCCTGGCCGGAATGGGGTTCACGATCGCGCTGTTCATCACCGATCTGGCCTTCGACGATCCAGTGCTGCGCGACCAGGCCAAGATCGGCATCCTGTCGGGTTCCCTCATCGCCGCGCTGCTGGGGGCATGGCTGCTGCGGATCATGGGGGAGCGGACCTCGCTGTGCTCGCCCGCGGGTGACACGGCACCGGCCGCATTACCGCCGCTGCCATGGACGGCGCCTGGCTGGCGAATCCCCGCGAGCTGACTGCCCGGTCGCGTGTTGCAGTGATGGCACGTCGACGCGGCCTTCATACGCCACCCCGTCGATGAACAGCGCGGGCGTACCGGACACGCCCGCGGCCATGCCCATCGCGTAGTCAGCCTGCACGATCGGGGCGTACTTCTGGGCCGGCTCGCCGACCGCGAGCCTGGGATCCGCGCCGACAGCCTCGGCGTACAGCCGCAGGTCGACGTCACTCAACCTGGCCTGGTGCACGAACAACTTCTGGTGCATCACCCAGAAGACCTTTTCGCCACCGGTGTCCGCGGTCGACTCGGCAGCCAGCGCGGCCGTGAGTGCGTGCGGGTGAACCTCGAACAACGGGAAGTTACGAAAGACGAGCCGTACCTGCCCGCCGGAGGACGACACGAGCTCACGCAGCACGGGTGCAGCGCCGGCACAGTAGGGGCACTCGTAGTCGCCGAACTCGATGACCGTCACCAGCGCATCGATCTCACCGAGCACGTGCTCGACATTCTTGGGGGCCGCTGTGGTCGGCACTTCTGGATCAGCCACCTCGCTGACGATGCCAGCAGCAGTGACCGCACGTCCACCCGTGTGGTTATTCGAGGTCCCCGGAGAAAGTGGTGCGAGCAGTTCAATTTGTCCATTGAAAACCATTATAGTTTGCGGGAAAGAATCCCGAACTGCGCCATTACTGCGACCTTTATCGCCGTATGGCACCGCGCAGCCGTATTGGCACGCGTTGTCGGGTTTGGTGTTTGTCAGCGCCGACACGCTCGCGATAACCACCGCCGTAACCGAATGTGATCGGCGTCGTTTCAGACCTTGAAGGCGGCAAAAAGGCCCGCCGTTCACCCGCGCCAGAGCTCGAGCGAAAGCTCGCCGGTCGGCGCGAGCACGCGGTTGGAGGGCCAGGTGTTTGTGCACGCTTCCTTGATGAGCGCAATTCGCCTCGGCATGTTCGAAGGCGATCATCGCGTCCAAGGTGCCGTCTGACGAACAGTTTCACCGGCGGGGAGATGCGTCCCGCGGCTCGTCCGTCGATTCGCCCTTAGGGGGAGGGCGAATCGACGATCGAGCCACCAGGGTCGCGCTATTGAAGTCGCTTCACCTTTGGTCGCGTGCGGGATGATCTGGTCGGCGGTCTTGGTCCAGGAGAACGGTCCGCAACGTTCGTTCCAGGTGATAGTTCAGGTTGCCCCGGGCGTCGTGCGCCGTGATGCTGGCAGCATGGGC
>JAOPWD010000206.1 GCA_025965875.1 Pseudonocardiales bacterium
CGAGACGCTGGCCAAGCCCGAACTCGAGCGGATCCTCGCGCCGGTGCGCAAGCGCCCGCCGCACAACACGTTCGCCGGCTTCGGCAAGCGCACGCCCAGCGACCGCCCGCCGATCGAGATCCCCGAGGCGTTGCGCAAGGCCGTCACCGCCAACGGAGCAACCAACGGGACGGCGAACGGGCAGGGCAGGGCGCTGCCCGGCCTCGAGCCCGACGTCGACGCACCGGCCCCGCCACCTGGTGACTCGGGCGCGTTCGGGCCGCCGCAGCATCACGGCGCGCCCTACGGCGGGTACATCCCTCCGACGGACTCCGGGTACGAGCAGCCAGGCCGGCACGGTCAGGGCGGCGGCCAGGGACCAGCGTGAACCCTGAGTCCTCCGGCCAGGTCGACCTCGATCGGGCGGCAGCCGCCGTGCGCGAACTGCTGATCGCGGTCGGCGAGGATCCGGATCGCGAGGGTCTCAAGTCCACGCCGGCGCGGGTGGCGCGGTCCTACGCCGAGATCTTCGCGGGCCTGTTCGTCAACCCCGACGACGTGCTGCAGACGACGTTCGACGAGAACCACGACGAGTTGGTGCTGGTCAAGGACATCGCGATCTACTCCACCTGCGAGCACCACCTCGTGCCGTGGCACGGCACCGCGGCGGTCGGCTACATCCCCGGCAGGGATGGCCGGATCACCGGTCTGTCGAAGTTGGCGCGGGTCGTGGACCTGTATGCCCGCCGACCACAGGTGCAGGAGCGGCTCACCAGCCAGGTCGCCGATGCGGTGATGCGCCGGCTCGAACCGCAGGGCGTGATCGTCGTTGTCCAGGCCGAGCACCTGTGCATGGCCATGCGCGGCGTCCGCAAGCCTGGGTCGTTGACCATGACCTCGGCCGTGCGGGGCATCTTCAAGTCCGACCAGCGAACCCGGGCCGAGGCGCTCAGTCTGATACTCGGACAGCGATGAGCTACCTACCCAACCGCCCCGACCGCATTGTGGTCATGGGCGTGCTGAACGTGACTCCGGATTCGTTCTCCGACGGCGGGCGATATGCGTCGGTCGACGACGCCGTCGCGCACGCGGTGCAGATGCGCGCTGACGGTGCCGACCTGATCGACGTGGGCGGTGAGTCGACCCGTCCGGGTGCGCAGCGTGTCGAAGCGGCCGAGGAGACCCGTCGGGTGCTTCCGGTGGTCAAAGCCCTTGCCGCGCAAGGCATTCCGATCAGCGTCGATACGTACCGAGCCTCGGTGGCGGCGGCGGCGATCGAGGCCGGCGCGTCGGTCGTCAATGACGTGTCCGGCGGCCTCGGTGATCCCGACATGGCCCGCGTCGTGCGCGACGCGGCGTGTCCGTGGATCCTCATGCACTGGCGCGGGCACAGTGCGTCGATGCAGCAGCTCGCGCACTACGACGATGTGGTCTCCGATGTGCGTGCCGAGCTGTCGGCACGCGTCGACGCGGCACTGGCCGCCGGTGTCGACCGCGACCAGCTCGTGCTGGACCCGGGACTCGGGTTCGCGAAGACGGCAGCGCACAACTGGGCCCTGCTGGCATCGCTGGAAAGCCTGGTGGCATTGGGCTTTCCGGTCCTGGTGGCCTCGTCGCGCAAGTCGTTTCTCGGGACGCTGCTGGCTTCGGCCGACGGCGTGCCGCGGCCGGTGAGCGATCGCGAGGACGCGACGACGGCGTTGACTGCCTACTCGGCGCTGCGGGGCGTGTGGGGCGTCAGGGTCCACGAGGTGCGCCCATCTGTCGACGCCGCCCTGGCCATGGCCGCGATCACGGCGGCGAGCCCATGACAACCGGAAGCAGGCTGCTCACCTCCATGGGGGCCAGGTTGGTTGTTGCGATGGTCCCCCATGACTGACCGGATCGAGCTGACCGGTCTGCGGGTACGCGGACATCATGGGGTCTTCGACTTCGAACGACGCGACGGGCAGGACTTCGTCGTCGACGTCGTCCTCGAACTCGACGTGTCGATGGCGGCCGCGTCGGACGGCCTCTCCGACACCGTCGACTACGGCGTGCTCGCCCAGGGGCTGGCGCAGGTCGTCGCGGGGGAGCCAGTGAACCTGCTCGAGACCCTGGCCGAGCGACTGGCCGCGGTATGTCTCGCGGACGACCGGGTGGCCGCGGCCACGGTTACCGTCCACAAACCACAGGCACCGATCCCGTTGGCCTTCGTCGACGTGGCCGTGACGATCCAGCGCGGACGCACGTGAGTACCGCCGTGCTGTCGATCGGATCGAACCTGGGTGACCGGCTCGCGGCGGTGCAGGGCGCGGTCGACGCGTTCCGGCCCTGGCTGCTGGCCGTGTCGCCGGTGTACGAGACGGCGCCCTGGGGACCGGTGCCCCAGGCCGACTTCCTCAACGCGGTGGTGGTCGCGGCTGACGCCCAGGCGGCGGCGGCCGACTGGTTGGCGCGGGCGCAGGCGGCTGAGCGTGCGGGGGGCCGGACGCGCGAGGTGCGGTGGGGGCCCCGGACGCTCGATGTCGACGTCATCGCCGTCGACGACGTGGTGAGTGACGACGCGACGCTGACGCTGCCCCATCCGCGCGCCGCCGAGCGGGCCTTCGTCCTGGTGCCGTGGCTGGCTGTGCAGCCCGACGCACAGTTGTCCGGCCAGCCGATTCGCAACCTGCTCGCTACCCTGCCACCGGACTCCGTGGCCGGCGTCCGGGCCCGGCCTGAGCTGGTCGTGGCCTGATATGCGGCGCACCCGACTGGCCGACCTCGCCGTCCCGTTCTTCGTCATCGGGATCACCGTCTACGTCCTGCTCCGCTTCTCGTACTCGGACCTGCCGCCGCTGAAGTCGTTCGTGCCGGTGCCGCTGGCTGCGCTGGCCGTCGCTGAGTACGTGGCCAGCCGCCGGGTGCGCGGTGCGGTACGGCACGATCCCGACGCCAAGCCGATGGCAGCGATCGTCATCGCCCGGTGCGTGGCGCTGGGCAAGGCCTCCTCGCTGGTGGGCGCGGGCGTCGTCGGCGCGGCCACCGGGCTGCTGGTCCGGGTGATCCCCGACGCCGTCACGGTGCGCTCTGCCGCCAACGACACCCGCGTCGGCATCTTCCTGCTGGTGGCCTCTGTCCTGCTCGTCGGCGCGGGGCTGTTGCTGGAGCGGGCGGGTGTCGACCCCGGCAGCCAGGACCGTGATCAGCGCGGCAAGGCTGCTTAGCCACGTGTCCTGACGGCAATTGGACGCGGACTAAGCTGACCGGATGACACGCCCAGCCGACGGCGAAACCGCCGTCCGCAACCGCCTGCAGGATGTCCTGCGCGGATCTGGGATGGTGTTGGCGCTTGGTCTTGGCGGGTTTGCCATCTGGATGATCGTCACGACGGACACCCGAAAAGGGGCATCGGTCGGCGCCCTGCTGGGGTTCTGGGCGCTGCTGGTTGCGGCGTTCGCAGTGTTCGGGACACGCCATCCGATCCCGGCGCTGGCGCCGGCTCCGGACGCGACGACTCGCCCGGGCAGTGAGCTCAC
>JAOPWD010000428.1 GCA_025965875.1 Pseudonocardiales bacterium
TTCGGCATCGCCCAGGCGGTGAGCGCGTGGCCGGCCTCGTGATAGGCGGTGACCCGCTTCTCCTTATCGCTCATGGCGCGGGTCTTGCGCTCCGGCCCGGCAATGACGCGGTCGATGGACTCCTCGAGCGCCTCAGTGGTGATGAGCCGTCCGTTGTTACGGGCAGTGAGCAGCGCAGCCTCGTTGATGACGTTGGCCAGGTCGGCGCCGGTGAAGCCGGGCGTCCGGCGGGCGATCACGCCCAGATCGACGTCCTGCGCGAACGGCTTGCCCTTGGCGTGCACCTTCAGGACGGCCTCGCGCCCCAATACATCGGGGGGTCCCACCGCGATCTGGCGGTCGAAGCGGCCCGGACGCAGCAGCGCGGGGTCGAGGATGTCGGGGCGGTTGGTAGCCGCAATCAGGATGACGCCGCCCTTGACGTCGAAGCCGTCCATCTCGACGAGCAGTTGGTTGAGGGTCTGCTCACGTTCGTCGTGGCCACCGCCCATTCCGGCACCGCGATGCCGGCCGACCGCGTCGATCTCGTCGACGAAGATGATCGACGGCGCGTTCGACTTGGCCTGCTCGAACAGGTCACGCACGCGGGAGGCGCCGACACCGACGAACATCTCGACGAAGTCCGAGCCGGAGATCGAGTAGAACGGCACGCCCGCCTCGCCGGCGACCGCGCGCGCCAGCAGCGTCTTGCCGGTTCCGGGCGGGCCGTAGAGCAGCACGCCCTTGGGGATCTTGGCGCCGATCGCCTGGAACTTGGCGGGGTTGGCCAGGAACTCCTTGATCTCCTCGAGTTCCTCAATCGCCTCGTCAGCACCGGCGACGTCGGCGAACGTGGTCTTGGGGGTGTCCTTGTTGACCAGCTTGGCCTTGCTGCGGCCGAAGCTCATGACCCGGTTGCCGCCGCCCTGCACCTGGCTCATGACGAAGAACAGCACGCCGACGATCAACAGTATGGGCAGCAGGCTGACCAGCAGCGAAACCCAGGAGTTGTCTTTGGTGACCGTGGTGTTGAAGACCAGCGAACTGTTGGGCGCGCTGGCCGCCTTCTCGAGGTCATTGAAAATCGTCGACGACGCGTCGGCCGGGTATTGCGTGCTTATCTTGGAGTCGCCCTTGAACGGCTTCTTCAGGGTCAGCTGGAGCGTCTGCTCCTTGTCCTTCTGCACCGCGTTGGTGACGTTGCCGGACGTGATCTGGGCGATCGCGTCGGAGGTGCTCACCTTGTGGTACGGGCTCCCGCTGGACAGCAGGTTCGGCACGACGAGGAAGCCGACCAGAATCAGGGCAGCCCACAGCCACCATGATCGAAGAATGCGCTTGCGGTTCATATCGTTTACCACGAACGGCAGGCCGTCCGCGTTCCTCCCGCTTCAGACCGTCGGTTTTCCCTTATGGACGGTACACGTCAGCCGCCGTACACCGACGGCACGAGCCGCCCGATATAGGGCAGATCGCGGTATCTCTCAGCGTAATCGAGGCCATAGCCGACGACGAACTCGTTCGGGATATCGAAGCCCACGTATTTGACCGGAACTTCGACCTTGACGGCGTCAGGCTTGCGCAGCAGCGTGACGATCTCGACCGAGGCCGGCTGCCGGCTGGTCAGGTTCTTCAGCAACCACGACAGGGTCAGCCCGGAGTCGATGATGTCCTCGACGATGAGCACGTGCGCGCCGGTGATGTCGCGGTCGAGGTCCTTGAGGATCCGCACGACACCGGACGACGTGGTGGCGCTGCCGTAGGAGCTGACCGCCATGAACTCCATCGTCGACGGGCGCTCGAGGGCGCGGGCCAGGTCGGACATGAACATGGCGGCACCCTTGAGCACGCCCACGAGCAGGGGCTCGCGGTCCGCGTAGTCGGCGTCGATCTCCTTGGCCAGCTCGGAGATCTTCTCGCGGATCTCGTCGGCGGAGACCACCACGGCTTCGATGTCGGCGTCGAGCTCAGACACGCGGGCTACTCCTGCGGATTGCGGTACGGGGTGGGTTGTACAACCAGCTTCCCAGACGCGCGCGCGACGCGACCGCCGGGCAGGTCCAGCGGCCCCTGCCCGTGCCAGTCCGTGACCAGCACATCGAGCGCGTCGAGGTGAACCGAGGTGAGCGGGCCCAGGCGGTGGTGGCGAGTCCAGGTCTGCAGCGTCCGGGTGCGCAGTGCCCGCGGCAGGTCGACGAGGACGGCGACATCGAGCTGCCGATCCCGCCCGGATGTGTCCGAAGTCGCACGTTCGGCCGAGTTCGTGGCGGCAATGCGGTCGAGCGCGTCGAGGTCGTCGCGCAGGAGTGCAGCGGTCCGGGCCAGTGCCTCGGCCACGCCGCCCTGCAGGACATCCTCGAGCAAGGGCAGCACCTCGCGGCGCAGCCGCACCCGCTGGAACGCGGGATCGGCATTGTGCGGGTCGTCCCATGGCTCCAAGCCCAGCGCGGTGCAGGCGGCGACAGTGGTCGACCGGCGTACGCCGAGCAGCGGCCGCAGATAGTGCCCGTCAGCGGCCCGCATCCCGGCGATCGAGCGTGGGCCGGAGCCGCGACCCAGACCGAGCAGCACCGTCTCGGCCTGATCGTCGAGCGTGTGCCCGAGCAGCACCCGGGCACCGAGCGCTTCTGCCGCCGCGTCCAGAGCGCCGTAGCGAGCTGCTCGGGCCGCCGCCTCGGGCCCGCCCGCCCTGCCCACGGTGACCGGCACGGTCGTCACCGGGTCGAAGCCCAGTTCGTAGCCGACGGCGGCGACCCCGGCGGCCCGCCCGGCCGACCCGGGCTGCAGGCCGTGATCGACGGTCACGAGTCCGGCGCGCACGCCGTGCCGCGGCGCCTCGAAGGCGGTGGCCGCGGCCAGCGCAAGGGAGTCCGCGCCCCCGGAGCAGGCGACCAGGACGGCGCCCTTGGAACCGGTCAGAGCGGCCCGGACCGCGCGGCGGATCTCGGCGACGGCCGGGTGCGGACCCATCAGCGCCCGGCCGAGCCCGATTGTGCAACTTTGACCCGCGTCAGGCAGGCAGGAATTGCACAATCGGGCTGCATCAGGCGTGGACGCGGGCGATCCAGCGCGGCGGGTCGGCGATCTCGGCCTTCGTGGGCAGGGTCTCGCGCGAGGTCCAGATCGCGTTGAAGTTGTCGACGCCGACGCGGTCGACCACGCTGCGCACAAACGCCGAGCCGTCGACGTACTGCCGCGTCTTGGCCTCCATGCCCAGCAGCTTGCGCAACAGCCGGTCGAGCGGGTTGCCGCCCCTGCGGCGGCGCTGCGCGAACCGCTTCTCGATGGCCTCCTGGCTGGGGATGACGTCGGGCGAGACCGCGTTCATCACGTACTCGGCGTGCCCCTCGACCAGCGACATGAACGCGGTGACCCGGTCGAGGATCGCGCGCTGCTCAGGCGTGGCGATCACCGCCATCACCCCGGAGCCGTCGCCCTGGCCGCGGATCACCTTGACCAACTCGGACACAGCGCCGGACAGTCTGCGGCGCATGGCGGCCGGGTCGGTCTCGACGGCGTCGGTGAGTGCGGCCACCTCGTCGAGCATGTGCTGGCGCAGCCACGGCACCGCGGTGAACTGCACTCGGTGGGTGACCTCGTGCAGGCAGACCCACAGCCGGAAGTCGGTGGGATCGACCTTGAGCTGCCGCTCGACGGCCACCATGTTCGGAGCGACGAGCAGCAACTGACCGCCGGGGCGGTCGAAGAATTCGAACTGGCCGAGCACCTTGCCGGACAGGAAGCCGACGACCAGCCCGACCTGGATGCCGGTCAGGCGTCCGCCGATGCCCTCGGCGACCCGGCCCACCGCGTTCTCGGCGGTCAGCTTGTCGACGAGCGGTGTCATGATCGAACGCATGCCGCCGACGTTGGCGTCGATCCAGGCGTCGCGGTCCACGACCCGGGTGGCCGCGCTGACCGGGGGCTCGGTGAGCCGAGTCAGCTCGGCCACGTGCCCCGCGGCCAGCGACGTGGCCTGGTAGAGCTCACCGACGGCGTCGTCGGCGTCCTGCCTCGAGATGGTGGGCGGCGACGGGCTGAACCGCTTGGCCGCCCGTGCGGCGACGTCCCAGTCGATGAGCGAACCCATCGTGTCAGCGTACGTCCCCTCGCGTGCCTCGCCGACGACCGATCAGCAGGAGCAGGGCGACACCGCCGACCAGCAGGCCTATGCCCAGCCACATGACCACGCCCGCTTGGACAACGATGTCAGCCGTCCCGGCCGCAATGGCCCGAGCCCGCTCCGTCGAAACGACCGAGACGATCACGACGATCGTCGCGATGATTACCATCGTCGAGCGCCAGGGACGACGCCGACGCCGGCTAGGTCTGCTCGTACGCACATTCATCGCTACCCCCGTTAGCAAACCGCGAGCGCACCGACTCGGCCGGTTCCCTGTTCGAACGCGCGGATTCACCAAGCCTGCCCAGCGCCGAAGGTGCAGCGCAGCTCGATGATCAGGACCATACAGAGTTTTTACTTGAATGTCTTCTCCGGAAGCTATTTCCTAGATCACCTTATGATCACGAAACACGTCTGCGGCATGGTTACCGGCAGCCGCAGCCGGCGAGGATCGCCGCGACCCGGTCCAGGGCCGCCTCGGCCGCTCGGGTGGCCTCGACTCCGGGCGGGACCCGATCGGCGATGAACGCGAAGGTGATCAGCCGGCCGTCGGCGTCGTGGACGATGCCGGCGAGCGAACTCACGGCGGTGAGGGTTCCTGTCTTGGCCCGGACGACGCCGGCTCCGCGGGCCCCGGTAGAGCCGGGCAGGTAGCGGTTGGCCAGCGTGCCGCTCCACGCGGCTACCGGCAGGCCGGTGACGATGGCGTGCAGGGCTGGGTTCTTCGCGCCGACCACCAGTCGCAACACGCCGGCGAGGGCCGCCGCACTGACCCGGTCGTCAGCTGCCAGCCCACTGCCGTCGCGCATTCCCGCTCCGGGGTCGACACCCAGCTTGACCAGTGCGGCGCGGATTGCGGCCGCAGCGCCGGTGAACGAGGCCGGTTTGGCCGTGGCGACCGCGACCTGGCGAGCGAGGACCTCGGCGATGACGTTGTCCGAGGCCTGCAGCATCTGCCCGACGAGGTCCGACAGCGTGGCGGACTTGACCGTGCCGAGCACCTTGGCCGCGGCGGGCGCCTTGCCCCGCGTGACCTGCGCGCCGGGAACCTTGAGGGCCGCCGCCAGTTCGGCGCCGGCCGCCAGGTCCGGTTCAGCGCTGCGGATTCCGTCAGTCGGAGCCGCGCGCCCGCCGTCGGCCATGACCGCGGTGATTGCCCCGGCGTAGTCGGACGGCACGTCCTCGGCGGCCCAGTCGGGCGAGACCGTCGGCCCGGCAAACAACGAGTTGTCGACGACGATGCGCTGCACGGTCTGGTGGGAAGCGGCCAGCGCCCGGCGCACCTGCGTGGCCAGGTCGCTGATGCGCGCCGCTCCCGCGTACGCCCCGGGCTGGCCGGTCGGAGCTCCAGTGAGGGTGGGGTCGCCCCCGCCCACGAGAACGACGGTTCCGGCGGCGCCGGCGACGACGTTGGTAGTCAAGCGGTCCGTGGGCGCCCGGACGGCGAGCAGTGCTGCCGCGGTGAGCAGCTTGCCCGTCGACGCCGGTGCAGCGGGCGTCGGGCCGAGGTGGTTGTACAGCGCGACTCCGGACGTGGCGTCGACGACCTGGGCGAGCAGTCGGCCGCCCAGCGCCGGGCCCGCGACAGCCTGGGCCAGTGCGGCGGCGACAGCGGCCGCACGCGGCGCCTGGCCGTCGGGGGCCGCGGACGCGATGGCCGGCGCGGCCGTCGCCGAGGCCAGGGCCGAGGGGGTGGGCGGCGCTGTCCTGGCGACGGTGGCAGCGTGGTCGGCCCGAACGTGGTCGGTGACGAGGTAGCCGCCGGTACCCGCAGCCGCGGCCAGGATCAGCACGGCAACGACTCCGAGGAGCAGGAGCCCGCTGGGACGTCGACGACGCTGCGAGCTCACGATGGGTCACACTAACGACACAGTGTGGGCGTAGCGCCATGCGGCCGCCCGCCGATCGACGCGACACATAGGGAGCAGACCACCGTGGAGTTCGACGTCCTGATCGAGATTCCCAAGGGCAGCCGCAACAAGTACGAGATGGACTATCAGAGCGGACGCATGCGGCTGGACCGCACGCTGTTCACGTCCACCCAATACCCGGCCGACTACGGCTACATCGAGGCGACCCTGGGCGAGGACGGTGACGCCCTCGATGCCCTGGTGATCCTGCAGGGCGACCCACTGTTCCCCGGCGTGCTCGTTCGCTGCCGCGCGATCGGAATGTTCCGGATGACCGACGAGAAGGGCGGCGACGACAAGGTGCTGTGCGTCCCGTCGACTGATCCCCGCCTTGAGCACCTGCGCGACATCCATCACGTCCCCGAGTTCGACCGCCTGGAGATCCAGCACTTCTTCGAGGTCTACAAGGAGTTGGAGCCGGGCAAGAGCGTCGAGGGCGCGTCCTGGGTGGGCCGGGTCGAAGCCGAGGCGGAGATCGTGGAGTCGCGCAAGCGCTTGGAACGCAGTCAGGCCTCGACCGGGACGACGCCGACGGGGCGGTAGGCCAGGTACTGGTTGGGCCGAGGGTTGGCGCAGGTCAGGCCGTCGGCGGCCACCTTCTCGATGCGGACGGTGACGTCGACCAGGCCGTGTGGGCCGTCGAGGCGCACCGAGGCCAGCCCGTTCTCGGAGAGCGACACCGATACGACGTGCAGCGCAGTGCGCTTTCGCAGGGCAAGGTGCTCGTAGGCGAAGCCCAGGGCGGCCTGGGCCACGGGCGGCAGCCCGACGCGCCCGCGCAGCAGCCCGCCGACGACCTCGTCGGCCTCGGCCGCCGCCACGAACTCCTGGACCGCGAACGGCAGGACCCGCCCGTAGAGCAGCCCGGCCGGTAGCACCAGAACGTTGGCCGCGAACCGGTCCCCGCCAAGGTGACTGCACTCCCACACCCGGCCCGCCCGCGCCTGGTGCATCGCCTCGGCCAACGGACGCCCGCGCAAGGCGCAGCAGGTGTCGTGCTTGCTGTGTGCACAGACCAGGTACAGCGGTTCGTGGTCGAGGGTGCCCACCGTGCCGTCCAGCGGCAGCTCGAGCAGTTCGGCGTCGGCGTCGAACTGGCCCCAGCGCAGCGACTCGTGGCCGTCGCGGCAGTCGGCGAACGCCCAGCTGCGCAGCACCGCCTTCGGCGAGCGTCCCGGCCGGCGGATGGCCTGGACGCGAACGCCCGCGGAGTTGGCGTGCCGCTCGAGCGCCAACGCCGTGGCCGGGTCGAATTTCGACTCGCGCAGTCCGGCTCGGCCCCACGGCCCGGGCTGCTCGACGAGCAGCAGACGCGCCGCCGGAAAGGCCGTACCGAGCATGGGATCGCCCCGCAATTGCGCCCGGACTGAGCACCGCTCCAGCGTCTCCCGCGGATGCGGATGGTGCGCGTGCGTCACACCCACCAGCCTGTCACGCGGGCACGAGCACGCCTTCGCGCAGCAGCCGGGTGGCGACCGTCAGCTGCTCGGCCGCGTCGAGGCCGGGCAGGTCCGCGGGCGCGAAAGCTGCCCCCGCCAACACGGTCTTGATCGCGGGATCCGCATTCAGCGGCAACTCGACCGTGCGGTCGAGCAGGACGATTCGCACGTGGGTGTCGTCGCGCTCGACGCGCAGCCGCAGCCCGGTGCGCAGGCGCAGCGGGGTGCGCTCGTCCAGCGCGTCGGCGGCAGCCAGCTGCGCCAGCGGCGCCAGCGGCTCCGGGCGAGTGAGCCGCATCAGCGAGGTCCCGACGCGGCGCGCGATCTCGTCGGCCGGAGCGGAGTCCAGGTAGCGGCGCAGCGCTTCGATCGTCGCCGCGAGGGACGGGGCGAGCACATCGGGGTCGGCCAGGTCGGTCCCGACCGGCAGCGACGTGCGCAGTTCGGGATCGGCCTGGGCGGACTCGAGCAGGTGCCGCACCAGTTGGTAGCGGGTGACCGGGTGCACCCCGACGGTGAGATGGATGGACGTCTCGCCCAGCGCCTGGGCCGCGTGGATCGTGCCGCGGGGCAGGTACAGGGCGTCGCCGGGGGCAAGCACGGTGTCGATGAGGGGCGGCTCTTGCGCCCGGGCGCAGACCTCGGCGCGCCGGTTTTCCCACGGCTGGTCGGCCAACGGGTCGGTGACGACCGGGCTGTGCATCGTCCAGTGCTTGCGCCCGGCCACCTGGAGGACGAACACGTCGTGGACGTCGTAGTGCGGTGCGAAGCCCTGGTTCTGCGACGGGGTGATGTAGGCGTTGATCTGCGCGGGGTGACCGAGCTCGTCGGCCAACTGCGCGGCGAACGTCATGAGTGGCGGCCAGTTGCGATGCAACGCCTGCAGCACCAGCGTCGCGCCGTCGGCGATCATCGCCAGCACCCGGTCGTCGGCCGCCTGGTCGCCGATGCTCGCGCCGGCCCCGCCGCCGCGGGTGAACTTCGCGGTCGGCAGGACGTTGCCGTCCTTGGCCATCCGCAGGAACGGTGTGCGTAGGCCGCGTCGCGAGACGAGTTCGTCGACGGCAGCCGCATCAAACAGATCGTCGATGTTCTCGTCCAGTTCGGCCGCGCGGGTCAGCAACGGTGCCCGACCCCAGTACTCGGCGGCGAAAACGTCGTGACTGCAGGCGACACAGCGCGAGAGCGCTGAGCCGCCCGCAGCACTTGGCGACGTCAGGTCTTCGCCGCCGGATGTCTTAGGCGTCGGAGCCGCCGTCAGCGCCCGCGTCGCCCGCGCCGGCGTCAGCACCACCATCGCCGGCGCCGCCGTCGCCGCCCTTGTCGGAACCGCCGTCAGCTCCTGCGTCACCCGCACCGCCGTCCGCGCCGCCGTCAGCGCCTGCATCACCGGCACCGGCGTCCGAGTCCGCGCCCGCGTCCGCGCCTGCGTCCGCGCCGCCGTCCGGGTCGGCGGGGGTCGTCATGTCGTCGTCGTCCATGCTCATCAGTGTCCCCTCGATTCAGTCAGGATCATTTCGTCGGGATCGCCTGAGCGGCCACTCCGCCCACGGCCAGCCAGCTTGCGCATACCCGAAGTGAACCGTGCTCTAACCCGCCTCGCGCTCGGCGAGGTGCAGCGCGACGATGCCGCCACTGAGATTGCGGTAGCGCACATCGGTCCAGCCGGCGTCGGCGATCAGCCGGGCCAGATCCTCCTGCGGCGGCCAGACCCGGATCGACTCGGCGAGATAGACGTAGGCCTCGGGATTGGACGCGACCCGCCGGGCGATCCACGGCAGTGCGCGCATCAGGTACTTGAGGTAAACGAACCGGAACGGCGGCCAGACCGGACGGCTGAATTCGCAGATGACCAGCCGGCCGCCGGGGCGTACGACCCGGGCCAGCTCGCCCAGCGCCTTCGGCACGTCGGCGACGTTGCGCAGGCCGAAGGAGATCGTCGCCGCGTCGAACGCGGCGTCGGCAAACGGCAGGTGCAGCGCGTCACCCGCGACGAACGGCACCCGCCGGCGTCGCTTGTTCGCGCGGCCGGCTCGCAGCATGCCCAACGAGAAGTCGCACGCGATCGCCTGGGCGCCCGAACGGCACAGCTCGGCCGTCGACACCCCCGTGCCTGCGGCCAGATCGAGTACCAGCTGGCCCGTCTCGAGTTCGAGGCACTGTCGGGTGCGCCGGCGCCAGCGCCGGTCCTGACCCATCGACAGGACAGTGTTGGTGACGTCGTACCGCCGCGCCACGCCGTCGAACATCGCCGCAACCTCACGCGGCGCCTTGGTCAGCGTGGCTCTACGCATCACGCCGCCGCCTGTGCTGACTGCTCGCTCCGCACGCGTCGCTCGGGTTTCTCATCAGCCGCCATTCTGCCCGACCCGGAGTCCGCCGCTCGCCAGCTAGTGCAGTTCGCGCTCGGCGGCTGCATTCTCCTCCGACGCCACAACCGCTCGAGCGGCCAGCCGGACGGCGCCAGCGACGATCGCGGCCAGGCAGAGCAGGTAGGCGACGATGTGGGTCCCGCCGGCCGGGACATGTTCGTGCAGCAGCACGGCGCCGAGGATCACCGCGGCCACGGGGTCGACCGACTTGTTGGCGGGGAAGCTCGCGGCCAGCGCGCCCACCTGGAACGAGATCTGGGTGAGCGTCATGCCGAGGACGCCGATCACCGCCACGCCCAGCAGCGGCACCAGCCCGGCCGGCTGCAACAAACCATGCAGCCCGTGGTCGGTGAACTGCTTAGCCGCACCGTTGAGCAGCACCCCCACCGTCCCGAACCAGGCGCCCGCGACGCCGCCATACACGCCGGCCCGCAATGTCGGCCCCTGCCTGCTGACGAGGGCGCACAGCACCAATCCGACCAGCAGCACAACGACCACAGTCAGGACGATCGAGCGCGGCTGCGGATCCCGCCCGTTTCCGGGGGTGCCGAGCAGGACGAAGAAGACGGCCAGCCCACCGATGATCGACAGGCAGGCGAGGTAGTCACCGCGCCGGGGCGTGGGGCCACCGAGCAGATAGCCGACGAACAAAGACACCGGCAGGGTGAGCACGAGCAGCGGCTGAATGAGCACGACCGGCCCGGTGGCGAGGGCCATCACCTGGAACACCAGGCCGATCACGTCGCCACCGATCGAGAGCAGCCAGCGCGGGTCGCGCAGCAGCCGCACCAGCTTGCGGGCGTCGGCCTGGCCGGTCCCGGTGTGCGCCGACTGGTGCTGCACGGCGGTCGCCGCGCCATAGGCGATCGCCGCCGCGACACCGAACGGGACGGCTACGACCAACGACACGATCGCGACACTAGTGCCACCCGCCGGTCGGCCTCGGATTAGGATCCAACCGATGCGCTTCCCCCGTCTCATGCTCGCCGGCGTAGTCGCGATCAGCATGGTCGTCGGGCTGCACATACCGGCAGGTTCCGCCGTTGCGCCGACCCACTACTACGTCGCTCTCGGTGACTCGCTGTCGCGGGGCTATCTGCCTGGCCAGGGCGACACCGACCAGGGATACGTCGACTACCTCTACGCCACGCTGCACGCCAAGGACCCTTCGCTGCAACTGGTCAAGCTCGGCTGCAGTGGCGAGACGACCGCGACGATGATCAACGGTGGTAGGTGCGCGTACCCGGCTGGCTCCCAGCTCGCCGCCGCTGGGCAGTTCCTCGCCGCGCACCGGGCCGACGTCGAGTACCTGACGCTCGACATCGGCGCGAACGACGTCAATGGCTGCGCGCCGGGTGGCACGTTCGACAAGGCCTGTCTGGCCGCGGGCGCCGGCACGATTGCCCGGAACCTGAACACGATCCTGTCTCGGCTCAAGGCCGCCGACGGTGGGCTGCCACAGTCGGCGGGGATGACCTACTACGACTCGTTCCTGGCGTACTGGCTCACCGGCGGCCAGGGGCAGGCCATGGCGGCGGCCTCGGTCGTCCTGCTCAGCGGCATCAACGCCGCCGAGACAGCCGAGTACAAGCACTACGGGTTCACGGTTGCCGATGTGTTCACTGCGTTCCAGACACCGAACCGCCAGCCGATCAACGTGCCCGGCTTCGGCACCGCGCCGGCCAATGTCGCGACGATCTGCCGGCTGACCTTCCTGTGCGACCTGCACGACGTCCATGCGAATGCGGCCGGTTATCAGCTGATCGCGAAGACCTTCGCCGCCAAGTTCAGCTAGTTCGACATCGCGCCGACGACGAACAGCGACATCAGGCCGAAGGTCCAGACCA
>JAOPWD010000484.1 GCA_025965875.1 Pseudonocardiales bacterium
TGTGCATCGGGGCGGTGATTGCCAACAAGGGACACGACATGTTGCTCGCCGCGCTGGCGACGATTACGGATCTGCCGTGGCGTTGCGTGTGCGTGGGCACCTTGAGCCGCGAACCGGACTTCGTCGAGCACTTGGCCCGCCAGGCCCGCGACGGCCGCATCGGTGACCGCGTGCTTTTCACCGGCCCGCGAGCGGGTGCCGAACTCCAGGCCGCGTACGCCGTCGCGGACGTACTCGTACTAGCCTCGCGCGCCGAGACCTACGGCATGGTCGTCACCGAGGCGCTGGCGCACGGGCTCCCGGTCGTGGCGACCGCCGTCGGCGGGCTGCCCGAGGCCCTGGGCCGGGCCGCCGACGGGAGCCGACCCGGCTTGTTGGTGCCGCCGGGCGACGCGGTGGCCTTCGCCGCGGCGTTGCGAAGCTGGCTCAGCGACCCCGAGCTACGGCAGCGGCTCCTGAGCGCGGCCGGAGAACGCCGCGGGACCCTCTCGGCCTGGTCGCAGACCTCGCTCCAGATCTCGCGCGTCCTGGCGGCGGCAATGAACCGGCGCAACATAACCCGCGTATCCGGGTAAGACACGAACGACAAAGGGGCCAGCTACTGCGGCGGCCTGCAGAGCCCTCTCGAGGACGGCGGATGGCGCGATGAGCCCGACGTTACGGACGTGCGTCCGCCTTGTGGGCGGCGCCGCGATCCTGGCCGTGCTGGTCTGGCATCTGGGCACCGCTCCGTTCCTCGACGGCATCGGCAGGGTGGACGGGGGCGCTCTCGCGGCGGCCGCCGGCATCACCGTGCTGACCACCGTGTGCTGCGCTTGGCGATGGAGTCTCGTCGCCCGCGGTCTGGGCGTCGCTATATCACTGCCCGCCGCGGTCGCCGCGTACTACCGGTCGCAGTTCCTCAACACGACCCTGCCCGGCGGCGTACTCGGCGACGTGCACCGCGCGGTGAGCCACGGCCGCGACGCGGGCGATGTAGTCCGAGGACTCCGCGCCGTCGCCTGGGAACGTTGTGCCGGTCAGGTCGTGCAAGGCGTGCTGACGGTGATCGTGCTGTTCCTGCTGCCGTCGCCGGTGCGCTCGGCCATGCCGGTCGTCACGGCAGCGGTTGTGCTCGTCGCACTCGGCGTTGTTCTTCTGGGCCGAGCTCTGCCGCACGCTGGGCCGTCGCGCTGGGCGCGGACCTTGCGCGCGGCGGGCACCGACATCCGCGACGGACTGCTCGCCAGGCGGGCGTGGCCCGGGATCGTGCTCGCCTCCGCCCTGGTCGTGGTCGGCCACACGGCGACGTTCGTGATCGCTGCACGCACCGCCGGCGCCACCGTGTCGACGGTCCGGCTGCTGCCGCTCGCGCTGCTCGTGCTGCTGGCCATGTCGGTGCCGACGAACATCGGCGGATGGGGTCCCCGCGAGGGTGCGGCTGCGTGGGCATTCGGCGCGGCCGGGCTCGGCGCTGGGCAGGGTGTCGCGACCGCAGTGGTGTACGGCGTGATGGTGTTTGTCGCCAGCCTGCCGGGGGCTGCCGTTCTCGCAGTTGCGTGGTTTGATCGACGTAACCCGCGTGCGGGCCGGGTGAACCCACCCCGGCCGCGGGTCATCAAATTGGAAGGCGCCGCGCGTGGCTGACCGTCCGTACACCCTGCTGAGCTGCGGCATGTCGATCGACGGCTACCTCGGCAACGGGACCGAGCAGCGCCTCGCGCTCTCGAACGACGCCGACTTCGACCGCGTGGACGCCGTGCGCGCGGAGTGTGACGCCATCCTGGTGGGCGCGACGACCATCCGAAACGACAACCCGCGGTTGTGCGTGCGCTCGCAGGAACGGCGGGACAGGCGGGTCGCCGATGGGCTTGCGCCGTCGCCGATCAAGGTGACCGTGACGGGGCGGGCCGAGCTCGACCCGTGCGCGAATTTCTTCACCACCGGGGAAAGCGAGAAGTTGGTCTACTGCGCGAGCGCGACGGTGGCCGACGCCCACTCCCGGCTCGGGCCGGTCGCAACCGTGATCGACGGCGGCGAACCCGTGGACATGCGCCGGCTCAGCGAGGACCTCGCCGCGCGGGGTGTGCAGCGGCTGATGGTCGAAGGCGGCGGCACGGTACACACGCAGTTCCTGACCTGCGACCTGGCCGACGAGCTGCACCTGGTCGTCGCACCGTTCTTCGTCGGGGACTCCCGGGCCTGCCGCTTCGTCAACGACGGCCGGTTCCCCTGGAACCCGGATCGGCGCGCGACGCTCGCGGGGGTTCGCCAGATCGGTGACGTGGTGCTGCTGCGGTATGCGCTTTCGTCGCGGTTCTGCGCGGACTGACCACGGAGCTCCGATGACCATGCCCCCCGCGGCGATCCGCACCCAGGTGACGGTGCCCATGCGGTTTGCTGACGGATACGCGACCACTGCGCGCGTGTTCAGCTTCGATGGGCTGGTCGACGGACGGGAGCATCTCGCGTTCGGTCTCGGCGACCGCTCCGGCGCGGTCCGCCCGGACGCGCCCGATGACCCGGCGCCACTCGTCCGGCCGCACAGCGAGTGCCTGACCGGCGACGTCTTCGGCAGTCAGCGATGCGACTGCGGCCCGCAGATGCGCGAGGCCGTCGAGCGCATCGCCGACGCCGGTGGATACCTGCTGTACCTGCGGCAAGAGGGCCGCGGCATCGGCCTGTACGCCAAGCTCGACGCCTACGCGCTGCAGGACGCGGGACTGGACACCTACGAGGCCAACCTCATGCTCGGGTACGCCGAGGACGAGCGCGATTACACCGTCGCGGCGCAAATGCTGTTGGCGCTGGGAGTTACCCGGGTGGCACTGCTGAGCAACAACCCGGACAAGGCCGCGCAGCTCGCCGGGCTCGGGGTGACCGTGACCGCGCGGGTGCCGACGCACATGCATCTGTCCGCGGCCAACGCGTGCTATCTGGCGACGAAGGCCCGGCGCGGCGCCCACACGCTCGACGTCCCGATCCGCGAGGCTGACGTTCCGGGTGAACCTACTCCCGCCCGTATTCGTCTT
>JAOPWD010000517.1 GCA_025965875.1 Pseudonocardiales bacterium
ACGAGCCCGACTTCGCCGGGGTCCGGCACGTGCTCAAGGGCGGCTTCGACCGCATCGTCGCCGGCGCCGCGCTGGTGCTCCTGGCCCCGGTGCTGCTCGCCATCGCGGTGATCGTCCGGATCACCAGTACTGGGCCGGCACTGTTCTGCCAGACCCGGGTAGGCAAGAACGGCAAGCAGTTCACGATGCTCAAGTTCCGGTCCATGTACGTCGGCGCGGAGCGCCGGGTCTCGGAACTGCTCAGCCAGAACGATGCTGCCGACGGCCTGCTCTTCAAGATCCGCGAAGACCCGCGAGTGACCCGCGTCGGCCGGACACTGCGGCGCTGGTCACTCGACGAACTTCCGCAGCTGATCAACGTCGTCTGTGGATCGATGTCGCTGGTCGGGCCGCGCCCGCCACTGCCGAACGAGGTCATGCACTACGGCAATGACACGCGCCGGCGGCTGCTGGTCAAGCCTGGAATGACCGGGCTGTGGCAGGTCAGCGGGCGCAGCGACCTGTCCTGGGAGGAGTCGGTGCGGCTGGACCTGCACTACGTCGAGAACTGGTCGTTGGTGCTCGACATCGTCGTCCTGTGGAAGACAGCACGCGCCGTGATGCGAGCCCACGGCGCGTACTAGCAAGTTCCATTTTCTGGGGATTCGGGGGAATCCAGATGCAAATAGCGCTGATCGGGACGCGGGGCGTTCCGGCTCGCTACGGCGGCTTCGAGACCTGCGTCGAGGAGGTCGGCCGCCGATTGGTCAAAGCTGGCCACGACGTCGTGGTCTATTGCCGCGACGTCGACGGCTCCGACGCCGAGCCGCCGCCGGCCAGCCACGAGGGCATGCAACTCGTCCACCTGCCTGCCGTGCGCAAGAAGTCGTTCGAGACGCTCAGCCACACCGCGCTCTCGGTGGCACATGTCATGGGGCACCCCGTCGATGCCGCCATCGTGTTCAATTCGGCCAACGCGCCGTTCCTGCCGCTGCTGCGTGCCAAGGGCGTACCCGTGGCGACGCACGTCGACGGGCTGGAGTGGAAGCGGACGAAATGGCAAGGGGCCGGGCGCAAGTACTACCGACTGGCCGAGTCGCTGGCCGTGCGCTGGTCCGACGCGCTCATCGCTGACGCCCAGGGCATCGCCGACTACTACATCGCAGAGTTCCGGGCCAAGACAGCCTTGATCGCGTACGGCGCGCCGATTCTCACCGACGAGCGCAGCGACGGGCTCGCCGACCTGGGCGTCGAGCCGGGCGCTTACCACCTGGTCGTGGCGCGCTTCGAGCCCGAGAACCACGTCGACGTCATCGTTGACGGCTACCGCCGTAGCGGCGCGAAGAAGCCGCTCGTCGTGGTCGGGTCGGCACCTTATGCCGACCACTACACCGCGCGGATCCACTCGCTGGCCGACGAGCGGGTGCGCTTCCTCGGTGCCGTCTGGGATCAGCACCTGCTCGACCAGCTGTATGCGTACTCCGCGACCTACCTGCACGGACACTCGGTGGGCGGCACCAACCCGTCCCTGCTGCGCGCCATCGGGGCCGGTGCACCCACGATCGCGTTCGACGTCAACTTCAATCGCGAGGTACTGGAAGGCACCGGCCGATACTTCGCGACCGCCTCCGACGTCGCAGCCGAGCTCGAGCTGGCCGAGGCGTATCCCGAGGTCACGCGGCAGCGCGGCATCGAGGGCCAGCGTGCGGCGTATCGCTATGACTGGGACGATGTCGCGGCCCGGTACGAGGAGCTGTGCGTCGAGCTGGTGACTGCCGGCGCCCGGGCCCGCCGGCTACGCCCGTCCGGCCGGCGTACCGGTATCCGCGTACACCACCGCGCCGAGGCTGCACCGGCCGCGCCGCTGCCCTCGCCGACTTCGGTGTCGATCTAGATGGCTGACACCGTTCAACAGGCGCCGTCGGCCGCCCCGCTTGCGACCAAGACCGCGGGCTACCGAGCTGTCGTCCGCCGACTCTCCTCGGCGCAGAAGACGGCGCACGGCGCCCCGGCCTATTCCCGCTACGCCAACCGCAGGTTGGGGCGCTACCTGGCCGCGGCGGCCTACCGCGCCGGCATGACCCCCAACCAGGTCACGGCGCTGTCGGCGCTGTGCAGTGCCGCGGGCATCGCCCTGCTCGCGACCGTGCAGCCGGCTGCCCTGACGGGCGTGCTGGTCACCGTCGCGCTCCTGCTGGGTTACGCCCTGGACTCCGCTGACGGGCAGCTGGCGCGGCTGCGCGGCACGTCGTCCATGTCGGGCGAGTGGCTGGACCACATGGTCGACGCCGCCAAGATCTCTTCGATGCATCTCGCCGTCCTCATCGGGTGGTACCGGTTCGGTCGGGTGCCGTCGGAGGGCTACCTGCTCATCCCGATCGCCTTCTGCGCCGTCACTGCCGTCCTGTTCTTCGGCATGACGCTCAACGACCAGCTGCGGCGCGTGAAGGCGGCAACGACCGGCGTGCCGACCCCGGTACCGAGTGACCCCTCAGGTCTTCGATCGCTGGCCATGGTCGCCACCGACTTCGGAGTCGTCTGCGCGATCTTCCTGCTGTGGGGCTGGCAGGACGGCTTCCTCATCGGCTACGCGGTTCTGTTCGGCGCTCACGTCGTCTTCCTCGCGCTCGCTTCGGTGAAATGGTTCCGCGACATGCAGGCACTTGATACGGCCGGCAGATGACCACACGCATGGCGCCGGCTCCGTCCGGCGTTGTCTCAGCTGCGCTCACGGGCTATCGCCACTGGCGCTTGTTCATCGAGCCGGAGCGGCTGCGGATGCGAAAGGCGGTTCGCGTGTGGATCCGCCAATGTGCACCCGGCGGCCGAGTGCTCGAGGTCGGCGGGGGAACGTCGTTCCTGCAGACGGTCATCGAGCATGAGGTACCAGGCGCGCACTACGTGAGCGGTGACATCGCCCCGACGAACAATACGAATGTGGTGCTCGACGCCACAGCGCTCCCGATGGCCGATGCGAGCGTCGACGCGGTGCTCGCTCTCGAGGTTCTCGAGCACATGCCGCGGCCGGAACGAATGCTGGGCGAAGTAGCGCGGGTACTGCGGGTGGACGGGCTAGCTATTCTCACCGTCCCATTCATGTTCGGGGTGCACGATTTCCGGGACTATTTCCGATTCACGCCACTTGGCTTTAGCTCGCTTTTGGAACAGCACGGGCTTGAACTGGCCGACATGCGCCAGCGCGGCGGCACCTTCGTCGCGGCCACCGGACTAGTGCGCACGCTCATCCTCAACGGGATTGTCGGGGAGCCGAAGGACTGGCGCGCCCACGGAATCCGTAAGAAGTTTCTGTGGATGCTCGCCACCGTCGTGCTCACTCCGTGGACGTTGATCACCTGGGCGGCCATGGGTTTGGACGGACTGTTCGACCGCGAGTCGAAGAGCCCGCCCGGCTACTTCTTTCTCTGTCGTAAGAGTGGCTACGGGGCTGACTCCCCGTGAACATTGCGCCGTATCGAGCTAAACCGATCACGCCGACGAGCCGACCCAGTTTGGGGTCGGTATTCCGAATTGTTCCGCGATCAAAGACAGGATTGAACATTCAGCTAACGCCATCCCGAATCGTCGCGTACGCTTCGGGCGAGCATCGTGGGGGCGGTACGTCCGACGATGATTCGGGGGCGAACTCGGGGGAAACGAGCGTGCTGCAAATAGCTCACGGTTCGACGCACGCGTGGGCGTCATCGGTGACCATCCCCGGTGACGTGGGAACGACAGCCCCAGCAACCCACAGAGCCAGCTTCGCCAACGATGCGCCCCTCGTAACCGTGGTGGCGATGCGCCGTGACGCAGGAGAACTCAATGCGCACTAGGTCACTTCAAACTCGACGTCTCACCTCGATGGGCGCGGTGGTATCCCTCGTAGCCGCCGGGCTCCTCGCGGTCGGACTGGCAACCGCATCGCACTCCGCAGCGCTCCTGCCGGGTGTGCCGCCGGTAATCGAACCGACTGCGAACAACGTAACCGCCGACGCGCTGCCCACCGTCCAGATCGACGGCGTCGTCTGGTCGCAGGCAATCGTCGGCAACACGGTCTACGCCGGTGGGAACTTCGCCAACGCGCGGCCGGCCGGCGCCGCGGCCGGCACCAGCCTCACGCCTCGTTCGGACCTGCTCGCCTACGACCTCACCACCGGCGTGCTCAAGACGGACTTCGCGCCGACGATCAACGGCCAAGTGCGGTCGGTCGTGGCGTCCCCGGACGGCAAGCGTCTCTACATCGGCGGGTCGTTCACCTCCGTCAACGGCCAAGCTCGCTCCAGGCTCGCGGCGTTCGACCTCGCGACTGGTGCGTTGATCGCCAACCTCAAGCCGGCCATGTCGACGACGGTCAACGCGATCGTCGCGACCAACAGCACCGTCTACGCCGGCGGTGTGTTCACTGCAGCCAACGGCATCGCCCGCAACCGGCTGGCCGCCTTCAACGTCGCCACTGGTGCGATGACAACGTGGAACCCGAATGCCGACTTCACCGTCAACGCATTGGTCATGACCCCGGACGGCAGCATGATCATCGCCGGTGGCGCATTCCAGAATGTCGGAGGTCAGGCTAATTACGGCCTGGTCGGCCTCGATGCGAACACCGGACTGGTCAAGCCGTGGGCGGCCAACCAGACCGTGCGAGACGCGGGCCCCAACGCTGCCATCGAGAGCCTGAGCACGGACGGCACCAACATCTATGGCACCGGCTACGTCTTCGGCTCGGGCGGCAACCTCGAAGGCACGTTCTCCGCCGACCCGAATACCGGCACGATCAAGTGGATCGAGGACTGCCACGGCGACACCTATTCCGCCTTCGGCATGAACGGTGTCGTCTACTCCGTCAGCCACTCGCACCTGTGCAGCAACGTCGGCAGCTTCCCGCAGACCACTCCGTGGACCATGCACCGCGGCCTGGCCTGGACCAGCGATGCTGTCGGCACTATCGCCCACGACACTCAGGGCTACTTCGACTGGTTCGGCAAGCCCGCCCCGTCGCAGTACAACTGGTACCCCGACCTCACTCCCGGTACGTTCACCGGTCAGGGCCAGGCTGCCTGGCAGGTGACGGGCAATGGCAAGTACTTGGTGATGGGCGGCGAATTCACCAGCGTCAACTTCAACGGCGGCCAGCAGGGCCTCGTCCGCTTCGCGGTCGCGCCGACCGCACCCAGCAAGCAGGGCCCGCGCCTCAACGCGGCGAGCTTCGTGCCGTCGGTGAAGGCGACCTCGTCGCGCACGGCCCGGATCACCTGGCAGGCGAACTGGGACCGCGACAACCAGAACCTGACTTACAAGGTGGTGCGCAACAACGCTTTGGCCACGCCTGTCTTCACGACGAGTGCCACCTCGCAGTTCTGGAACCGGCCGACGCTCACCTTCCTCGACTCCGGACTGTCACCAGGCACCACATACACCTACAAGATCTATGCCTTCGATCCCAAACAGAACGCCGCCGTCGGTGACAACGTCAGCGTCACCACGCCGACCACCGACCCGAGCCCGTACTTCCAGCAGGTGCTCAACGACGGAGCCAGCAATTACTGGCGTCTGGGTGAGCCATCCGGCACTACAGGTACCGATGCTTCGAGCACCAACGACCTCATCGAGGGAACCGGCGTCGGGCACGGTGCTGCCGGTGCGGTGACCGGTGACCTCGACCAGGCGTCGACCTTCAACGGCGCGAGCACCGCCACCGCCGGCACCACGAGCACGGTCGCGGCTCCCGGTACGTTCAGCCTCGAAGCGTTCGTCAAGACGACGACGACGCATTGCGGGAAGATCATCGGGTTCGTCAATGCACGTACCGTCTCGAGCAGCAGCGACGACCGC
>JAOPWD010000541.1 GCA_025965875.1 Pseudonocardiales bacterium
TCGAGCAGCGCGGTGCCGGCGCCGAGGATCTGCGCCGCGGTGGCGAGCGCCCCGAACTCGAACGCCCTCGCGACATCCACGGAGTCGGCGATCACGTCGCCGGCCGTCACCTTGGCCAGACGCCGGGTGGCATCCATCGACCCTCGTTCGCCGGTGATCGTCGCTGCTCGCATGGTGGCGCCGTCGACGGCGAGGACGAGGTCCGCGGCGGCGGCGTCCAGCGCGAACGGCACGTGCGGCGGCATGGCAACGGTCGCGATGACGTCGCCGGCAGCCATCCCAGTGAGCTGGTCGGCAGCGGACGTGCCGGCAAGCAACGCGGGCAGCACTGCGACCGACTCGACGAACGGGCCGGGCATGGCCGAGCGGCCCAACTCCTCGAAGGCGAGGACGAGGTCCACTGGGTGCGCGTCGAGGCCGCCGTACTCCTCGCGCGTGCCCAGGGCGGTGACGCCGGCGTCAGCGAGCCGTCGCCAGACCTTGCGTCCGGGCGCATAGTCACCGGCCGACCAGGCTCGCGCTACCGACGGCACGTCCGCAGCGGCCAACAACTCCCGCAGGCTGGCGGCGAAGTCGCACTGCTCGGTGGTCGGCGCGAACCTCATCGCGCACCCCGGGGCAGGCCGAGCAGGCGCTCGGCGACGACGTTGCGCTGGATCTCGTTGGTGCCGGCGTAGATCGGTCCACCCAGCGCGAACAGGTAACCGGCCGTCCAGTCGTCGGCCAGCTCGCCGTGCGGGCCGAGCAGGTCCAGCGCGGTCTCGTGCAGGGCGACATCGAGCTGGGACCAGAAGAGCTTGCCCAGGCTGGACTCGGCCCCGAGCTCGCCGCCGCCGGCCAGCCGGGTGACCGTGCCGAACGTGTGCAGTTGGTAGGCCCGCGCGCCGATCCACGCGTCGACAACCCGATTCGACAATGCGGAATCCGGGGGATCGCCCACCGACCGCCACAGGTCCACCAGGCGGTCCGCGGCGGCGAGGAACCGGCCCGGGCTGCGCAGCGACAGCCCGCGCTCGTTGCTGGCCGTGCGCATCGCCACCCGCCAGCCGTCGCCGACCGCGCCCAGCACGTCGTCGTCCGGAACGAACACGTCGTCAAGGAAGATCTCGGCGAAGCCCGGCTCGCCATCGAGCTGCGGGATGCCGCGCACGGTGACGCCGTCGGCGCGCAGGTCGAACATGAAGTAGGTGAGCCCGTGGTGTCGCTCGGCCTGCCGGTCCGAGCGGAACAGGCCGAAGCCGCGGTCGGCATAGGTCGCCCGGGTGCTCCAGGTCTTCTGTCCGGACAGCAGCCAGCCCCCGTCAGCGCGCACCGCTCGGCTGCGCAAGCTGGCCAGGTCACTGCCGGCCTCGGGTTCGGACCACGCCTGCGCCCAGATCTCGTCGGCCCGGGCCATCGGCGGCAGCAGCCGGGCCTGCTGCTCGGCCGTGCCGTGCGCGAACAGCGTCGGCGCAAGCAGGAAGATCCCGTTCTGGCTGACGCGCAGTGGCGCGCCCGCGGCGAAGTACTCCTCCTCGAAGATCACCCACTGCAGCAGCGACGCGTCGCGGCCCCCGAGCTCGGCCGGCCACGAGACGACTGACAGCCGCGCGTCGGCCAGGGTGTGCTCCCAGTCCCGGTGCGCAGCGAATCCCTCGGGCGTGTCCATCGACGGCAGCCGCTGGGCCGCGACGTTGGCAGCCAGGAAGTCACGCACCTCGTCTCGGAACGCGACCGTCTCGGCGTCAAGATCGAGATCCACTAGCTGCCCGCCGACTTCATCGACTTGGCATCCATGCCGTTGAGTGAGTCCGCGCCGACCTCGGCGTTGTGCGCGTGCGCGAAGTGATGCAGGCCGAACACCGAGTCCATGCCGGTGCGCATGCCCATCGCGTCCTCGCATTGGTTCACTGCGCGCTTGGCGAGCGCCAGTCCGAAGCGCGGCATGGCCGAGATCCGGTCGGCAATCGCGAGCGTCTCGGCCTCGAGTTGGTCCGCGGCCACGACCCGGGTCACCATGCCCCACTCGTAGGCGCGCTGCGCCGTGAAGCGGTCGCCGGTGAACAGAATCTCCTTCGCCGCGCGGGTGCCCAGCACCCACGGGTGGGCGAAGTACTCGACGCCAGGAATACCCATCCGCACAACGGGATCGGCGAAGAACGCATCCTCGGTGGCCACGATGAGGTCGCACACGAACGCGAGCATCAGCCCGCCCGCAATGCACGCCCCCTGCACCATCGCGATGACCGGCTTGGGGATCTCGCGCCAGCGCCGGCACATGCCGAGATAGACCTCCATCTCGCGGGCGTAGCGCAGGTCGCCGCCATCCTTGCCGACGTGGTCCCACCACAGGACCGCCGTGTTCTCGAACACGCTGTCGACGTCGCGGCCCGGCGTGCCGATGTCGTGCCCGGCGGAGAAGTGCTTGCCTGCCCCGGCCAGGACGATGACCGACACCTCGTCGTCGTCGACGGCCTGCCGGAAGGCGGCATCGAGCGCGTAGGTCATCGCCGAGTTCTGCGCGTTGCGGTACTCGGGGCGGTTCATCGTGACGATGGCTGCGGCGCCGCGCTTCTCGTATCGGACGACGTCGGTGCTCATGTGGATTCCTCACGAAGAACGCGCTTGAGTGGCTTGCCCGCCGGGTTTCGGGGCAGGTCGTCACGGAACTCGACGTAGCGCGGGACCTTGTAGTTCGCCAGTCGCTGCCGGCTGAACGCGAGGACATCGTCGGCGTCGACCGCATGGCCCGGGCGCCGCACGACGTAGGCCTTGCCGACCTCGCCGAGCCGTTCGTCGGGCACGCCGATCACAACGGTCTCGGCCACGCCGTCGAGCCGGGCCAGCGCCTGCTCGACCTCGGCCGGGTAGACGTTGAAGCCGCCGCAGATGTACATGTCCTTCAGCCGGTCAGTGATCGTCAGGTACCCGCCCTCGTCGAGCGTGCCGATGTCGCCGGTGTGCAGCCAGCCGCCGGCGTCGATGGCTTCGGCGGTCGCGGCCGGGTCGTCCAGGTAGCCGAGCATGACGTTCGGTCCGCGCAGCAGGATCTCACCGGCACGGCCGATCCGGACGTCGAAGCCGGCGGTGGCCCGGCCGGAGGTATGCGCAACCGTCTCAGGTGCGTCGTCTGCCCGGCACATCGTGACGACCACGGCCTCGGTCAGCCCATAGGCGGTGAGCACGACCGTGAAGCTCAGTTCGCTCTGCATCCGCTCGACGAGGGCGACCGGCACGGTGGCCGCACCGGTGACGGCGAAACGCAGGCTGGACAGGTCCAGGTCGGCGCAGTCGGGATGGTCGAGCATCGTTTGGTAGACCGTCGGGGGCCCGGGCAGCACAGTGATCCGCTCGGTCGCGACGAGGTGCATGGCCCGCTCGACGTCGAATATCGCCTGCGGGACGATCGTGGCGCCGGTGAGCAGGCAGACCAGGATCCCGGCCTTATAGCCGAAGCTGTGGAAGAACGGGTTGATGACGAGGTAGCGGTCGGCCGCGGTCACCTCACCGCACTGCCCCCACGCCTCGGCCACCGCCAGCGCCTGGCGGTGGGCGCTGAGTACGCCCTTGCTGCGACCGGTCGTGCCAGAGGTGAACAGCACGTCGCTGATGTCGTCGGGGCCGACTGCGGCGGCACGGGCTTCGGCCTCGTCGGCGGATACGGCGGCCGCGCGGGCGTCGAGGTCGGCCCACTCCACGACTCCGCCGGCGGGGACTCCCCACTTGCCGGGGGCACCCCCATTGTCCGCAGTGGGGGAGTCGCCGTCGCCGGGGATGCGCAGGATGTTCTGTAACGCGGGCAGGCCGCTCGGGCCGGCGGCCTCGC
>JAOPWD010000544.1 GCA_025965875.1 Pseudonocardiales bacterium
CCCGGGTCGACGGCGGTAGAACACCGTCCGGCGTGCGGGCAGCCACCAGTTGCGACGTCCCATGACCGCCATCGCCGCCGGAACGAGCACGCCTCGTACCACCGTCGCGTCGATGAACACGGCGAGTCCCAGCCCCACGCCCAGCTGCTTGAGGGGCGCCAGATCGGCGAGGGCGAAGCCGGCGAAGACGGCGATCATGATTGCGGCGGCACTCGTGATCACCGACCCCGTGTGTGCGATCCCGTCGACGACCGCGCCGCGGTTGTTGCCGGTGCGCTTGTAGTGCTCGGCGATCCGGGAGATCAGGATGACTTCGTAGTCGGTACTCAACGCGACCGTGATCGCGACGATGGTGATGGGCACGATCGGGTGGATGTCCTGCGGCCCGCTTGCTCCGATCAAGTGCGCGCCGACCTTCGTCGTCGCGAGCAGCACCAGCGACCCCAAGCTAGCCCCCAGCGACAGAATGACGAGCACAACAGCCTTCAGCGGCAGGAACACCGAGCGCAACGCGAAGAGCAGAAGCAGCCCGACGACGAGCAGCAAGGCCAGGCCGACCTTCGGCAGTCCGTCGAACATCGCCTTCGTGGCGTCCATGCTGGCCGCCGTCTCGCCGCCCACGCGGTAGGTCACTCCGGCCAATGCAGCGTGCACCGAACCGTCCCGGATCCGTTCGACCAAGCCCCGCGTGGCAGCCGAGTAAGCATCGGCTTTCGCCGTGACCACGACAGCCGTCCTTCCGTCGGGCAACGTCTGCGGTACCGCCGATGCAACTTGTGCGTCCGCGGCGATTGCGTGTACGACCCGCGCCACCTTCGGCCGTTCATTCGAGTTCAGCAGGACGAGTACGGGACTCATCGCGGCCGATCCGTAACGCTGGCCGGCCAACTCATACGCCTGACGCACTGACGAATCACCTGGCAGCGACGAGGTTCCCGAGATATTCACCGACGAGTGCAGCTTGGTGCTCGGCAGGGCCAGGGCCAGCATCAGCACCGCGCCCGCGATCAGCCAGATCGGGGCACGGCGAGTCACGTGCCGGGCCCATCGGTGCCAGCCACGTGACGTGGTCGACTCAACAGCGTGCAGTCGCGCAGGTGCGATCCGACGGCCGAGAACAGAGATGAGGACAGGAGCGACGAACAGTGCCGTCGCCATCGCGAACAATGTCACCATCACCATGCCGAATGCGGCCGAGCGGATCGAGCGGCTGTCGACGAGCAGAAGTGCCGCCTCAGCGAACAGCACCGTCATCCCGGACCACAAGACCGCGACCCCAGTCGTGCCCATAGCCACGCGTACCGCGTCGTCGACGGAACGCCCCGAATGCGTCAGTTCTCGCACGCGTTGCAGTAGGAACATGGCGTAGTCCACGCCCAGTGCGAGTCCGATCATCGACGCGGAGTTGGTGACGAAGTCCGACATCGGCAGGAAGAAGGACGCCACGCCAACACCGCCGAGGCCCATCAGGAGCGCCGACAGCGCGATGGCGAGCGGGAGGCCGGCCGCCCATAGAGATCCGAACGTCACCAGGAGGACTACCAGCACAATCGGAATGCCGATCCGTTCGGCGCGCTGGAGATCGCGCTGGGAAAGGACAGTGAGCTCGTCGCGGTATGCGCCGAAGCCGCCGACGTGCACCTCGACCCCTTTGGGCGCCGCCTTCGGTAGCGACGCAGACAGCGCGTGTGCGGCCTTGACGGCACCGTCGGTGCCACCACTCGTCGAGACATTGAGGACCGTCACGCGCGCGCCTTCGAGCCGTGCGGGTAACACGTCCGGCAACGGCGACACGGCCGTGACGCCCCGCACCCGGTGCACGGCGAGCGCGACGGCGGATGTCGCGTGCGCCTGGTCGGCGGGAGTGGCGTCCGGTGGAACTTGGACGGCGACGAAGAGTGCCGGGAGGGGCGTGTCGGCTAGTTCTCTCGAGACGACCTCTGACTGGCTGGACGCCGGCGCCTCGCCGCCCGACACGATCCGCCCGGGCAGTCCGGCCGCGAAGATTCCGCCGATTACGCAGAACAGCGCCCACCCGGCCAGCACCAGGGCGCGGTGCTTGAGCAGCGTGGCTGCGAGCCGGTCCATCGCGCGCTCCATGGCTCAGGCCAGGCCCATGTGCGCGAGGCGGCTGTCCTGCATCTGCATCGACCAGGTGGCCGCCATCATCAGGCGCTCCTCCGGCGTGCTGTCGATCAGCCGCTTTCCGGGCTCGAGCTCGTAGTCGCCGACGACGTGTGCCAGCTGCTGCAGCCCTTCCTGGAAGAGGGTCTCCCGCCGCAGGATCATCTCCAGCACCGGCAGGGTTCCCCACAGAGCACGTCCGCGTTCGATGAGCTCCTTGAGCCGCGGCAAGTCCTCCGGATGGGCCTTGACGTATTGCTTGACGATGGCGCTGCCGACAGTCAGGTGACGGATCTCGTCGATGCCCGCGGCTCGCTCGATCTCCGCTGCAGCGGGGTCGAGCAGCCGCCACTTCCGCTCGCTCAGTTCGGCGGCAGGCGCGAGTACGCCCTCGACCAGCACGGTGAGCACGATGACGCCGCCGATGAAGTCGCCGGCGTCGCGGCCGAGCGGCAGGCCGAACTCCTCCAGTGGGACGAGGACAGCGTCGCGGTCAGCCCCGGCGACCCGCTCAATCGTCGCGGGCAACTCCTCAGGCGCCACGCCGAGCTCGAGCAGGTGACCACGGAAAACAGACGCATGCCGCGCCTCGTCGATGAGCTGGGTGGCAAAGAACTCCATGCAGTCGATGTCGGGCGCGTGCAGCACGAGGTAAGACAAGGCGCGGGTCGCCTTTTCCTCCGCCATCGAGCGGAACGCGAACTCCGCTATCAGTGCCTGCCGCAGCGGACCGGGCTCGCGCATCCAGTTGGGTACGGGAGTGTCGCGGCGATGGCCGCCCTTGACGCGGCCCCGCAGCGTGCCCTGGGCGACAGCACCGAGCCAGTACTCGAGGTTGCAGGTCTCGGGCGTGAGGTCGAGGGACATCGCTCCGTCGAGCAGCCCCGGCGCCCGATCGAGGTCTGTTTCGGCGGGGATATCGAAGCGTGCCTGTTCGGCCGTCGTGGTCACGGGTCCTCCTGAATATTGGCAGGGCACCAGCGCCCTTCTCACATGACGAGGCGTGACCGGTCCGTTCTGATACGTGCCGGGAGCTGTATCACTCGGCTTGGTGCGCCCTCTTCCTAGACATGTCGATGCTGGCGGAACTGCGAGCGGTGGGCTCAGCTGCCCTGCAGCTGCCGAACGCGCTTCTCCGTCAAGGGTGCGAGAGCCGCCACGCCGTGGCCGTCGGCAACACCCGGTACCCGGTGGTCCTGGTGCACGGCTATGCCGGCAGCGAGTCGGTGTGGGAGGCGGTGCGCTGCGCCCTCGCAGCGGCCGGCTTCGGCCACATCGTCAGCCTGAACTACAACTCGTTCGCGACCGACCCCGTCGAGGTCTCCGCCACGGTGCGCCAGCTTGCACTCCGTGCCGTCGAGGCCACCGGAACGGGAGGCGTCCATCTCGTCGGCCACAGTCTGGGCGGCATCATCGTCCGGCACGCGATCACCAGCAACGCCTCGCTCGCCGGGCTGGCCGCGACCGCGGTGACGATCGCCAGTCCGCACCGTGGCGCCCCACTGGCGCGCATAGCTCCCGGCCGTTGCGCGCACATCATGCAGTCGGGCGGGGCGTCGAGCAGGGCGCACGAAAAGGCAATGCGCCAAGTGCGCTGGCTGGCCTATTACTCCGACGGCGATCGCGTCGTTCCCACGATCTCGGCCCGCATGGACGACGCCCGCTACGGCGCCACCAACCTGCTCATCCCGGGCTGCGGCCACCTCACCATCTGTCGCGACGCACGCTTGGTCCGCTCGCTGGTGAGCGAGCTGATCCGGACCGAAACCACGACGGCCCCATCGGTGCTCGCCCAGGCGCTCGATCCCGTCGCCGCGTAGTCGCAATCTGATCGGAGCTGGCATGACCGCTCGTCACACAACGACGCCGGCCGACCAAGTCGACCCGGCCGGCTTCCGCGGTGCGATGGCCTCGTTCGCCACCGGCGTCACCGTCGTGACCGTGCGGTCTGCCGATGGCGATCTGCACGGCATGACCGTCAACTCATTCTCGTCAGTCTCGCTCGACCCGACCCTCGTCATGGTGTGTCTTGCCGAGTCCAGTCGCGGGCTGGAGCTGATCGAGGACGCCGGCGTCTTCAGCGTCAACGTGCTGTCGCACAGCCAGGAGAGCGTGTCGCGATGGTTCGCCGACCGCCATCGTCCGGCCGACTCGACGATGTTCACCGGCGTTGCGATCGAACTCGGCGCGACCGGATGCCCCACGCTGCGCGAAGCCGCAGCCGCATTCGACTGCCGAGTGCATCGCCTGGTAGCAGCGGGTGATCACGTCATCGTCATCGGCGAGGTCGTCTCCCTCACCCACCGGACCGAGTTGGAGCCGCTGGTGTTCCACGCCGGCGGGTACCGGTCTTTGAGCGCGCCGGCTTCCGCCGGCCGCGCATTACTGCATGTCGTCCGCGGGGAATGACACTTAGTGGTCACGACCGGAAGTCCGTCCGGGGTCTGTCGGGCTCAGATGGCGCCTCGCTGCGTTGTCGTCGTCCGCAGTACAACAGCGGTACGACTCTCCTCCTCCGCCTTGCGATGCATCCATCTGATCTCCGACAACCCCCGAACAACTTCCGGTCGTCACCACTTAGATTGCGCTCGTGACGCGCAGCAGCCCCCACACGCGGCGCAGCGAGATCCGTCCCTGGAACGCGATGTACTCCGACTGCACGAGGTCCAGGCCCCATTTCTCCTTGTAGGCGAGTTGATCGGCCGCCGGATAGATCGCCGACCCATGGACAGCCAGAAATCGCAGGATGCGCGCGGTGACTCGGCTGGCGCCAGCGACTTCGTGCTCGGGAGAAAGGTTGGTGAAGGGCGTGAAACCGAAATGCAGGTGGCCGGCGCCTTCGGCCTGGAACGTCTCCACGGCGGTGACGACGATGAGCTCCAGCACACCGGGGGGCGCGTCGGGGCGGCGGCGCGACAGGTCGTGCAGCCAGCCCGATTCCGCGCCGAACACCGGCGAGAAGCTCACGTAGCCAAGCACCGCGCCTGACTCGTCGTGGCCGACGAATAGCCGGCGGCGCGACTGGGCAGACCCGGCCCGCTGGCCGGTCATGACCTTCAGCTCCTTGGCGTGGCGGCCTTTCGACCGAAGCCACACCTGGTCGATCTCGTCGAGCGCCCCAGCGAGATCGACGCGCCCCACATTGTCTATCTCCGTCACCGAGACCCCAGCTCGCCGGGCCCGCGACACCTTGTTGCGCAGCTGCATGTACTTCTTGCCCTTGAGGTTGAAGGCGGAGAGCGCACGCGAGTAGTCGGCGCCGAACTGGTTCACTGTGAACCCGTACGTCGCGTAGAGCTCGGCGTCCTGACGCATCAGCTGTACGGAGACGATCTTGCGCTTGGCGACGTGGGCGAAGTCCAGGAAGGCACCGAGCAGCAGTCCCTGGTCGCCCGGCTGGGCGAAGACGCCACCGAGCTGAACGATCGTCGACCGGCCGGCCAGCTGGTAGGCAATCAGTCCGTCGACACCTGGCACGGCGAAGTGGCGCGTGCCGTCATTCAGGGCCAGGAAGGCCGAGGGGTTCTGCGCATGACGCTCCAGGATGCCGGCCGCGTCGATGCTCGCGACGTCGCCGGCGTGGCGCGGGTCAGGCAGCGGCGGACTCGAGATCGTCGGCGGCGAACTCTTCGGACGTGGGCCGGGCAGAGTGGTGGCCATAGTTTTTCACGAGCTCCTGGTAGGCGGGGTGAGCGACAGGTTCGAAGGACACCCCGAACGGTTTGAGAAAGTTGCCGAAGATTGCACGGTCACCACACAAGTGAATCGGCAGGGCAAGCAGCGCCCACTCCGGCCCGACGAGCAGACACCACAGGCCGGCGACGGTGGCTGCGGTAAGCAGGCTGTGCATCGAGTTGTACAGCAGGTAGTAGCCCCGAGGTATCGGCCTGCCCTGGGACCGGCGATAGGCGATCGCGCCCGGCAGGTAGCCGATGAGGTCGATGTAGACGAACAGTCCGACGAACGCCGGCCAGCGGATGGCTCCTAGGTGCGTGACCGCGAGGACGATGGAGCCGATCAGCGCCACGGCGTACTCCGCACGAAGCAGTCGGTAGGTCGTTCGAGTCAGGAACAGGTTGTGCGAATCCATAGTCGATTCCCTTAGAGAGCAAGCGATTCGCCGGCGAGATACCGGGCGATCGGTCCGGCGGCCGCGGCGCGCGACGGTGGGTGGAAAGCAAGTGCGCGGGTCGCGCCCAGCAGGTACGCGATCTCGGGCGATTCGATGAACGCCATGCCTCCGGCCGTCGCAGCGGCCGACATGACCACCCGCTCGATCACTCGCTCGGTCGCGAACCGCACGTAGAGCGCCTGGGCGAGCAACGCGTCGTTGTCCTCCGTCGTGGCCGCGATTGAGGCGACGCGCTCGAGAGCGGCGGCCATCGTCTCCAACTCGATCGCGAGGCCGGCGCGATCCTCGTCCGATCCCCTTCCGCGTTCGATGACGCGCTCGGCGAGGTTCGTCGCGGCGCCGAGGTAGGACGCCGAGACGAGCAGTTCGAACCAGACGAAACCACGTGCCTGGATCGGGTCCATCGACTCGTTGTCCTGCGGGTAGAAGATCAGCGCCTCTGGCACGAAGACCTCGTCAAGCGTGACCTGGTCGCTCTCCGCGGCAGCGAGCGCGGTGCTCTTCCAGAACGGTGCCCGCTCGATCCCATCGCTTTCGGCCGGAATCAGCACCACCGCCATGCGGTCCGGTCCACCATCGGGGTCGGCGACGGCGACGCTGGCGCTCATCAGATTCATCGACCAGGTCAAGCTGCACGGCTTCTTGACGCCGCTGACGGTGATGCCGCCCTCAGCGGCGACACCATGCATCGTCGGCGTCAGGATGTGCTGGCCAGGCTTGCCTTCGGCGAACCCGGAGCTCAGGAGCCACGAGTTCTCGGCGATCGCCATGAGCAACGCCCATTCGAAGCCGTTGCCGGCCGCCGTCAGCTCCACCAGCGAGGCGACCGAAAAATGATGCATCGTCGTCGCCACTGCGAGCGACGGGGAGCGGCTGCCGACCGCACGCTGGATGCGCACGGCGTCGATGAGGGAAGCGCCCTGGCCGCCATACTCCGCCGGTATCAGCAAGGCCGGGCCGCCCAGGTCACGGAACATCGCGAGCGCGCCGGAACCCGGCGTCTCCAGCTCCAGCAGCGGGATTCCGCTCAGGTACTTGTCCAGCCCGGGAAGGTACTCGTCCAGGGTGTCCCGCTCGGTCCGTAGCAAGATCATGACCGATCGCCCACCGACTGCGGCACTATCACGTCGGAGGAGACGAGCTCCGCGGTTCCGACGAGCCCGATCACGATGGAGACCGTGTTGTCGATCAGCGTGCGAACCGCGATCGGCTCGAGCGCGTCGGCCAGGCTCGGAATCCCCATGTCGAGTCGCGCGCAGAACGTGATCTCGCAGCCCGTCGGTACGTCAGCGCACTGCCAGGTCCCGTCGAAGAGTGCGACGTCTCCCTCGAGCTGCCGGAAGGTGATCGTGAGCGCGTCGCGGTCGAACTGGTCCTCCTCGGTCCAACGCAGCAGGCCGGCTCGGAACGTCACCTCCCACTGCGAGATGGTCACGTCGTCGGAGACCTCGGTGACGACGACATGTTGGACGGCATCGCAGAACGTCGGGTAGGACCCGAAGTCGCCGAGGATCTCGTACACATCGGCAGCGGCCTTGTTCGGTGCGTGCAGCCGTAGCTGGACGGTGCGCATGGAATCTCCCTGTGGCGGTTGGGTGGCGGTTGGGTGAGCTATGAGTCGGTGGCGTGCAGGTCAGGCGGCACGTGGCACCGTTCGGGCCACGTGCTTGGCCGCGGCGTTCAGGGCGCCGCCGAGCCAGCGCAGGTCAGCCGAGTCGAGCAGCGCCGGTGGGGTCAGCCGGAGCACGTTGCTGGAGTTGAGTGAGTAGGACGGGATCACGTGCTGATCCAGTAGGCCGATCAGGAACTCGGTGGCCGTTTCGGGCGAGACGAAATCGAGGCCGATGAGCAGCCCCTGGCCCCGTACCTCGGTGACGGCGTGCGCGCAGTGGGCCGCCACGGCCTCGATGGCGAGTTCGCGCACCACCGGTCCCAGTTCGCGCGTGCGCTCGATCAGGCCTTCGGACTTGATCGCGGCGATCGTGGCCGACACGGCCGTCGCGGCCAGCGGGCTGCCGGCAAAGGTCGACGAGTGCAGCAGCGGGTCGGCGTTGAGGGGCGCGAACATCTCGGCCGTCGCGACGACTCCGCCGACCGGCATCACGCCGCCACCGAGGATCTTGCCCGTCAGCAGCAGATCGGGGGTGACGCCGGCGAGGTCGGCACCCCACCACGCGCCGAGCCGGCCCATGCCGGACTGGATCTCGTCGAGGATCAGGACCGCGCCGGTCGATGTGCATGCTTGCCTGACCTCGCGCAGGTATCCATCAGGGGCCAGCCGCACACCACCCTCGGCCTGGACCGGCTCGAGCAGCACGACGGAATCGGGCGTGAGAGAGGCGCACAACGCGGCGGCGTCGCCGAACTTCACGAAGTCGACGTGCGGCAGCAGCGGCGCGAACGGGTCGCGGTATTGCGCCCGCCCGGTCACCGACAGCGCGCCGAAGGTCTTGCCGTGGAATCCCCCGTGCATTGCGATGATGTGCTTCTTGCCGGCGAGCCTGGCCAGCTTCAGGCCGACCTCGGTGGCCTCGGCTCCGGAGTTGGTCAGAAAGACGTAGTCGAGCCCGGCGGGCGTGATGCCGGCCAGATCTTCGGCGGCCTGCGCTAGTTCGGGATTGAGGAACAGCCGCGTGGCAAGCGGGTTGCGCTCCAACTGCGCACGCACTGCCGCGACCACGCTCGGGTGGCAGTGGCCGAGCAGGAAGACTCCGAAGCCCCCGCAGTCGAGGTAGGTGTGGCCATCGCTGCCGAGCACCTTGGTGCCCGCCGCGCTGACCTCGACCGGCGCGGCGACAAGCCGGGCCAGGCTGGCTAGTGAAGTGTTCACGTGCTTCGCGTAGCGACCGAGGACTCGATCGCGATCTGGGACGGCGATCACGTCAGGCGACCTTGGCCGGCTCGGTCTCGCCATAACCCTTGGCCTGTGCCCAGTACCTCAGGCTGGCGCGCAGGGAGTCCCGCTGGTCGGGCAGCGACCCGACACCGAGGGCGGCGAGCTCGTCGAGGCTGCTTGGCTTCGTGTGGCCCGATTGCAGGTAGGTCGTGAAGAACTCGAGCATGCCGACGACGGACCGGCGGATCCTCGTGGGCAGCGCGTCGAGAAAGACCGGGCCGATAAGGCGATCGAAAAGCTCGGGCGGCACGAACCGCGGCATGTCCACGGTCACGCCCAGCTCCCGAGCCAGCTCGACGCAGATCGCGACGCCGTCGTCCAGGCGTAGTGCCCGGTCCCCCGCGCTGATCCAGAACTCGCCTTCGGTGATCCCGTTCTCGACCACGCAGGCGATCGCGTCGGCCACGAGATCGCACGGGACGAAGTCAATCGGCCAAGCTGGGTCGAAGGGAATCATCGGCACGATGCCGGCAAAGATGCCGGCCGCGACTTGGTGCAGCCCCTGGAACGCGGTGATCTCACCCGAGTCCGACTCGCCGATGACAACCGACGGGCGCAGGATCACGTGCGGCACGTTGCCCGAGCGCACAACCGCTTCGCCCGCGGACTTCGATGACGCGTAGCCGATCGCCGTGCGGCCTCGCTCGCCGTCCACAGTGGTGTGCACGAAGGCAGTACTGACGTGGTACAGCACCGCGTTCGCGGCCGCTGTGAACTCAACGATCCGTTGCGTTCCGGCGATGTTGGTGGTCTCGAGGGTGCCGTCCGTCCGGTTGAAGTCAGTGACGGCGGCGCAGTGGATGACGGCGTCGACGCTGTGCGCGAGCTGCGCGTACGCAGCGTCCGAGAGGCCGAACCGTTCCTGGGTGATGTCGCCGCGAAGGACTGTGACGTTCGGCGCCACTACCGGCGAGCGGTGGACGAGGCATACGACGTTGACATCGCGAAGCCGCTTGAGGAGTGCCTGTCCCACGACTCCGGACGCTCCGGTCACTAGGACGGTCCGCTGCGCGTGCCGTCCGAAACGGCGCGGCTCGGCGATGAATTCAGACATGGGTGTACCCCTTCGGATTGAGAATGGCGATCAGGCGGCTTGCTGTTCGAGCAGGCCGACGAGGGTGTTGAGGTTGGCCTTGACGACTTTGGTCTGGGCCTTCTCGACGATCGGCTCCATGGCCCGGCCGAACGCTCCGCCCAGTCCGGAGTCCGCCACGATGCGGTAGTGGAGGGTCGTTCCGTCGGGGGTCTCGGACACGTCATAGGAGACGGTGAAGCTCAGGGTGCCTTCGACCGCCTTGCTCGCAGACCGCACACCCGGGACGAAGTCGATGACCTCGGTGGTCCACTCGAGGCGGCGACCGAGGATCTTGCTTGCGCCGCGGTAGCGCGTGCCCACGCTCACGGGGTCGGCACCGACCTGGACGCACTCGAGCATGGACGAGTCCCAGCGCGGCAGGTTCTCGGCGTGGACGAGGAAGTCGAACACTTCGGCGGCAGGCCGCGCAATGACTACGGACTGATCGATGACGGGCATTTCGGTTACTCCTGTCGGCATGAGCGGTGCCCGCTGGTGAACCAGCCGGCGTCGGTGAAGTGCAGGAGAGCCGAGCCCAGGTGGTGATACATGCAACCGCCCGGCACCGGCGACGGAGACTGATTCGACGCGGGATGTATCTGCGTACACCTTGCGTACTCATCGACTGCATAGGAACTTCCTCTGCCAAAGGTGAGCCCCCATGTCTGGTCGTCATCTGCCCGTGTCACCGCCCAAGCGCGCGCCGCGCTGGGTCATCGCCGTCGTCGCAGCAGTCGTCGTGGCCAGTGTCGCCTCGGCGTTCGTGGTCTTCGGCCCGCTGCGAGTCACCAGCGGAACCCGAGCGGAGGCAGCGCCTACGTGCGCGCACCGCGTGACGCTCAACGTCCTCGCCTCGCCGGCCATAGCGCGTCCCATCCAGGACGTCGCGACGAACTGGCTCGCCTCGTCGGGTGCCCCGCTGCCCCACGACTGCTTGTCGATCAAAGTGGCCAGCCAGGCCGACGCGACGGCCGAGTCGGCCCTCGCCTCGGGCGCCGCCGACGCAACCGTGTGGGTCCCGGACTCGTCGATCTGGGCCCAACGGCTCGCTGTGGATCTTGACCAGGCGGGCACGGCCGCCACGATGACGATTGGCCCGAGCGTGGCGAGGTCCCCGATCGTGTTCGTGGCACCTCCCGGACGGGGCGTGGGGACGATCAGCGCCGCAGCCTTCGCACAAGCCGCAGCACATGGGACCGCGGCGATTTCGTTGTCCGACCCGGTGACGACTGCCGAGGGGGTGCTCACCCTGCACTCGCTGCGGTCGCAGTCGGCCGGACCATCCGCTGAAGCGACACGCAATGTGATCGGACTCATGGTTGTCCTGGGTACGAGCGTCATCGACAGCCCACAGATCGGCTTCGCACAGGCCACCGGCGCGGCAAAGCCCTTCGCGGCAAGTGAGCAGGCCGTTTTCACGGCCAATGCCGCCACCGGCCGCCGGGCAGTGCGCGCCGTCTATCCCGCGGGCGGTGTCGAGGAGCTCGACTTCCCCGCAGTCCGGTTCGCGCGTCCCGGTGACGGCTCGACGCTGGCGTCCACGGCCACGTCGTTCGCCCGCATGCTGCGCGGGGTAACGGCCCAGCAGGTCTTTGCCACCCACGGGTTTCGCGACCCGCAGGGCGATCCGATAGCCGGTGCCACCGGACCAGGTGCCGCGCCGGTCCACGGCCTGTCCGTCCCGACCGCGAGCCAGACCGCCGACATCCTGCGGATGTGGAGCGCAGCCACAGAGGCCTCGCACACGCTCGCCGTCATCGATGTCTCCGGCTCGATGGCACAGTCCGCCGACAATGGCCATACCAAGATCGAGGTCGCCGCAGCTGCCGCCGCCGGCGCGGTCGGATACTTCCCCGACTCGTCTGCGTTCGGGCTTTGGGCGTTCTCATCCGACCTGGCCAAGGGCCTGCCATGGACAGAGTTGGCGTCGGTACGCCCGCTCGGATCGCCGACCCAGCGCCATCGACTGGTCGCCGCGGCCGGGCAACTGCCTGCGCTGGTGGGCGGCAACACCGCGCTGTACGACACCGCGCTGGCTGCGTTCGAGCAAGTCCGCAACACCTACGACCCGGGCAAGGTCAACTCCGTCGTGCTGATGACCGACGGCAAGAACGACTACCCCCAGGGGCTCAGCCTTGCTCAGTTGCAGACCAAGCTGCGTTCGCTTGCCGATCCAGCGCGTCCAGTCCCGATCATCACCATTGGCATCGGCGGCCAGGCCGACATCGCGACGCTGCGGCAGATCTCGGCGGTGACCGGCGGCAGGACGTACGTGGTGCATGACCCAGCTGAAATCCGCGGTGTGTTCCTGGACGCCATGCTGCAGCGCGAGTGCCGACCCAACTGTCCAACCGGGCCGTGACGCGGGCAGTCTCGACGAGCCAGCCGCCGGCTGCACCGGGTGTCGCCCGGTCGACCGGGTTGCGGAACCGGATGTGCTCCGTCACACCGAAATGGTCCGCATAGGACTGGAGGTAGACGCGTAGCACGAAGAGAGCCCGCAGTCATTGTGCTAGCGCGAGTTGCCGCCCAGGCCGGATCCGGTTTCCCACAGGACATACGGAACCCCGCGTGCCTGCATCGCCTGCGCGGCAGCCAGTCCGGCACCGCCTGCACCGACAATGCCGACGAGGCCTGGTTTGGGTCGCACCTCAAACATGGTCGACCTGTCCGGCGCGAACCGCACGGCGGAACGTCACGGGCGGCCTGGGTGAGGCGTCGACGTCGAGGTGAAAGACGTCGGGTCGTGCGTAGTGACCGACCGGGTCGAATCGGCGACGGGCTTGGTGGGCCAGCGAGATGTCGAGCTTCGCGTAGAGGATGCCCGCAGTCTCGGTAAGGGGGCCGGCGAGGATGTCACCGTCGGGGCCGACGATGGTCGTGTTGCCCCGGGCGAGCCAGTCGTCGTCGTCGTAGAGATCATCGCGCCCGGGCAGCTCGCAGGGCACGTCCGAGCCGCGTATGCAGGAATTGGTTCCGATGACGTAAACGCGGCCCTCCTTCGCGATATGACGAAGCGTCGAGACCCAGGTATCGGAGTTGTCCCAGGTCGGCGCGAGGTAGATGTCGATGCCTTGCGCGTACATCGCGGCGCGGGCCAGGGGCATGTAGTTCTCCCAGCAGATGAGCCCGCCAAGCTGGCCGAACGGTGTGTCGAGCACGGTCAGGGTCGAGCCGTCGCCCGACCCCCAGACCGTTCGCTCGCCGCCCGTCGGCATGAGTTTTCGGTGGCACCCAGCGATGGTGCCGTCGGGGTCGAGGTAGAGCAGAGAGTTGAACAACGTGCGGCTGGCTGCGTCAAGTTCATTGATGCCGATCGCGACCCAGGCGCCGGTGTTGCGGGCCGCCTCGCCGAGGCGCTCGGTGGCGTCGGAGGGAACCGCTATCGCGTGATCGAGGAGCCGGGCGTACCAGGCCGCGTCGTCCCACGGCTTGGTACGCCATACCCAGTCCGGGTATCCGGGCACGAAGGCTTCCGGGAACACGACCAGCCCGGCCCCGGCCGCCGCCGCCTCGGCGATGAGGCCACATGCCTTCTCGACGGTGGCGTCGCGGTCCAGATAGGCCGGAGCGGCCTGGACGGCGGCGACGATGACGGGATCCATCAGTTCGGTCCCGGCTACTTCGTGCCGGACGCCACGAGCATCTCGCACGGGCCTTCGAAGCCGGTGTCGGTCTGGAAGCGGCCGAGCTCGCGTTCGATCTCTGCCCACGCCTGTTCCCGTTCCGGCGCGGCGAGGCCGGCGAGCATCTGGTGCAGGGCGCCGAAGGAGTCGCGTTCGAACCGCACGCAGTCCGCGGCGCTCGGCATACGCACTGGGGCGACGAGCGTGGCGACGCCGACGTCGTGGAAACCGGCCTGGACGAGCGCAGCTTCGACGACGCCAGGTTGCCCGAGGCTGAACGGTCCGGGCTGGCCGGGCAGGGGCGGGGGCAGCTGTGCTCGGCGGCGGATGATGCCGACCGGGATGGAGAAGAACTCGTTGCGGTCCGGCGTGGAGTACACGACGGCGGCGAGGCGTCCGCCCGGACGCAGCGCGCGGCGCATACCGGCCAGCGCACGCTGCTGGTCCGGGAAGTAGATCAGCCCCACGCGGGAGATGACGGCGTCGAAAGACCCCTCGTCGACGTCGAGTTCCTCGCCGTCGACGGCAAGCGTGTCGAGGTTGGCCAGGCCGGCGTCGGCGGCGGACTTCGCCGCGTACGTGAGGATTGTCGGCGAGATGTCGGTGGCCAGCACCCGCCCGCTCGGGCCGACCCGACGGGCCGCGGCCAGTGACTGCCCTCCCGCACCCGCTGCCACGTCGAGCACCCGGCTGCCCTTCGTGATCGCCGCGGTGTCGAGCATCCGCTCGGTCGCCTCGCCGAGCCATTCCTCCAGCGCGGGACCCCACCGGTGCCACGCCTCGGCGGCATCCTCCCACTGCTGACGCGTCGTTCGCTTGTACTGAGCCGGATCGAAAACTGCGGTCATTGCCACTCCTCGGTTTGCTGTCACCCATACCTGCGCCAGATTCCGAGCCAACCCGCCAGAAACGGTCTGGCGATTTTCGCCAGACCGCAGGCGCACGCGCGCGCCGAACCCGCCACAATGCGGAGATGGCAGAGCCAGCTCACGCCGCCGACGGGTTTGTCGGCCGGGGTGCGCCCAGGCAGCGGATCCTGGCCGCCCACCAGGAGAGCCTGGCCCGGGGTGCCCAGCTCGTCCTGGTCAGCGGTGAGGCCGGGATAGGCAAAACCTCGCTGCTGGCCGAGGCGACTCGCGATATGACCCAGCAGGCGGCCAGCGTTGCTTGGGGCACCTGCTGGGATGCAGAACGCGCGCCCGGCTATTGGCCCTGGGTGCAGGTGTTGCGGGTGCTGGCCGGACCGGCGGGCGATCTTGCCACAGAGGTGAGCGACGCTGATCGGGCCGAGCTGGGTCGGCTGGTACCCGAAATGCTCCCCGACACCGTTGCCGCGGCTGAGATGCCCGACTCAGACCGCGCCCGATTCCGGCTCTTCGACGCCGTGGCCCGATGCCTTGAGCGAGTTGCGCGTCACCAGCCACTCGTCGTCGTGATCGACGATCTGCAATGGGCCGACAGTTCGTCGTTGTGGCTCTTGGACTTCGTCGTCCGCGCCCACCGTCCGGTCCCGCTGCTCCTGCTCGGGGCCTACCGTCACGACGAGCTCCGCGCGGACACCGCTCAACTGCTTGCCGGATTGGGCTCCCGCGCCGTCCACATTCGGCTCGGCGGCCTGTCGCCCGCGGAAGTGCGCGCGCTCATCGCCGGCACGTCGGGCACTGACGTTGCCGAGCGGTGGGGCGCAGACGTCCATCGCCGGAGCGGCGGTCACCCGTTCCTTGTCCGCGAGCTCGCATACACACTCACCACGCAGCCTCCCGAATCCGCAAGCGCGCCCGCCGTTCCCGGCGCGGTGCACGACCTCATCGTCGGACGCATCCACGGCCTCACGCCGGACTGCCAGCGGCTGCTGGACGCGGCGGCGGCCGGCGGCAACGACATCCACATCGACGTACTCGCCGACGTACTCACCCTCACGCCCTCGGCGATCGCCACCCAGGTCGAGGAGGCGATTCGCGCCGGCGTGCTGTCACCAGCGGCCCAGCCGGGCCAAGCCCGCTTCGCGCACGACCTGTACCGCGAGACGATCTACGCCGATCTCGCGACGCCAGCACGCCTGTCACTGCACCAAAGCGTCGGCGCTGCCCTCGAGCGCCGCCACCAGCGCGGCGGCACCGTTTTCGCCGGCGAAGTCGCGCGGCACTTCACGGCGGCAGCGGCCGTCGACGGCCCGGATCGAGCAATCCGCTGGGCGCTGCTGGCTGGGCGAGAAGACCGCGATCGGCTCGCGTTCTCAGAAGCCGCCGCCCAGCTGGCAAGAGTGCGGATCGGGCTAGACGCAGCCGCGGTGCACGTGCCCGGCGACCAGCTCGTCGACCTGCTCGCCAGTCAGGCCGATGCCGAGAGCCGCGCCGGCGAACCGGCCCGGGCTCGTGAGCTGCTGCGCGAGGCGCACGCCGGCGCGGTTCGCATCGATGACCCAGAACGCCTAGCCGCCGTGGCGCTCGGCCTGCAACGCATCGGCGCCCGATTCGCCATGCCCAGAGACGAGGTCATCGCATTCCTCGACGAAGCCCGTACTGCTGTCGCCGGCCAGAGTCCTGCGCTCGAAGCCCAGGTCAGCGCCAGTCTGGCCCGCGAACTGCATCACTCGATACCGCGAGATCGAGCCCGGGCGCTGCCAATGAGCCAGCACGCGTTAGCACTCGCCCGCGGCCTCGACGACCCAAGCACGCTCGCCGCGTGCCTGCTCGCGCGCCACGACGTCCTTTGGACGCCCGGGACCGGCGCCGAACGCATCGACGTCGCGCGGGAGATCGTTGCGCTGGCCGAGCGCAGCGGCGACGTCGAACGCCGCAGCGAAGGCCTGCTGCTGGCTGCCAACGCGCTGCTCGAGACCGGCTCGCCTGGCTTCCGCGACGACCTCGACGCATTCCTCGACCTCGAATCGCGGCTCGGACAACCGCGGCACGACTACCTCGCGCTCACCCGCCGTGCGGCGCTCGCAATCATGGATGGCTCGCTCGAGGAGGGCGAACGTCTCGTCTTCGACGCTGCCGCCCTTGGTGACCGGATCGGCGAACCCGACACCGGCAACGTTCGGATGTCGCAACTGTTGGAGCTCGCGCGAGCCCGAGGCGAACCCGGCCAGTTGCGCGCCACGGCTGAGCTGGCGGTCGCCTGGTGGGTCGGCGTCCCATCGCATGCCCATGCGGTTGCCGCTGGACTACTTGCAGAGGCAGGTGACCTGGACGGTGCACGCCGTCACCTCGATACCGTCCTCGAACTCGGCATCTGGCACCAGGATCACAGTTACTTGTGGTCGGTCTTCGTCGGCGGCCTCACGGTGACGGCCGCGCGACTGGCAGACCACAGCCTCAGCCGCCAGTTGCTCGCGGAGCTCACGCCACTCGCCGCATCCTGCGGAGTCAATGGCGCCGTCGTGTGCTTCATGGGCAGCCACGCCCATTGGGCCGGCGTCGCGGCCGCATCGATCGGCCAGATCGACGACGCGAAGACCTTCCTGCTCCGCGCGGCGACGGTCCATCGACGGCTCGGCGCTCGGGCGTGGGAGGCAGCCTCCTGCGCCGAACTCGCGTTGCTCCTGAAGCCGGCCGAGGCCGCCGTCCACCGCGAGCGGGCGACTGCCCTTGCAGTGGAACTCAGCCTGTTCGGGGTCGCCAAACGCCTCAACATCAGCCTCGGCGACGTCACGGCCGCCCCGGCCGACGGGAGCGTAACTGCAGCGCTACGTCGAGACAGCGACCTGTGGCACATCGCCTATAGAGGCCGAACGGCTCAGGTACGTGACGTCAAAGGGCTGCGCGACCTTGCTGCACTCCTCTCTCGCCCCGGCCAGGACGTCCACGTGCTCGATCTCGTGGCGAGCGCCATCGGGACCCGGGACCGGACCGACCCGGTGCTCGACAGCCGAGCGCGAGCCGAGTTCCGGCGCCGGATCGGCGAAGTCGACGACGACCTGGCCGAGGCCGAGACCCACCATGATCTCGAACGGATCACCGTGCTCAAGACTGAACGCGACGCCCTCTATGCCGAGTTGCGCCACGCCACCGGCCATGCGGGCAAGGATCGCGGCCTTGGACCCGACACCGTCGAGCGAGCCCGCAAAGCCGTGACCGCTCGGATTCGAGATTCGATCCGACGCATCGCCGCGGCCCTGCCCGAGTTAGGCACGCACCTCGACCGCTCAATCACCACCGGCACGTTCTGCCGCTACGAACCCACCGACCTTCCCATCTGGGATCTCCACGTCAGGCCCAGGTGACGACGACCGCTCGCGCCGAGCCGACGGCTCCCCCTTCGAGCGCGACCTGGAAGCCGTCAGCCCAGCGTCGGTCCTCATTCCGTCGCCGCTAGATCAAGAGACGAACGGCACTACCCGCGCGCGACTCTCACACTTGTGTCGGCAGGCCACTCCAACGTCGACTCCGACGAAGTCATGTTCTACTGCGGCGGCGACTACGAAGCCCGCAAAGGCTCCGGCATCGGCCAAGGCTCCATCTCCCTACACCCCGGCGGACACTCCCACGGGCCGCAGCCGGGCGCGTACGAACGCAGCATCGGTGTGGAGTACTTCGACGAATTGGCCGTCATGGTCGACACATTCCGTCCGTTGCGCCTCGGCGAGGCCGGCACAGCCAGCGACGACGCCGCCTACGCCTGGACATGGTTGACGCCGAGGACCTGACTCGCCGGTGGGTTAATCGCCGCGCAGCAGCGTCGAGACCGAGTCAAGCGCGTCGTCGAACAGCGTGAGGTCTCGAGCGGCGCCATCTTCTCAGCCCGAGGGGCTGCGCTTGTTGTGGTGCTATCCGACGCCGATCTGCGTAAGGAAGGTGCCGTTGTCGTAGAAGAGGTATTCCTCAACGATTTTGCCGTTGTCCCACTTGGCGGTGGTGGAGTACAGGACGTCGAAGGACTTGCCGGTCGGCTGGATCATGGTGCCGTCGGGTAGCTCGAGGGGGGCGGTGAACGTTCCGGTGAAGCGGGTCACGAAGCAGGTGAAGTCGCCGTCACCGAAGAGGATGTCATATGGCTGATTATGAACTCGGTTGTCGGGAAAGGCGTTGCAGAAGCGGATGGCTTCGGCGCGGTGGTCGTGGCCGCCGAGGGTCGGGGATTCCTGGCCTGGCCAGTGCACGGCGACGGAATGGTGGTCATGGTAGGAGTCAAAGGTGTCCCAGTCCCGGCCATTCCAGGCGTCATCGAGTTTCTGCATGCGCTGTGCGTTGGTTTCCGTGGGATGCGTCTCGGTCATCGTTTCCTCCTGCATTGAGTGATGTGATGCAGAGCAGGCGCTCTGCCTTCATCGTGCGTTCCGTAAACGCTGTAAATCCAATGAATGTTCGCGGGGTAATCCATTCCGTAGAAGAATGGAAAGATCGAAACCGCCATCCTGCGCCTGTTCCGCCAGGTGGCCGAAGGCGCCACCGTGACCGAGACCGCCGCCGGAGCCCACATGACCCAAGCGGCCCTGTCCAAGGCTCTCAAGCGCTTGGACCGGGACGTAAATGCAGAACTACTGGTGCGGGTGGGCCGACAGCTACGCCTGACACCGGCCGGCCGGGCGTTCAAGCAGTACGCCGACGCCGCCGTCGACCAGCTGG
>JAOPWD010000004.1 GCA_025965875.1 Pseudonocardiales bacterium
TCCAGCGGCAGGGTGAGGTCGAACACCGGGGCCGGATCGATCTCGCCGCGGCTCACCCGCTGCACCAGGTCGGGCAGGTACTTGCGCACCGGCGCGATGCCGACCCGGACGCCGAGGTTGCGGATCAGCAGCGGCTTGAGGTCGATGGTCGGCGTCGTGTGCGGCACGCCCACCGCGCCGACCTGGCCACCGTCACGGACGGCGCCCAGCGCGGTGTCCCACGCCGACGGCGTCCCGACCGCCTCGATCACGTGTGGCGCGCCGAGGCCACCGGTGAGCTCGCGGACCGCCGCGATCGCCGCATCGCCACGGACGGCAACGACGTCGGTGGCCCCGAAGCGGCGGCCGATGTCCTGCCGCGGCGCGTGCGAGCTGAGCAGGATGATCCGCTCGGCGCCGATCACCGACCGCGCCGCCAGTACGGCGCACAGCCCGACCGCGCCGTCGCCGACCACGGCGACCGTCGAGCCCCTGACGACACCGGCCATCTCGGCGCCGTGCAGCCCGGTCGCCATCACGTCGGACAGCGCGAGCATCGACAGCAGGGTGGCCTCCGGGAGGTCCGCCGACCCGTCCGGCACGACCATCAGGTTGGCGTCGGCGAACGGGACCCGCAGCGCCTCGCCCTGGGCGCCGTCGTTCTCGGCCGCCCCCCACGTGCCCGAGCGCGGGCAGGACGTCGGCAAGCCTTCGTCGCAGGCGGGGCAGTTGCCGTCGGCGTAGCTGAACGGTGCGATCACCAACTGGCCGACGCGCAGGTCACGGACGTCAACGCCGATCTCCTCGACGATGCCGATGAACTCGTGGCCCAGTCGCGAACGCTCCGGGCGGTCGAACGTTCCCCGGTAAGCCCACAGGTCCGAGCCGCAGACGCACGAGCGCACGACCCGTACGAGTGCATCGGTCGGTTCGACGATCTTTGGATCGGCGACCGCGTCGACGATAATAGAGCCGGCGGCGAGGTAGAGCGCGGCGCGCATGAATGCCCCTTCGAGATTGAGTGATCAGGACGCCGCGAGAACGGCTTCGATGGCGGCCGCGGCCCAGAGCAGAGCGGCGTCGGCGCCGACGCCCGCTGCGAGTTGCAGCCCCACCGGGAGGCCATCGGAGGTCAGCCCGCAGGGCAACACCAGTGCCGGTTGCCCGCTCACGTTGTACGCGCCGGTGAACAGCCCCTCGATCTCGCCTTCCGGCGTGTCGACCGGCGGGTTCTGCTCGGGGGCGGGGTAGGCGACGGCCGGGCCGACGAGGACATCGACGCCGTCGAGCAGGGCCGTCGCCGCGGGTAGCAACTCGGCACGGCGGGCCCGGGCGGCGTCCGCGCGCTCCGGCGCAGCCTCCGCGCCCTCTCGCAAGAGGCGGAGGGTCGTGGCTCCGAAGTGCTCCGGCTCGGCCTGCACGCGCTCGCCGTGCACCGCCCACGCCTCGACCAGCAGGATGTCGATCAGACAGTCGTTCAACTCGGTCAGCGGTGTGGCGTCCCGGTCGCTGAGCACCATCCCGGCCTTCTGCAGCACCTCGAGCGCGCGCCGGACCACGGCCGCGACCTCCGGCTCGACGCGGGGATCGTCGAGTTGGGCGGCGAGTACCCCAAGCCGCAACGGCGGCGAGGCGGTCCCGGGGTCGGGCTCGTCGGGCAACGGGTAGTCGCGACCGGCCAGCGCCCCAAGAACTGAGGCCGCGGTGGCGACGTCGACGGCCAGCACGCCGACATGGTCCAGCGACGGCGACAGTGTCGTGACGCCCTCGACGGGCACGAGGCCGAAGCTCGGCTTGACGCCTACGATCCCGCAGTAGGCGGCCGGAATGCGGATCGAACCGCCGGTGTCGGTGCCGATGCCGGCCGGGCAGACACCGGCGCCGACGAGGGCGGCCGATCCGCCGCTGGACCCACCTGCGGTGCGATCGGGCCGCAGCGGATTGCGTGCGTCCGGAATGTCGGGGTGCGGCGCGCCGGCCGCGTACTCGAGCAACGACGTCAGGGCGAACACGTCGGCCGCCGCCTCGCGCAGTCGCTGGACGACCGGGGCGTCCTGGGTCGCCGGCGGGCCGGCCATGTCGTTGGGGTTTCCGTTGCCACGGGGCTGTCCGGCCACGTCGATCATGTCCTTCACCGCCACTGCTATGCCGTGCAGCGGACCGGTCGGTGCCCGCAGCGGTGCGGGGAGCACCCGCGACACGGCGTGCAGCGGCCGACCGCGACGTTCCAACCGCTCATACGCGGCCAACAGCTCGAGGTTCTCGACCTCACAGGTGCGCTCGCCGCGCTCGATCGCGTGGATCAGTTCTCCGACGTAGTGTGTCAGCGGCCCGGAAAGCACCTCGATCTGCTCGGCTACCTCGGTCGTGCGGTGCCGCACCATGAGGTCGCGATAGATCCCGCTGTGCGATTTGGCGCTGCCTCGGTTGAACGCGACGAGTCGGTCGAGGGACCCGTCGAGGTCAGCCGGGTCGAAGCCGTCGAAGGGTAGCGGCGGCACCGGTGCTTGCCCGAGTACCTCGCGGGCCACCGCCAGCATCAGCGGGCGCCACCGGGGATCCTCTAGATGGTCGGCGATCGACAGGTCGGACACCGCGCCGGCGAACAGCATGGCGCCGTACGCCTCCTTGCCCCACAGGTAGCCGAGGATGTTCTCCGTAGCTTCGGCATAGGGCAGCGCGTCGGCGATGAGCCGTACGCGCTGGGTGATCCGGCCGTCGAGTTCGCCGATGCGGAATGTGCCGATGTTGCCCTGCATGACGACCCCGGGCTCCATGTAGTCCGCGCCGAAGTTGACGAAGCAGGGGATGAGCCGGTCCCGGCCCACTGCAGTCCCGAGCACGTCGGCGGTGAGCCCGTTCTGCAGCGACACCACGACGGCGTCGTCGGCCAGTCGGCCGCGCAGCAGCTGCGCCACCGCTGCCGTGTGCTGCGTCTTGACGGCAACCAGCACGACCCCGCTCAGTTGCTGCGGCAGGTCGTCCGGAGTCACGGCGGGCACGGATACGGTGAACTGCTCGACCGGCCCGATGATCTGCATTCCGCGTTCGCGGACCGCGGCGACGTGAGCCGGGTCGGCGTCGCAGATGAGCACGTCGTGGCCGGCTCGGGCCAGATGCGCGGCGACGGTTCCCCCGATGGCGCCCGCGCCGATTGCTGTGAACTTCACTGTTGTCCCATCCGACTTGGGCGAGCAAGGAGTTGCTGCAGGTGAGGCGCAGCGCCTTGGGGCATTGTCACTCCGGTCATCTGAGGAAAGGCCGAGTCCCGGCCGACGAAACCTTGACGTAACGCCATTGGAATCGGGGCGCGCGAAGGGACACTTAACGTTCGGGACTGTTGCTTGTGCTCTGTATACAGCACACTATCCACTTGATCCTTGCCGTCGAAACCCTCGGGAGTAATTACCAATGGCGGACAACAACAACGACATGTCGATCGATCGGCTGGCGGTCATGGCCGAATACGAGGTGTCTCGACGCACCATGCTCCGCGCCGGAGTGCTCGGCGCCGGCGGCCTCGGGCTGACTGCTCTGCTCGCAGCGTGCGGCACCAACAACGGGCCGAGCACCTCGAAATCGAGCACGAGTACGGGCAAGGCGAAGCACGGCGGCAGTCTCCTCCTTGCCCGAGCGCAGGACTCCGTCGACATGGACAAGACCATGGTCTTCAGCAACGCGTCGATCTGGGTGTACGTCCAGATCTACGAGTCTCTGACCACCGGCAGCAAGGACGGCCGCAGTGTCGAGCCGTGGCTGGCCACCAGCTGGACGCAGTCGGCCGACAAGCTGACCTGGACGTTCAAGCTCCGGCCGAACATCAAGTTCAGTGACGGCACGCCGATGACGTCCGCCGACGTGAAGTTCTCCCTCGACCAGGCGAGCAGCACGAAGGGCGGTTGGGAGTTCATCAACAGCGCGATCGCCAGCGTGACCGCGCCCGACCCCCAGACGGTGGTCATCAAGACCAAGTACCCGTGGGCCCCCCTGCTGGCCGACCTGGCGTGCCCGAGCAACGGGATCATCCCGAACAACTACGGCGGCAAGTCGAAGACCCAGTTCTACAAGGCCCCGGTGGGCACCGGCCCCTTCAAGTGGGGCAGCTGGCAGAAGGGCAGCAAGCTGACCCTGAACAAGAACACCAACTACTGGCGCGCCGGCCTGCCCTATCTGGACTCGGTGACCTGGCAGGTCGTTCCTGACGACAACACCCGCAACGTGATGATTCAAGGCAACACCGCGCAGATCAACGAGAACCCGCCGCTGGCGACCGTGGCCCAGCTGCAGAGTGCCAGCGGGGTCTCGGTGACCTTGTTCCCGTCCACTCGCACCGACTACATCCTGATGAACGAGAAGTTCGCGCCGTTCGCCGACGTCCACGTGCGGCGCGCGATCTCGTACGCGATCGATCGTGAGTCGCTCGTCAAGACGGTCCTGTACGGCCACAGCACGGTCGCCAACTCGCTGTTCATGCCGACCGTGCCGTACTACGACAAGAACACGCCGGGCCAGACGTTCGACATGTCCAAGGCCAAGGCCGAGTTGGCGCAGTCCAACTACGCGTCGGGCTTCAGCTGCACCTACCTTGCGTCGTCCGGTGACAGCACCGACTCGGCGATCGCCCAGGTCCTGCAGGCATCGCTCAAGCAGCTCGGCATCAACATGAAGATCACCAACAGTGACCCGAGTGCCGTTCACGACCTGCAGAACAAGCTGCAGTACGAGATCAGCCACTCGTACTGGACGATGGACATCGCCGACCCGGACGAGCTGGTGCAGTTCGCGGTGCTGCCGGAGGGCGGCGGCCACTCGTTCGAGACCAACTTCAGCGACCCGCAGGCGCAGGCGATCGCCAAGCAGGCCGAGCAGACCTTCGATCCGGTGCAGCGGCAGAAGCTCTACACCCAGCTGCAGGCCATGCTCGCCGAGAGCGCCTTCCTGCCCTCGCTGTTCTACCAGCCCTTGCCGTACGCGATGCGCTCGAACGTGAAGGGCTTCTTCGTCGCGCCGACGGGCCTCTACGACATGGGCGTCGTGTCGATGGCCTGACCGCCCGGGAGAACCATGAACTACTTGGTATTCGTTGTCCGGCGGCTGATCACTCTCATTCCGGTGCTTTTCGGGATCAGCCTGCTCGTGTTCTTCATGATCCATCTCGTCCCGGGGGACCCGGCGGTCACGCTGCTCGGGTCCCACGCCACGACGACCGCGGTGGCCGAGGTGCACAAGCAGCTCGGCCTCGACCACCCGATCTGGCAGCAGTACCTGACGTTCATGGGCCACCTGCTGCACGGCAACCTCGGCGAGTCCTACCAATACCGCACCAGCGTCTCGTCGCTGATCGCGCAGAACCTGGTGCCCACGGTGTGGCTGATCGTGGCCGGTGCGCTGTTCGCTGTCCTGATCAGCGTCCCGCTCGCGGTGTGGGCCGCCAGTCGGCGCAAGCGCTTCGCAGACACGGCCATTCGCACCATTCCGCTGATCGGGCTGGGCATGCCGGCCTTCTGGCTGGGCATCATGCTCATCCTGCTGCTGTCGCTGAGGGCCGGCGCGTTCCCGGCATCGGGCTTCGGCACCGGGCTGTTCAATCACGTCCGGTCGATCATCCTGCCGGGGCTCACGGTCGCGCTTGCTCTGGTTCCGATCCTCGTCCGTAGCTTGCGCGCGAGCTTGATCAACGTCTTGCAGAGCGACTACATCGTCACGGCACGATCCAAGGGACTCGGCGTCCCGCGAGTAGTGCTGGGGCACGCGCTGCGCAACGCCGCGATCTCGTCAGTGACCGTGCTCGGCGTCAACATCGCGTACCTCATCGGATCGACCCTGGTCGTCGAGAAGGTGTTCGCGCTCAACGGCGTCGGGTTCCTCATGATCACGGCGATCTTCAACCGGGACTTCCCGATCGTCCAAGGAGTTACCTTGCTCTTCGCGATCATGGTGGTGGTCGTCAACCTGCTCACCGACGTCTCGCATGCGGCGCTCGACCCCAGGGTTCGACTGTCATGACCGTCATCTCCGTTCCCGGCAGTGCGACGGACACGGTCGCCCCCACCACGCGCCGACGGCGCAAGCACAATGTCCTGCTGATCGTCGGGCTGACGCTGTTCGGGCTGCTGGTGCTGGTCGCGATCCTGGCCCCGGTGCTGGCCACCCACGATCCGATCCAGCAGGACCTCGCGCACGCCCGGCTGGCCCCGGGTGCACCGGGCCACCTGCTCGGCACCGACGAACTCGGCCGCGACGTCTTCTCCCGGCTGCTCTATGGTGCCCGGGTCGACCTGCGCGTCGGCGTCCTGGCTGTGGTCAGCCCGTTCATCATCGGCACCGTGCTCGGCCTGGTCGCCGGCTGGTTCGGCGGCTGGCTCGACACCCTGATCATGCGGATCGTCGACGTGGTCATCGCGTTCCCGTTCTTCGTGCTGGTCATCGCGCTCGTGTTCGCGCTGGGCGCCGGCACGGGCAGTATCTACGTGGCGATCACAATGGTCGGCTGGGTCGCGTACTGCCGCATCGTTCGCGGCGAGGTGCTGGTGGCCAAAGAACAGGAGTATGCGCTGGCGGCGAGAGCCAGCGGGCTGCCGACGTGGCGCATTCTGTTCCGGCATCTCCTGCCGAACGTGGTGCTGCAGGCGGTCATCTTCTCGATGAGCGACATCGTGCTCACGATCCTGGCCATCGTGACGCTCGGCTATCTCGGACTCGGTGTGCCCCCACCGACGCCGGACTGGGGCTCGATGATCCAGGACGGGCAGCAGTTCCTCCTCACCCAGTGGTATCTCGCCACCATCCCGGGCGTTGCGGTCGTTATCACCGGCCTGGCCCTGGCGTTGATCGCGGATGGACTCGTGGAGAGGTTCGATAGCCGATGAGTCCGCTTCTCGAGGTGCACGACCTGCACGTGGAGATTCCGCTACCGCACGCGCACCTGTACGCCGTGCGCGGCGTCTCGCTGACCGTTGACGCCGGCGAGTCGATCGGCGTGGTCGGTGAGTCCGGCTCGGGCAAGAGCATCACGCTGCGCGCGTTGCTGGGTCTGTTGCCCCGGCCGGCGCAGGTCACCAAGGGTTCGATCATCCTGGATGGCGTCGACGTCACCGGCCTGCCGGAGCGGCGGCGCACCAAGATGCTCACCGATGCGATGAGCATGGTCTTCCAGGACTCGCTGACGGCGCTCAACCCGGTCATGCGGGTCGGTGACCAGATCGCCGAGGTGCCGCGGCGTCGGCTGGGCATGTCCAAGCGGGCCGCCCACGCCCGCGCGGTGGAACTCATGGACCAGGTGGGCATCCCCGAGCCGGAGCGCCGGTTTCGGGCCTACCCGCACCAGCTGTCCGGCGGGATGCGGCAGCGGGTGTGCATCGCGATCGCCCTGTCGGCCGAACCGCGCCTGATCCTGGCCGACGAGCCGACCACGGCCCTGGACGTCACCATCCAGGCGCAGGTGCTCGAGGTGATCGACGGGCTGCGCCGTGACCATCAGCTCGGAGTGGTGCTGGTCAGCCACGACCTGGCCGTGATCAGCCAGACCTGCTCGCGGATCTATGTGATGTACGCGGGCCGGGTGATCGAGTCCGGCAGCATCCGTCAGCTGCTATCGCTCGCACGCCACCCGTACACGTTCGCGCTGCTGCGGGCGGTTCCGGACCCGGACCTGCCGGTACACCGGCTGCTGACGATCCCCGGGCAGCCGCCCGACCTCACCGCGGTACCGGCCGGTTGCTCGTTCGCGCCGCGCTGCGCGCTCACCGAGCCGGCCTGCCGCGAGGTGGATCCGCCGCTGACTGCGGTGCCGAAAGAACCCGATCATGCCTCGGCGTGCATCCGGCTCGAGACCGCATCCCAGTGGCTGGACTGGGCTCCGGTCGGCGTACCTGACCTGGTGAAGAAGACATGACCGTCACGGTGGAAAACCCGTCGCGCACCCGCGGCACCGATGAGGTGCTCGGCGTCGAGGGGCTGGTGCAGCACTTCGTCAGCCGGAGGTCGTGGGCCGATCGGCTGACCCGCACCCCGCAGCACGTGGTCAAGGCCGTGGACGGCGTCGACCTCACGCTCTCGACCGGCGAGACGCTCGGCCTGGTCGGGGAGTCCGGCTGCGGCAAGTCGACGCTCAGCCGCTGCATCATGGGGTTGTACCGGCCCAGCGCCGGAGAGATCCGGTACGCGGGCGAAGCGGTGCGCGGCCTGCCCAGCCGGGCCCAGCGGCGGACGGTGCAGATGGTGTTCCAGGACCCGTACAGCTCGCTGAACCCCCGCATGACCGTCGGTCAGACGCTCGGGGAGCTGCTGCGCTACCACCAAATCGTCCCGCGCGACCAGGTGGCCGCGCGCAGTCGCGAGCTGATGGACCTGGTGGGGCTGCCGCACGACGCCCTGCGCCGCACGCCGCGCCAGTTCAGCGGCGGCCAGCGGCAGCGCATCGGCATCGCTCGCGCGCTGGCCCTGCAGCCGCGGGTGCTCATCGCGGACGAGCCGGTGTCTGCCCTCGACGTCTCCGTGCAGGCGACGATCATCAACCTGCTCACGGACCTGCGCGAAGAACTCGGGCTGTCGATGGTGTTCGTGTCGCACAACATCGCGGTCGTGCGGCAGGTCAGCGACCGGATCGCGGTGATGTACCGGGGCCGAATCGTCGAAACCGGCCTGACCGAGCAGATCTTCAACGACCCGCGCCACCCGTACACGCAGTTGCTGCTGGAGTCGGTGCCGCGGATGCTCTCCGGTGCCGAGACCCACCCGATCGGCGCCGCCGATTCCCTCGGCACCGCCGATCAACTCGCCGTCGTCGACGGCGAGCCGGACGCCGACGAGTCCCCGTACTCGGCGCACGCCATCGAAGGCGAGCACGGCTGCCGTTACCGCCCGCGCTGCCCGGTGGCGATGCCTGTCTGCGCGGACGAGCCCGGATTGCTACCCATCGCCGGCAACCCATCCCGAGCGGCGGCCTGCTGGCACGTCGACGACGACAGGAAGGACAAGCCCAGGTGACGCAACCGGTCATCATCGGCAGCGAACGCAGCGAGGTCGGCCTGCCCGCCGGCATGGCCGTACTGCGGGACGGAGGCAGCGCACTCGACGCGGTCGAGATCGCGTTACGTCACTGCGAGAACAACCTAGAGGACCACTACGTGGGTACCGGCGGCCTGCCGAACGCCCGCGGTGACGTGGAGCTGGACGCCTCGATCATGATCGGGTCCACCCGGGCGTTCGCGGCGGTCGCCGCGCTGCGCGGCTACCCGAACCCGATCTCGGTGGCCCGCGCGGTCCTGGAGAAGCTGCCGCAGCACGCGCTGCTGGTGGGGGAAGGTGCTGGGCTGTTCGCCGCCGAGTGCGGCTTCACGCAGGCGGAGCTGCTCACCGACGAGGCCCGCAAGCTGTGGCGCGAAGCCCTGCTGGAGACCGAGGAGGCGGTCGAGGGCGAGAACACCGATGCGACGCCCGGCGACACCGCCTACCGCCAGGCCGCCCTCGAGCTCGTGCGGCGGCTGACGCCGCATGACGGGCCGTGGGGCACCATCAACGTCCTCGCTCTGGACCGCTCGGGCGAGCTCGTCGCCGGCGTCTCCACCAGCGGATATCCGTACAAGTACCCGGGACGGGTCGGCGACTCGGCCGTGCCCGGCGCGGGCAACTATTGCGACCTGCGCTACGGCGCGGCCGCCTGCACCGGGCGCGGCGAGCTCAGCATGCGGGGCACCGGCGCCCGAGCGGTCGTCGAGCTGCTCGCGCGTGGCGAGGATCCGGAGGCGGCGTGTGCGGCCATGCTGGCCGACGTCGCGGGCATGCCCGACGAGTTCCGCTCCGAGCTTCGGGTGCTGGCGCTGACGCCGGACGGTCGCCACGGAGCCGCGGCCGGGCAGGCCGGATCGGTCTACGCGCTGATGACCGCGGACAGCGCCGAGCCGGAGATGCGCCCGAGGAGGGTCGTGTGAAGGTCTTCATCTCCTCCGACATGGAGGGCACGGCCGGGGTCGTCGACTGGGGGCAGTGCCTGCTCGGCGAGAGCGAGTACGAGTACTACCGGACGCTGCTGCAGGACGAGGTCAATGCTGCGATCGACGGCGCGCTCGCCGCGGGTGCCGCCGAGTTCCTCGTCAACGACTCGCACTCGAAGATGCAGAACCTGCGTCCGAGCGGTCTGGCCGGCAACGCCCGTTACCTCTCCGGCCGGCACAAGCCGCTGTACATGATGCAGGGGCTCGACTCGTCCTTCGACGCGATCTTCTTCGTCTCGTACCACGGCTCGATGTCGAGCGCCTCGCCGCTCTCGCACACCTACAACCCGCGAGCAATCGCCGAGGTGTCGCTCAACGGCACGGTGGTCGGCGAGTCCGGCATCAACTCGCTGGTCGCGCTCGGCCACGGGGTGCCGATCGTCCTGATCACCGGCGATGACGTCACCGCGGCCGAAGCGGCCAAGATCAACCCGGGGGTGTACGCGGCCGTGGTCAAGACGGCCGTCAGCCGATTCGCGGCCGACAGCCTGCACCCGGCCGCGGCGGCCGAGCTGATCCGAACACGGGCGGAGGCGGCCGTGCGCGACCTGTCCGCCGCGTCCCCGCCGCAGATCACAGTTCCGGCAACGCTGACCACCACGTTCCGCAACGCCGATCTCGCCGAGATGGCGACATGGATAACCGGTGTACAGCAGGTGGGGACGACGACGGTGTCGATCACCGACGACGACCCGATCCGCCTGTACCGCACCTTCATCAACACGGTGCTGTTGACCCGGGACATCGCAGAGTAATGGTGGGCGTGGATGTTGATCGTTGAAGTTATGGCAATCCCGGTGCGCACCGGGTTTTACGCCGATGATCAGGCGGCGATCCGGGCCGGAGCGCAGCCCGACGGCTTCCGCTACGTGGGAAAGCCGGTGACCCCCGGATTCCGGGCGATTCGGCAGCCCGGTGAGGCGGTGTCGGTGATGCTGCTGCTCGAGGACGGCCAGGTCGCGTACGGCGACTGCGCTTGCGTGCAGTACGCCGGCGTGGGTGGCCGGGAGGCCCTGTTCGACGCGGCGACCGCCGTCGATCTCATCGACCGGCACGTGTCGCCACTGCTGCGCGGCGCCGCCGTCGGCGACTTCCGGTCGATGGCGGCGACGGTGGACGGGCTGCTGGTCGACGGTCACCGGCTGCCCACAGCCGTCCGGTACGGGCTCACTCAGGCCTTGTTGGATGCGGTGGCGCGGGCGCGCGGCCTCACGATGGCCGAAGTCGTCCGCGATGAGTACCGGACGGGCATCGCGATCGAGCCGGTGCCGATGTTCGTGCAGAGCGGCGACGACCGTTACGGCAACGTCGACAAGATGGTGCTCAAGGAAGCCGACGTCCTTCCGCACGGGTTGGTGAACCAGGTGGAATCCAAGTTGGGGTCCGACGGCGAGATCCTGCGGCAGTACATCGCGTGGGTACGTGACCGGATTCTGACCCTTCGCACGCGCGAGGACTACGAGCCCGTGATCCACCTCGACGTCTACGGCACGGTCGGGCTCGTGTTCGGCCCCGACGTGGCCCGCGTCGCCGGCTATCTCATGGAGCTGGAAGCCCTGGCCGCGCCGTTCCGGCTGCGGGTCGAGCACGTGATCGACGCCGGTGTACGCGAACGGCAGATCGAGGTCTCGGCGGCGCTGCGCCGCGCGCTCGTGGCGCGTGGCAGTCGGGTCCAAATCGTGGTCGACGAGTGGTGCAACACCCTGGAGGACATCGAGCTGTTCGTCGCCGCCCACGCGGCTGACGTCATCCACGTCAAGACCCCGGATCTCGGCGGCGTCAACAACACGATCGAGGCGCTGCTGCACGTCCGCCGGGCCGGGCTCGCGGCCTACTGCGGCGGCACGTGCAACGAGACGGACCGGTCGGCCCAGGTCAGCGCGCACATCGCGATGGCCTGCGGGGCTGCGCAGATACTCGCCAAGCCGGGGATGGGCGTCGACGAAGGAATGATGATCGTCGGCAACGAGATGGCCCGCGTCGCCGCCCTGGTCGAGGCCCGGGACCGGGCCGCGGTCGGCTCGGCAACCGGTGGCCCCCGGACCGCCTCCGAATGGTGACCGATGACAGACGTCGCAGTGCCGCCGGATCTCGGGGACGCCCCGCAGTGATCGAGATCCAGGGAAAACAGGTGTTCGCCGAGCTCGCCGAGCTGGTCGCGCCGGCCCACACCGCGCTGCTCCTGATCGACATGCAGCGCGACTTCGTCGAGCCGGACGGCTCGTTCGGGAGCCTCGGGATCGACCTGACGATGTACGACGAGACGCAGCAGCGGCCGGCCGAGCTGCTCGATGCGTCGATGCTGCTCATGAGACATCGGTTCGACCTGGCGAGCAGTGCGGAGATCGCGGACGCGTGGCGCGGCGACGCGTCCGGCGGACAGGTGCGCACGTGAGCAAGCTCGAAGGACGGGTCGCGCTCGTGACCGGTGCCGCATCCGGCATCGGCGCCGGCATCGCCGCCGCGTTTGCCCGCGAGGGGGCGGACGTCGTCGTCGCCGACAAGGCGCCGGCCGAGGCGGCCGCGCGGGTCGTCGCCGCGATCGAGCGGCACGGTCGTGCGGCGCTGTACGTTCACACCGACGTCAGCGACGAGGCGAGCGTGCGCGCGATGGCGGAGCAGGCAATCGCACGCTTCGGTCGCGTCGACATCCTGGTCAACAACGCCGGCATCTTCACCGAGTCCCTTCTCGAGGACATGCCGATCGAGGACTGGGATCGGGTCGTCAACACGAATCTGCGTGGCTCGTTCCTGTGCACGCGGATGTTGATCGGCCAGATGCTCGAGCGCGGGGACGGCCGGATCATCAACATCGCCTCGCAACTGGGGCAGGTCGGCGGGGACTCGGTAGCGCACTACTCGGCGAGCAAGGCCGGCCTGATCGGGTTGACGAAGGCGCTCGCCCGCGAGGTGTCGCGACGAGGCGTGCTGGTGAACGCGATCGCGCCCGGCCCGATCCAGACTCCGCTGCTCGACTCCGAGACCGAGGAGTGGCGCAACAATAAGCTGGCCGACCTGCCGATCGGGCGGTTCGGGACGGTTGACGAGGTCACCCCGACCGCCGTGCTACTGGCGTCGTCCGACGGCTCCTACTACGTCGGCCAGACGCTCGGGCCCAACGGCGGAGACGTGATGCTCTAGGCCACGGTGCGGTGGAAGGACACGGACGATGGACATCAAGGAAGTCCTCGCGACCGCGCGCCGCGAGGGCGTCAAGCTGGTCCGCTTTGAGTACTGCGACGTCAGCGGAGTCGCCCGCACGAAGGCCATCCTCGCCAGCCAGCTCGAGCAGAAATTGCTCGAGGGCGTGAGCCTGACTCGCGCGCAGATGTCGATCAACCTGCTCGAGCAGGTGATTCACATAGAGGGCATGGAGCCGGTCGGCGAGATCCGCCTCGTTCCCGATCCCGCGACGTTCACCGTGCTGCCGTGGGTGCCCGCGAGCGCGAGCGTGCTGTGCGACCAGTTGGGGCACGACCGGCTCGATTGGGGAGCCTGTCCACGCTCCTACCTCAAGCGGATGCTCGAGCGCGCGGCGAACATCGGCATCAGCGTGCAGGCGACCTTCGAGAATGAGTACTACCTCGCCCGCGAGCAGGACGGCCGTTACGTGCCGTTCGACGTGTTCGGCCACGCGCCCGTGTACAGCACGATCGGCCACGACCTCAATGCGGAGCTGATGATCGAGATCACCGACGCCCTCGACGCGCAGGGCATGTTCGCCGAGCAGGCGATCAATGAGTACGGCGCTGGCCAGCAAGAGATATCGATCCGTCATGCCGACGCGTTGACGGCGGCCGATCACCAGATGAAGTTCCGCGACACCGTCCGCGGGGTCGCGTTGCGTCACGGGCTGCTCGCGTCGTTCGCCCCGAAGCCCTTCCCGGACGAGATCGGCAGCGGCGCGCATGTCCATTTCAGCTTGTGGGACGCCGACGGATCTCGCAGCCTGCTCTACGACGCCGAGTCCCCGCGTGGACTGTCGAAGGTCGGTCGCCATTTCATCGCCGGCGTCGCCGAACATCTCCCGGCACTCGTCGCCCTCACCGCACCGAGCTACAACTCCTACAGCCGGCTGCTGCCCAGTGCGTGGGCCGCGGCGACGACCGCGTGGGGGTTCGACAACAAGGAAGCGGCACTGCGCGTCTGCTCCCCGTTCTATCGGCGCGAGGAACAGAGCTACAACATCGAGTTCAAGAGCGTCGACGCGAGCGCCAACCCCTACCTGGCTCTCGGGGCCCTCATCGCCTGCGGCCTCGACGGTGTCGATCGTGAGCTCGAGCCCGGCGAGCCGAGCGAGCACGACCCGGTTCGGATGACGCCGGAGGAGCTGGAGAGGGGACGCGTGCGGCCGTTGCCGACCTCGATGGGCGCGGCGCTCGACGAGCTGGAGAAGGACGAGCTCCTGCTGACCAGCCTGGGCGACCTCCTCTCGCGGTGCTACCTGGCGATTCGCCGGTCCGAGGACGAGGTGTTCTCGGCGCAGGACAAGGAGTTCGAGATCCGCAACCACTTCTACCGGTTCTGATTCATGGCCGTTCTGATCGATCTGACCGATGTATCCGTGGTCGACAACCATTGCCACGCCCTCGAGGCCGACCAGGTGGCCGACGTGCCGCGCTGGCGGCAGTTGTTCACCGAGTCGCCCGACCCGTCGATGCGGGCACACGACGTCGCGGAGACGGCCTTCTACCGACGGCTCATCCGGGCGATGGGCATGCACTTCGGGGTCGCCGGAGGCGAAGCGTCCGTGCTCGAGGCCCGGGCGGCGCTCACGACCGAGGAACTGGTGTCCTCGATGTTCCGCGACGCCGCAATCGGTGCGGTGGTCATCGACACCGGCTACCCGGCCCCGGACAAGGCGATGTCGGCGGCGCAGTTCCGATCCCTGAGCCGAGCGCAGTACGCGGCCCTGCTGCGACTCGAGGTGATCTTCCAGCAGCTGATCGCGGAGCACACGACCTACGACGACCTGCTCGGCGCTGCTCGTGAACAGCTGGCCGGTGCTCGTCGTGCGGGCTTCGTCGGGTTCAAGAGCGTGGTGGCTTACCGAACGGGTCTGTCGATCGAGCGTTGGTCCGTCGACGAGGCGCGGACTTCGTTCGCCCGCGCTCGCGAGGAGGTCGAACGGTCAGGTGCCGTGAGGCTGGGGTACAAGCCGCTGCTCGACACGCTGTTGCATCTGGCGTTCGAGATTGCGGCCGCCGACGGATTGCCGGTGCAGTTCCATGTCGGCTACGGCGACCCCGACGCCGATCTGCGCACGGCGTCCCCGCTCGAGCTGCGCAACGTGCTGGAGGAGCGCGCCTACCGGTCGATGCCGGTCGTGCTGTTGCACGGCTGCTGGCCGTACGTCCGCGAGGGTGCCTATCTCGCGGCGGTCTACGCCAACGCCTATCTCGACGTTTCCTACGCGATCCCGTTCCTCTCACGTGGAGAGATGCTGGCGATGACCCGGGCCGCGCTCGCTGCCGCACCGTTCACCAAGTTGATGTACAGCTCGGACGGTGCGCGCGTGCCCGAGCTCCATTGGCTCGGCGCCCATGACGGGCGGCGCGCGCTCTCCGCCGCGCTCGGGGAGCTCGTGGCCGACGGCGACCTCGACGTCGATGAGGCCCGTGGCGCCGGTGAGCGGATCCTGCAGGGCAACGCCTTGCGCCTGTACGGCTTCGGCGACGAGTCGCCGTCGTGACGCAGCAGCTGGACGGCAAGCGAGCCTTCCTCACCGGCGGCGGCGGCATCGTCGGGCGAACGCACTCGCGTTCGCGCGCGAAGGGGCGTCCGTCGCAGTCGATGTGGTCGCCGACGCGGCGCAGGAGACGGTTCGGCGGGTGGTCGAGCAGGGCGGCCACGCGGGTTCGATCGTCGCGGACGTCATTGACCAGGCCCAGGCCGCCCGCGCGGTCGACGAAGCCGTCGCGGCCCTGGGCGGCCGCCCTGACCCGATCGATGGCGGTGCAGCTCGGGCCGCAGCTCCTCCGGGTCAACGCTCTCCCTCCGGGCCCGATCATGACGGCGCACGTCGAGCAGTGCTTCCCCGATCCAGAAGCGCAACGAATACGGCTCGAGCGCGTCCCGCTCGGACGGTTCGGTACGCCGGGGACACCGCCGGTCTCGCCTGTTTCCTCGCGTCCGACGCGGCGTCCTGGATCACCGGTCAAGTCGTCGTCGACGGCGGTGGTATCTCGTCCAATTTCCTGTGAAGGGCAACACCACACATGTGTCGACTGTTGGGCCACGTCACTCATACGCCGACCACGCTCGCCGGGCTGCTCGGCGAGGCTAACCTGCACCAGTTCACCGAGCTGTCCTGCAA
>JAOPWD010000016.1 GCA_025965875.1 Pseudonocardiales bacterium
CGGCGACTCCCTCGTCGACGACCTGCGGCGGCGCGACTTCACGATGAACGCGATGGCGCTGTCGGTGACCGGTGACCACACCTTCACCGATCCGTTCGGCGGGCTGGCCGACCTCGCCCGGGGCCTGCTACGTACGCCCGGCACGCCGGAGGAATCCTTCGCCGACGATCCCCTGCGGATGCTGCGGGCGGCCCGCTTTGCCGCGACGTTGGGCGTGTCGATCGCTCCGGAGGTAACCGCCGCGATGACGTCGATGGCGGCGCAGCTGGGTCGGATCACGGCCGAACGAGTGCAGGCCGAATTGAGCAAGCTGCTGCTGGCCGAGATGCCGCGGCTCGGCCTGGAGCTCCTCGTCGACACCGGCTTGGCCGAGGTCGTGCTGCCCGAACTGCCCGCCCTGCGGATGGCCGCGGACGAGCACGGCCAGCATAAGGACGTCTACGCCCACACGCTGCAGGTGCTGGAGCAGGCGATCGACCTGGAGGAAGAGCCGGATCTGACGCTGCGGTGGGCCGCGCTGCTGCACGACATCGGCAAGCCGGCCACGCGCGAGTTCGCGCCCGGCGGCCGGGTGACGTTCCACCACCACGAGGTGGTCGGAGCACGGTTGGCCCGCAAGCGGCTCAAGGCGCTGCGCGCCAGCAAGCAACTCGTCGACGACGTGGGTCAGTTGGTGTTTCTGCATCTGCGGTTCTATGGCTACCGCGACGGGGAGTGGACGGACTCGGCCGTGCGCCGCTACGTCGTGGACGCCGGGCCGCTGCTGCCGCGGCTGCACAAGCTCGTCCGTTCTGACTGCACGACCCGCAACAAGCGCAAGGCAGCCGCGCTGGCAGCGGCCTACGACACGCTCGAGGAGCGCATCGCGGCACTGCGGCAGGCCGAGGAACTCGACGCGATCCGTCCCGACCTCGACGGCAACGAGATCATGACGATCTTGGGTATCCCGCCCGGCCCACTTGTCGGGAAGGCCTATAAGCACCTGCTCGCGCTGCGGATGGAACACGGCCCGCTCGGCCACGACCGCGCGGTCGAGGAGCTCACCCGCTGGTACTCCGAACAGCAGGCTTGACCCGTTCGCCGACCCGAAGGTAGGCGACGCCGGTCGCGACGTAGCTGATACCGATGATCACTACTGCCGCAGGCGAGTAGCCGTTCTCGGGCAGCACAACCGAAGTCAGCAGCGCGGCGGCGACCAGCGTCAGGTTGAACAGCGAGTCGTAGAGCGAGAACACCCGCCCGCGGAACTCATCGTCGATCTCCTGTTGGACGAGGGTGTCGACGCAGATCTTGATGCCCTGTGCCACGAAGCCGAGTAGCACGGCGGCCGCCACCAGCAGTGGCAGCGTGAACGGCAGGCCGAAGCAGATCTCGACGAGCCCCGCGCCGAGGAGCAGCAGCGCCGGCCAGCGCACCAGCCCCAGGTGTCGCGACGCGACCGGTGTCAGTACCGCCGCGATGCCGCCGCCGATCGCGACGGCGCCGACCACCTGCCCGAGCCCGGTCAGACCCGCGCGGAAGAAGCCGTCGTCGTGGAAGTAGTTGCGGTACAGCAGCAGCGTGCAGATCGTGGAGACGCCGTAGGCCAGGCGGTGCACGCCGATGGCCACCAGGGCGTACAACGCCGGCTTGCGGTTGCGCACATGTCTGGCGCCCGCGACGAGGCCACGGGCGACCTCGCCCACCGTCTCGCGGCGGCTGCGTTCGACGTCGTCCGGGCCGAGGTCGTCGGGCTTGAAGCCGCGGGCGACCGCCGCCGCCACCAAGTAGGGCACTGCCGCTGCGATGGCGATCACCGCGTAGGAGGCGTCGGAGCCCCCGATCAGCGTCCGGACCCCGATTGCCCCGACCCCGCCGATCGCCGTGGCGATCGCACCGCTCGTCGTCGACAACGCGTTGGCCGTGACCAGTTCGCGCAGGTCGACGACGTGGGGGAGTGACGCGCTCAGCGCGGACAGATAGAACCGGTTGACCGACACGACGACCAGCGCACTGGCGTAGAAGGGTTGACCGTGCAGCCCGCCCAGGACCTCGGCGCCGATGATGAGCACCCCCAGCGCGCGCACGACATTGGCTATGACGAGCACCCGCTGCCGCCGCCACCGGTCGAGCAGCACACCGGCGAACGGCCCGACGAGCGAGTACGGGATGAGCAGCGCGGCGAACCCGGCCGCGACGTCTGCGGCGTGAGCTTGGCGCTCGGGGTTGAACAGCACCGCGCCGGCCAGGCTGGCCTGGAAGACGCCGTCGCCGAACTGACCGAGCAGGCGGGCCGCGTACAGGCGACGGAATCCCTGCTGGGCAAGGGCGGTGAGCAGATGTCCCTGGCGCGGCACGTCGATGACGGTAGCGGGGGGTTATGGGAGCTCCGCCGCAGGCTGCTGCTGGCCGCAACTGCCGATCACGGCCAAGATAGGCGGGTGTCCTCGTCGAATTGGGCCGCATACGGCGGACCGGAGCCCCTCGGTGGCCGATTGCTCGTCGCCACCCCCATGCTCACCGACCCGCAGTTCTCCCGCACGGTGGTCTATCTGCTCGAGCACGACGGCGGCGGCACCGTCGGCGTGATCATGAACCGGCCGAGCCGCACTCCGGTCGGCCAGGTGCTGCCGGACTGGCACGACGTCGTGACCGGACCCTCGGTCGTCTTCGGCGGCGGCCCGGTGCAGCCCGACGGTGCGCTGTGCCTCGGCCTGCTCGACTCGGACGGGCCGTGGGCCAAGCGGGTCGTCGACGGCGTGGGGACCGTCGATCTCGACGGCGACGTGCTCGAGATCTCCGGCGTCGCTACGCAGCTGCGGGTCTTCGCCGGCCACGCGGGCTGGTCGCCGGGTCAGCTCGATGGCGAGTTGGCCGAGGGCGCCTGGTGGGTGGTCGAGGGCAGCCCGGCTGATCTGTTCAGCGACGACCCGGCGTCCATGTGGCGGCGGGTGCTGCGCCGCCAGCCCCCGCCGCTGAACCTGGTCTCGACCTACCCGTCCGACCCCCTGCTCAACTGACGCCGTCGGCACATAGGCATGGATAGCGAAGGGGCCGCCACCCGTAGGTGACGGCCCCGACGTGACGGGCTGGTTAGCGCTCGACGGTGCCGTTGATGAAGTTCTCGACGGCGATGCGAGCCTCGTCGTCGGAGTACTGCACCGGCGGCGACTTCATGAAGTACGACGACGCCGACAGGATCGGGCCGCCGATACCGCGGTCCTTGGCGATCTTCGCCGCGCGCAGGGCGTCGATGATGATGCCGGCCGAGTTCGGCGAATCCCACACCTCGAGCTTGTACTCGAGACTCAGCGGCACGTCTCCGAACGCCTTGCCCTCGAGCCGGACGAACGCCCACTTTCGGTCGTCGAGCCAGGCGACGTAGTCCGACGGGCCGATGTGCACGTTGTCGGCGCCGAGGTCGCGGTCGATCTGCGACGTGACGGACTGCGTCTTGCTGATCTTCTTGGACTCCAAGCGGTCGCGCTCGAGCATGTTCTTGAAGTCCATGTTGCCGCCGACGTTGAGCTGCATGGTGCGCTGCACCTCGACGCCGCGGTCCTCGAAGAGCTTCGCGAGCACGCGGTGGGTGATCGTGGCGCCGACCTGGGACTTGATGTCGTCACCGACGATCGGGACACCGGCGTCCTCGAACTTCTTGGCCCACTCCGGCGTGCCGGCGATGAAGACCGGCAGCGCGTTGACGAAGGCAACCTTGGCGTCGATGGCGCACTGCGCGTAGAACTTCGCGGCCGCTTCCGAACCGACGGGCAGGTAGCAGATCAGGACGTCGACTTCGGCGGCCTTGAGGGCAGCCACGACATCGACCGGCTCCTCGTCGGACTCGGTGATCGTCTCGCGGTAGTACTTGCCGAGACCGTCGAGCGTGTGGCCACGCTGGACGGGGATGTCGAGCGGCGGTACTTCGCAGATCTTGATCGTGTTGTTCTCGCTGGCACCGATCGCCTCCGACAGGTCGGTGCCGACCTTCTTGGCGTCGACGTCGAACGCGGCAACGAACTCGATGTCGCTGACGTGGTACGGACCGAAGTTGACGTGCATGAGGCCGGGGACCTTGGTACCGGGCTGGGCGTCGCGGTAGTAGTGCACGCCTTGTACGAGTGACGCGGCACAGTTACCGACGCCGACGATGCCGACGCGGATCTTGCCGGCAGGAGAGTGCGAACCCATAGAGGTCCTCCTTGACTGTTGGCGCTGGTTGTTTGCGCTCGTTGTGGGTAGTGCGTGAGGGTGATGCGGGGTTACTGCTCGGAGGCCCGGCGGGCGTCCGAGCGCTCGTGCTCGATCAATTCGGTGAGCCACCGGACTTCGCGGTCGACCGACTCGAGGCCGTGCTCATGGAGCTCGCGCGTGTAGCGGTCGAGCCGAGCGCCCGTGCGGGCGAGCGAACTCTTCATGCCGTCGCGCTGTTCCTCTACTCGCCGGCGCCGACCTTCGAGGACCTGCAGCCGGATATCCGATCGCGTCTGGGCGAAAAATGCCAGCCGCGCCCCAAAACCCTCGGTGTCGAAGGCGTCCGGGCCCACCTCGGCCAGCAGTTCGGCGAGATGTTCCTTGCCGTCTGCGGTGAGCCGATAGACCTTCTTGCGGCGGGCCCTGGGCGAGGTGCCCGGAGCCGCCTGGATCGGGGCCTCTTCGGAGATCCACCCGGCTTCGGACAACCGCCGAAGGGTCGGGTAAAGCGATCCGTAGGAGAAGGCCCGGAAAGCTCCGAGCAGGCCGGCCAGTCGCTTGCGGAGTTCATAACCGTGCATCGGGCTCTCGTTCAGCAGCCCGAGGACGGCGATCTCTAGCATTTCGACCCGGCCCCCGTATCTCGGTGTGATGTATCAGCACGATACATCAAGCCGACATGCGGTTGCCGTCAGACTACGACCAGCCGCCCAGAACGTAAACATTTCCCCGCTTTGCACCTTTCCGTGCCCCCATTACGGTCAATTCGGGGCGCTGAAAGGTGCAAAGCGGGGAGCGAGCAGAGGATGCGGCCTGGGCGTGTTCAGGTGGGCAGGCGAGGGAAGACGCCGGGAGCGGGCTTGGCGTCGACGTCCAGGCCGACGGACTGGTACACGCCGGCCGCGCCGCCCCAGAGCAGCGAGCTGAGGTAGTCGGCCAGCTGCTCGCGCGTCATCGCGTCGCGGTGATCGACCCACCAGGTGCTGGCCGCGCTGATGAAACCGACGATGGCCTCACCCCACGGGTGGGCGAAGGTCGGGTCCAGCCCGACGGCGCCCAGTTGCGTCCCGAGGTGCTGGGTGAGCAGTTCGGCCACCACCGTGCTGAAGTCGACGACGTCAGGGGCTCCGGCTGCCTGCGCGATGAGCGGGTGCCGGGCCACGAAGCGGTACAGCTCCGGGTTGTCCTCGAGCAGGCCGAGATAGGCGTCGATGCTGGCGTGGATCAACTCGCGCGGCGGCGGGTCGGTCTCCATTACGCGGACCAGCGTGGTGAGGACGTCACCGACGACGCGCTGGCTCACCGCCCGGTAGAGGTCGTTCTTGTCGGTGAAGTAGCGGTAGATGACGGGTTTGCTGGTCTTGGCTACCGCAGCGATCTGGTCCATGCCGACGCTGGCGCCGTGCTGTGTCACTGCGGTGACCGCGGCGTCGATCAACTCGTCGCGGCGAGCCGCGCGGTGCGCCGCCCAGCGGGAGCTGCGTCCGTCAGTGCGACTCGGTTCGGTCTTGCCGGAAGCCCGTCGCGCCGTCGTCTCGAGTGCGCCGAGTGCGCCGTGGACGACGCCGCTGACCGACTCCATCCCCTCGGAGAGCACGCGGGCGGCCAGGCTCGGCTCGGCCGGTGCGTCGGCGGATCCCGCCTGCTCTCCGTCCGTTACCCCGGCCACAGGTCGCTTCACGCTACTCAAAGTAGCGGATACCTTCGCCTGATGACCCCTCGTCGCGCGGCCGTCATCGGCGGCAACCGGATCCCCTTCGCCAGATCGAATGGCCCCTACGCCCACGCGTCCAACCAGGACATGCTGACCGCGACAGTCGACGGCCTGGTCGCCCGATTCGGGCTGCAGGACGAGCGGCTCGGCGAGGTGGCCGCGGGTGCGGTGCTCAAGCACAGCCGCGACTTCAACCTCACCCGCGAATCAGTGCTGGGCTCGAGGCTGTCACCGGCCACCCCCGCCTACGACGTGCAGCAGGCCTGCGGGACGGGCCTGGAGACTGCCATTCTCGTCGCGAACAAGATCGCGCTGGGCCAGATCGAGTCGGCGATCGCGGGCGGCGTCGACACCACCTCAGACGCCCCCATCGCGGTGAACGACGACCTGCGCGAGGTGCTGCTGGAGGTCAACCGGGCCAAGTCCCTGGGTGCGCGGCTGAAGGCGCTGTCCGGGCTGCGGCCGCAGCAATTGGTCCCGGCCATCCCGTCGAATTCCGAGCCGCGCACCGGCCTGTCGATGGGGGAGCACCAAGCCGTCACGACGCTCGAGTGGGGCATCAGCCGCGAGGCGCAGGACGAACTCGCCGCCGCCAGCCATCACCACCTCGCCGCTGCCTATGACCGCGGCTTCTTCGACGACCTGGTCACGCCGTTCCTCGGCCTGACCCGTGACCAGAACCTGCGCCCGGACACCACCGTCGAGAGGCTGGCCAAGCTCGCGCCCGTGTTCGGCAAGAACATTGGCAGCGGCGAGCGCGCCACGATGACTGCGGGCAACTCCACGCCGCTGTCCGATGGCGCCTCGACGGTGCTGCTCGCGAGCGACGAGTGGGCGGCCGAGCACAAGCTGCCGGTGCTCGCGCACTTCGTCGACGCCCAGACGGCTGCGGTCGACTACGTCCACGGAGACCGCAAGGCGGACGGCCTGCTGATGGCCCCGGTCTACGCGCTGCCACGACTGCTCGCCCGCAACAAGCTCTCGCTCGCCGACTTCGACTTCTACGAGATCCACGAAGCGTTCGCGTCGACCGTGCTCGCCACGCTCGC
>JAOPWD010000238.1 GCA_025965875.1 Pseudonocardiales bacterium
GGCAAGCGTGGGCGGCGACCGACGACGGACCGCCCTTCAGGTGTCAGAAGATCGAGGTCTACGGAACCAGTGGAGCCCGCGGGGTGTAATAGCCGAAGTGGTCGTTTACCTGCCATGCTCACCGGCGTCGCCCAGGCGCCACGACGGTGGTCGTTGATCAGGGCGCCCAGAACCTGTGTTCGCCGAACCAGGCCAACGCCGCACGATGTTTGGACCGCGCAGGAGTCGATCGGCGCCCGTTGCTCGGGAGCACGATGCGGGCGATGCATGGTGTAGTGCGCCTCGTACTCGGCCAGGACTCGAAGGAGTTGCCGCTCGCGGAAGATCAGCGTGCGGTCCAGGCATTCACCGCGGATCGTGCTGACCCACCGCTCGGCATAGGCGTTGGTCTTCGAGCGTCCAAGGCCTCGGAGCAGGCTTGGACAAGCGCCTGGCCCGGAACGCCTCTCGTCCGCGAAGTCGGCTCGGACGAGAAGCGTCCCGGGCCGGGCAGTGCAGCCCGTGGGCCGTGTCCAGTCGCACGGCTTGGCGCTACAGCAGGGCGCTGCGCCGCCGCCGCGGCGGCGTCGGGTCGCGTTTCATCGCTTGGTTCACCGCATCCTGTGCGACGGTGTCGGCCTGATGCAGCTGCATGTCGTCGACGATCACGACCGAGTCGGGATCCGCTTGGAGTTTTTGCAGTAGACCGCGAGATTGGGTGCGGCGGATCGCTGAGGCGACGACTGTCGCGGCCTTCAGAGTGTCGCTCTCGGGCGGGTCGTCTGGTTTGGTGAGGCCGGAAATCACCGTTCCGTAGAGCGATATGCAGGCGTAGATCAGGACGAGGACGATCGCGGCGATCGCGACGTACTTGGCGTTGACAGACAGCCAGGGGACGTCGAGGTCTTTGGCGGTTCGGCCCATGACCCAGAGGGCGCCAAGGGCTGCGCTGACAGAGACGGCTGCGGCGAGGAACAGGCCGACGATCGTAATGGTGCCGTCGGGGGGTTGAAAGATGCCGAGCACGAGAGGTGCGGCGGCTATGAGGGCGACCGCGATCGCTGCGCCGACGGTCGCGAGTCGCACCTTGGAGTCGGCGTCGGCGCCAAGCAGCGCCTTCGCGACCTCGGTTGAACCGACGATGCCGGTGAGCAGGCCGGCTCCGGCGGTGATGTTGTTCAGCCAGCTATCGGAGAAGCTCCAGGCGGAGTCGAGGTAGGGAAGTTTCCCCAGGGTTCCGTCGGCGTTGACCTTCTCGGCGCCGGCTGGGTTCTTGTTGTTGCGGCCGGAGATGACCAGGCCGAGCACGAGGCCGATCAGCCCCAGGGCAACGAGAGCGATAGGGAACGCGCGGAGTTGTTTCCAGTCCACGGGTGTGGTGGTGGGTCGTTTGGCGGCCACCATGAGAGCCTGCGGTTGGACGGCGGTTCCGATCGCTGTAGCGGTGATCGTGAAGCTCAAGCCGTCCTTGACCGCGCACGCGTCCGGTACGGCGACCTTGACCGTGTCGTGTTGTGATGCCGGCAGTGTCTCCGGGGTGGGCGTAAGTGTGCAGCCCTTCGACGCTGATGCGCCCGGATTCACGGCGAGTTGGAGTGCGGAGCGTGTCAGGTTCGTGAGCCCGACCTGGACCGTCCAGCCGTTTGCCGCGTCTGCGAGATCGGGCGATGGGTCGTCCAGAGCAGCGAGCGCCGCTTCAAGCGGCGCGACCGCGGACAGGACGCGGTCCTGGACCGTTGGCGTTGCCCCGTACGCCGCACCACCGGCGAACATGCCCACCGCAGCCAGTTCAGCGATGACAACAGCGATGACACTGACACTTCGGCGCATGCGTCCACTCCCCCGATTGTTGGGCGGACCGTACGCCCGGCCGCGACACAGGAGTGGGACGCCGACGGCGTGCCTCGCGCGGCTCAGGTCAAGGGGCCAATCGACCTAGCTACCCGCATTTCGGCCTTTCCGACAACGGACGATCCAGAACTGACTTCGGCCCGATCAAGAACGCGTTTCCGTGGTGCGGACGGGTCGCTTCCTCAAATCCCGCATACTCGGCCGCGAGCAGGCGACGGGTCAGCGGCAGATGCTGATGACGGTGCCTTGCGCGCGAACGGGTCAGTGTCTTCGATCAGTCCGTGGTGCCAAACAGTGGCGGTGACACGCCAACTGCCCCGCGTCGAAAGCTCGATGAGAACGACGACCGAGTAGGTGTTGGCCTGTAGGGATCCGGACATCGTGCCCCGACCCGCGGCGGAACTTGACCGCACGACTCGGAGGACCGACGCTCGTGCAGAGTCGTGCCACACAAACAACACGAAACCTTGGAGCAACCCGCCGATCAGAAGAGGCCGCCAGTAAGGGCAACACCGAGCCACGGTGAGGACCCCGTCGACCCGCCGGATCTGATCGAGCGCGACTGGGCTGCCGGCAGCCGTGGCGGGCGGACGGCTGGTCGGTGACATCATCTCCCTCAAGACCGGTGAAGGCTGGCTCCACCACCGTGATCGACCTGACCACCCGGATGGTCGTGGGCTGGCAAGGTCGCGGATGAAGTTTCTGCCGCCGCACAAGCGTGCGATCGGGCAACATGGTCGGCCGGCGTTCAGGCCGGTGAGCAGCGGACAACGTGGCAAATTCCGCGAGTCCGAACGTGAGCCTAAGCTGTGACCGGCGGGCCGAGGTGCGGCCCGGATGTCCCGCCATGGGTGGCCGTGGCTTGGTTGACTGGCGCAATGGGCAGAGCAACCCCGACGGCTGGCCGGAACGCGGATCGGCCGACCGGCACCCGGGCATGGGCGTCGGTCGGGTCTCGCACCCGATTCGCTGTGATGCTCCTGGGTGGGGTGGCGGCTGCGGTGGTGACTGGGTTGGCGGGCAGCTGGGGTTACGCGCCGCTGACAGGATGGGATATTGCGGCGCTGATCTTCACGGTGTGGGTGTGGGTGGCGATACCTACGATGGGTGCGTCAGCGACAGCTACCCACGCGACGCGCGAAGACCCAGGCCACGCAGCAACCGACCTCATCGTGGTGATCGCAGCCGTGGCAAGTCTGACCGCAGTGGGCTTCGTACTCATCCAGGCCAGCTCCGCCAAAGGCGCGCAGCAAGATCTACTGGCTGGGCTCGGCCTGGCCAGCGTGGCGTTGTCCTGGTTTACCGTCCACACCCTGTTCACGCTGCGCTACGCGCGGCTGTACTACACCGGTAGAGACGGCGGGGTGAACTTCAATCAGGAGGCTCCGCCTCGTTACCTCGACTTCGCCTATCTCGCCTTCACCATCGGAATGACCTTCCAGGTCTCCGACACCGATCTGGAATCACCAGCCGTCCGGCATTCGGCTCTGCGTCACGCCCTACTGTCCTACCTCTTCGGGGCCGTGATCCTCGCCTCCACGATCAACCTCATCGCCGGACTAGGAACCGGCACTGGTGGCGGCGGGTAGCGGTCCGGGCCTGCGCGGTGTGGTCGGTCCTCACTGGTTTGGCCACTACGCCACTACATCAGCCAGCCTGCGCCGACGATCGGTGCCCCTCGATACGAGGGTTGGTCGCCGGGGTTACTACCAGTTGTTCTTGAAAGTCAGTTGCAGCACTCGGGCGATGCCGGCAATGAGGCCCTGCTCAAGGCGTAGCCCCAGTGGTGTTGGAAGCGTCGTGCGTCGTGCGTCCCGCGACTGGCGGTTGGCGCCTTGTGTTCGAGGGAGAACCGCAGGATCTCGGCTCAGGCGTCAGGCAGTCACAAGCGCAGATCATCCTTGCGCAGAGGGCTTGCGACGACCACGGAGTAGGAGCCGGGAGCGCAGCACAGCCTCGGAGATGAAACCGGCAACGCCCGATGGACTCGCGCGGCAAGCGGGCTGAGCACCGCGCCGCCGAGGGCACTGTTGCGTTCAGCGATCCGATGATCTTGACGCAGGAACTCTTACGGTTTCGTCCCGCGGGGGTTGTTGTTGAACCCTCGATACAGGAGGACGAACCTCAGATCTCCTCGATCTCGAGGACCTGGAACGCGGCTCAGCCGAACTATTTCCGGCGACAAGATCACGGGATCGGCTAACGCAACAGTGCCAGCGCCGCTGTGCTTGACGTTCCAGTCCTGCGCGATCGGATGGCGTAGTCGCGATTCAGGACCGGGAAGAGGATCGGCGGCTCCGGCAGACGCGGTGG
>JAOPWD010000001.1 GCA_025965875.1 Pseudonocardiales bacterium
ACGTGCCGACGGTGATGGATGCCGACCTGTGCCCGGATGATGTTGCGGCGTGGGCGGCGTCGATCACGCCCGGCTCGGCGGTGCTGACGTCGTTGGTGGCTGTCGATCCGCGCCGGCTGTCCCACGAAGGTCGGATCGACGCGCTGGTGGCGTTGGGGAGGCACCTGTCGATGTTTCACGCGCTGGAGGATCGTCTTCTCGCGGTGCTGGCCGAGGACCCCGCCGTACCCGGCCCGGCCGGCGAGCTGGACAAGGACTGGGTCCGCGAACAGGTGGCCTGCGCGCTGCGGCTCTCGTTCGGGCACGCCGCCAACCGGCTGCAGGTAGCCACGGAGCTGACCGGGCGGCTGCCCGAGACCCTGGACCGGCAACAACGTGGCGAGATCACCACCCACCACTCCCGGTCGCTGGCCGAAGCGACCATGCCCTTGGATCGCGTCACCGCGGCCAAGGTGGAGCAGGCGGTGCTGGTCAAGGCACCGGATCAGACGCTGGCCGGCTTCCGGCGCAGCCTCAACCGGACCCTGCTCAAACTGGCGCCGCAGACCGCGGAGCAGGCCCATGAGCGGGGCCTGGCCGAACGCCGGGTGGTCCGCACCCCGAGCGAGGCGGGGATGTCCGGGATCTGGATGCTGCTGCCCGACGCCGGCGCCACCGTGGTGATGACCGCGATCGACGCCCTGGCCCGCCGGGTCACCAGCGACGACCCGCGCACCGCCGACCAACGCCGCGCCGACGCCGCCGTCCAGCTAGCCCTGGACACCCTGCACGGGACCAGCTCAGGTGAGCTGCCCCGCGAGCACGGGATGCGCCCCACCATCCAGGTCTGCGTCGCCCTGTCCACACTGCTCGGCCTGGACGAGCAGCCCGGCGAACTCGCCGGCGCCGGCCCCATCCCCGCCTCGGTCGCCAGACGTCTGGCCGCGGACCCGACCGGCACCTGGCGGCGCCTGGTGACCGACCCGATGGGCCGACTGGTGGATTACGGCCGCACGACCTACCGCCCGCCGAAGGACCTGGCTGATCACGTCATCGCCCGAGACCGCACCTGCCGCTTCCCGCACTGCCAACGCCAAGCCTGCCGCTGCGAGCTCGACCACATCACACCCTGGGACCGCAAAGGCGAAACCAACGAAGCGAACCTGCTCTCGATCTGCTGCCGGCACCACCACTCCAAGCACGACGCCGGCTGGACACCACGACGACTCGACGACGGCTCCATCCAATGGACCAGCCCTACCGGACACACCTACCTCGAAGAACCAGCTACCTACCCCATCGACCAAATCACCCAACCACACGTCGAGTGACGTATCCACATGATCAGAGACACCGAAAAGTACCGTCACTGATCATGGGACTCCGTCACTCAAAGGGTGACCACCGGTAGGCAGCGAGCCAAGGTCGGAAAAACGACAGACCACCGAACGCCAAGATCGAAGTAGCGGCGTGGCCGACTAGCGGAACAGACCGCGGCGGCGGCGGTGATCAACTCACGTCTACTGCGCGGAACGACCAGATTCCGCGCAGCAAACGCGAGATGATCACAGCCCGGTGGGCCAACACAATTCCGGCCGACCGACCGGGTGAGCCGAGCGCCGATACCGACCGGACTGCTAGGACGGCGCCGCGAACGCGAGTGGACCGGAGCCAACCGCGGGCTGGCCGGGGCCGAGGCTGGAAGTGCCAAGAGGGCAAGCAATCCGCGGATTCCGGACCGGACGCAAACAATCCCCGAATCTGCACGGCAATTGCCGGACAAATTCGGGGACTACTTGGCGGTGGCGGTGGGATTTGAACCCACGGAGGCTCTCACCTCACACGCTTTCGAGGCGTGCTCCTTCGGCCGCTCGGACACGCCACCGCGGTAGAGACTACAGGGCGGCGTCGCGCCGCCTGCCGGCGAAGAACCCGGCCAGCAGCGCCGAGCACTCGGCCTCACCCACGCCGGCCGCGACCTCGGGACGGTGGTTGAGCCGGCGGTCGCGCACGACGTCCCACAGCGAGCCCACCGCGCCGGCCTTCGGATCCCAGGCGCCGAACACCAGCCGCGAGATCCGGGCCAGCACCAGCGCGCCGGCGCACATCGTGCACGGCTCCAGCGTGACGGCCAGCGTGCAGCCGTCGAGATGCCATGAGCCGAGGGCCAGCCCGGCGCGGCGCAGCGCGAGCACCTCGGCATGCCCGGTGGGGTCGTTGGCGCTCTCGCGCTCGTTGTGGGCCGAGGCGATCACCGCACCGGACGGATCGAGCACGACCGCCCCGATCGGTACCTCGCCGTGAGCAACCGCATCGCGCGCGACGGCCAGTGCCGCCGAGATCGCGGCTTCGTCGGCGCCGCTCATGCCGACGCCACCGCAACAATCACCGTGGCCCGCACGGGGGTGAGCAGCTCGCTTCCGGTTCTCACGCCCTGACGTCTTCGAAGGCCTGACCGCAGCCGGCCTTCTCGCACACCGCGACCAGCACATCGATCGGCAGCGTGCCGAGGTGCTCGCACATCGACAGCAGGTCCGAGGCCGACGTGCCGAGGTCCTCGGCGATCTCGGGGTCGCCGAACGGAATGCTCTCGTGCGCCGGCGGCGCGTCCTCATCCTCGCTCAACTCGTCCTCACCGATCTCGGCCAGATCCTCTGCCAGCATCGCGGCCATCGGGTAGGCGTCGGCGGCGTGGCCGTCGGAGAGGAAGCCGCGCGGCTCGTCGTCGTCATCATCGACGCGCACCAACGCCGCGTACTCGTCGTCCTGCTCGACCAGCAGGAGCCGCACGTCGCCCGGCACGTCGCGCGCGACGTCGCCGATGTCGGCCAGGCTCTCGCAGTCGTCGAGCGACACCTCGACCGCGTGCCATCGATCGTTCTTGCGGGCGACCACCGCCGCGAAGTAGCTCATGACGAAATGCCCCCGTCGCCCTGCTCTTGGTTACTGCACCACTCGCGCAGACTCGGTGGCCTGCGCGTAGGAGTCGCCCAATCCGATGCGCGCCACAATCGTATCGAGCATCTCGTCGGGATAGGCATCCACGTCTTCGAGGATCTGTTCCATCTCGTCCTCGGACAGGTTGAGGTCGGCGAACAGGTCGAGATCACCGACCGGCCAGACCTCATCGAGCTCGTCGTCGTCCGGCGGGTCCTCGCCGAGGCGGGCGAGCACCTGGGCCGCGAGCGGGTACTCCACCGACGCAGTCATGTCCGAGAGCAACAGCGAGATACGCGGACCGTCCTGGCGCGCGATGAGGAAGAACTCGTCGTCGACGGTCGCGATGACGAACGGCCCACCCTCGGGCGGCTGCGAACGCAGCGCCTGCAGCAGCACCCCGAGGTCGCCGAGCATGGCGGGGGGTAGCGCCTCCACCTGCCACAACTGTCCGTCGCGAAACGCCGCTACCGCGAAACCACGCTGTGCCACTACTCCACCACCTCTCGGGCCGAGTGCCGCCCCGTACGCGGTGTCGATCCTGGCACGTCTGGACCAGTCGCGGGAAGTCGCTGTCAGCTTGGCGCTACCGTCAATCAGTGAGTTCACCCCGTTGCAGCACGCAGTGACCGCGAACTTCGAGCGTGTCGCAGTCCTCGGTCTCGGTCAGATCGGCGGCTCGCTGATCCACGCGATCCGGCACAACGGACTCGAGGTCGTCGGCTACGACGTCGATGTGCGGACCGCCGCGGCGGCCAGCGCCTCCGGATTTCCGGTCACCCGCGACGACGCCACGGCCGTGCGCGGCAGCGACCTGGTCGTCCTGGCCATGCCGCTGCCGCAGGTGCGCGACGCGCTGCGCTCGCTTGCCCCACACCTCGCGCCGGACGCGTTGCTCACCGACGTCGGCACGCTCAAAGCGCCCGTCCTGGCCGCAGTGCGCGAACTGGTGCCGCACGCGAACTTCGTCGGTGGCCATCCGCTGGCCGGCATCGAGGAGACCGGCTGGGGCGCATCAAACCCGCTGCTGTTCCGCGACGCACCGTGGACGCTGAGTATCGAACCCGGCACCGACCTGCGCGCCTGGATGCGGCTGGCCGAACTGGTCTGCGACCTCGGGGCCAAGCCGGTGCCGACCACGGCCGCCGAGCAGGACGCGGCCGTCGCACGGGTGATCGGGCTGCCGCACGTGCTGGCCGAGGCGCTCGCCCTGACCGGCCTGGGCGGCGGGCCGTTGGGCCTGTCGTTGGCGGCCGGCTCCTACATGGACGGCTCGCGGGTCGCGCGCACTCGACCGGACCTCGTCGCCACCTGGTGCGATGGCAACCCGCCGCTGGTCACGGTGCTGGACGACGTCATCGCCCGGCTCGTGTCCGCCCGCGACGAGCTAGCAGCGTCACGATCGGTGCTCGAGCTGGCCGTGGCCGGACACGACGCGCGGATCAACTGGGAGCACCGCCGCTTCGAACCGGTCGAGCTGCGCGCGTCGTTCGACGAGCTGCGCGCGCACGGCCGCGACGGCGGCTGGATCACCGCGGTGCTGCGGGACGAGGACGGCGTGCGGCTGCTGGGGATGCGTCCGTCGGACTGAGCCGGCTGGCTCAGAGCTCAGAGCGAGCAGCTGGTCTGTGCGCCGTTGACGGTGCCCGTCGGCGCCGCCTGCGTGGCGGTCGGCTTGGTGGGCGCGACCGGCGTCGTGCTGTGCACGACCTGCGACTTGCCGTGCACCGTCTTGACCCACACGGGCTTCTTGTCGTTGATCACCGAGTCGTACATCACCCGGCCTTGGACGCTGTCGAGCAAGACGCGCCCGGTCATCGTGGTGCCTGGCGGCGAGTAGTTCGGGTCGGCGATGGGCGTGGTGTAGAAGATGACCCGGCGCGGATCGAGCCCCTGCAGGGACGTCGCGAGCGTGCGCAGATCGCTGAACGACGTGTTCTTGTCGACCGTGATGGCCTTGGTCGCCGCGTCGAGGAACTTGGTGAGCCGGGCCGGGTTGCTCAGCATGGAGCCCTGCGTCGCCTGCCGAAGTACAGCGCCGAGGAACTGCTGCTGGCGCTTGATGCGGCCGAGGTCGGACCCGTCGCCCAACGTCTCGCGGGCGCGGACGTAGGCCAGTGCCTGCTCGCCGTCGAGCGGATTCTGGCCTGGATGCAGCTTCAGGCCGCTGTACGGGTCAGACACCGCCTGCGGGCTGCAGACCGTCACCGTCCCCATCGCCTGGACCATCGCCGCGAAGCCGCTGAAGTCGATTTCGACGAAGTGCGTGACGGCGATTCCGGTGAGTTTCTGGACGGTCTTGATCGTGCAGGTCGGCCCGCCGATCGAGAAGGCGGAGTTGAACATCTCGGTGTGTTCCTGGACCGTGCTGCCGTCGGTGGCCGTACACGTCGGGATGTCCACCCAGGCGTCGCGCGGGATGCTGATGATCGTCGCCTTGGCGCGGTCGGGCGACAGGTGCACGAGCATCGTGGTGTCGGAGCGGGCTCCGGCGGCGTTGCCGTACTTCGCGTCGGCACCGGCTCTGGTGTCCGAGCCGATGACGAGGAAGTTCTCGGCGTGCTGCTGACGGGCCGGGTTGCGGATGTTGGGGTCGTGCGTCACCAGCACGGACTTGCGGGTGATCTGGCTGTTGAGCTTGGTGTACTCGTAACCGCCTGCCGCACCCGCGGCGAGGATGAGCAGCAGCGTGAAGCTCGTCGCCGCCGTACTGGCGCGCCACAGCAGCGACTTTCCGCGCCGGCGGCGCCCGCGCGCCTTCGGTTCCCGCGGCGGACGTGCTACCGGGGTGGCGGCTGCGGCGTGCCGGCGTCCCGGTGCGGCGGGCGGGTCGGCTCTTCGGTGGTGCCGTCCCGGCGGCGGTGGCTCCTCCGGCACCCGGATGACCGGGATCCGCTCGGTGAGCTGCTCGGGGGCGTAGTCGGTGACCGGCCGGAGTATCTGGGTCGGAGCCCAGTCGTTCGGGCGCGCGTCATCGGCTGGTGCATCGTCGAAGAAAGACACAAGCCTCCTTGCAGCGCGGAACGACGTACTGGGCAGCCGATCGGCTCGGCTGACGCATGGTCTCGCGCCCGTGGCGGAGTGTTGCCATTCCGCCGCGGGCGCGGGCATGCCCACCATATGAGACAAAACCGTTACCGATCAACCCTTGCCAGCGGGCTCCCAGCGACCACTTTGGAGCCGTGGGGACTCGTCCCCTATGCTTGGCCGGTCCACCATCGGGGCTAGCATGATGCGGTTCATGCCCTCATCGTCTAGAGGCCCAGGACGCCGCCCTTTCAAGGCGGTAGCACGGGTTCGAATCCCGTTGGGGGCACGCACTACTGTTCAACCGCTCGGCTTCGCGGCCGAGTTCATGGCCCCGTAGCTCAGCTGGTTAGAGCGCCGCCCTGTCACGGCGGAGGTCGCCGGTTCAAGTCCGGTCGGGGTCGCCATGCCTGCCAAGCCCACCCTGCTTGTGGCCGCGCACGGCACCGCATCGCCGGCTGGGTCGGCCACCACCGCCGCCCTCGTCGCCGCGATTGCCGCCGCCCGCCCGGACGTCGCCGTGTCGTTGTGCTTCCTCGACGTCGCCACGCCACGCCTTGCTGACGCTCTGGTGGCGCATTCCGGCCCGACCGTCGTGGTGCCCTTGCTGCTGTCAGCGGGCTTCCATGTGCTGACCGACATCCCATCGGTCGTCGCCGGCCATTCCGACGTTCGGGTAGCGCGGCATCTGGGACCGGACCCGCTCGTCGTGGACGCGCTGGCGGCTCGGCTGGCTCTGGTGCGGGGTCCCGCCCCGGTGGCGACGACTGTCCTGGTGTGGGCCGGGTCGAGCAATCCGGCTGCGGCCGCCGACGTCGCGCAGGTGGCGCAGCGGCTGGGCGAGCGGCTGGGGCGCGCGGTCTCGGTGCTGACTCTGGGCGCCGACGTGCGCGCTGCGCTGAGCGGTGTGGCGGCTCCGGTCGAGGTGGCCACGTACCTGCTGGCCGAGGGCCAGTTCGCGGACAACCTCCGCGCCGCGGCCGAGGGCCTGGCCACCGTGTCCGACCCGATCGGCGTGCATCCCGCGCTGGTTGCTCTGGTGCTCGCCCGCTACGACGAGGCCGTCGCGGACTGAACCCGTGCGGTCACGGCAGCGTATGCAGCAGTGACTTCAACACGGAGGTTGTCCCAATGTCGAAACGGATTCTCCTCACCGTCGGCGTGGCCGTCCTAGCCCTCGTCACGGCTTGCAGCAGCAGCAATAAGGCTGGCAGTGGCACTTCGTCCGCCCCAGCGAGCACGCCACCAGCGTCATCAGCACCC
>JAOPWD010000181.1 GCA_025965875.1 Pseudonocardiales bacterium
GTCGCGCTGGAAGTCCTGGAACGCGGGCAGTCGCGGTAAGGGATTGTCCGAGCCATCTTGGGCTGCGATGTGGATGAACGTGTCTTCGTCCGCGAGGAGCAGCGTCGCGTAGCGCAGTCCCTCCGGCTGGGTTTCGGCGAGCGCTGCGTACACCTCGGACACGAGCTGAGCGTTCTCGTCACGGGCTTGCGGGTTTGTCGTGTAGCGCACGACACGGAATCGAGTCATACGGAGGTAGACCGGCCTCGACGACGAAGTTCATCGTCGGCAGCCGATTAATTCGCCCTGCGAACCTGGTCAGTACGGGTGCACATCTCGATCAGGAGGTATCCGTGACCCGTACGCAGAAGTGGGTTCTGGCTTTGACGTCAGCAGCATCCCTGATGGTGGCGCTCGACCAACTCGTCGTCGCCACCGCACTCAGCACGATTCGCGACGACCTGCACGCGTCGATCGCCACGCTCGAATGGACCGTCAACGCCTATAGCCTCAGCTTCGCCGTGCTGCTGATCACGGGCGCCGCTCTCGGTGATCGGCTCGGTCGACGGCGGATGTTTGCGGTCGGCCTGCTCGTGTTCACCCTTGCCTCGGTCGCGTGCGCGCTCGCGCCGAACACCGGGCTACTCATCGCCGCGCGGACGATCCAAGGTGCGGGCTCGGCGCTGGTCATGCCGCTGGCGGTGTCGCTGCTGACCAACGCATTCCCACCGGCGAGGCGCGGTGCTGCGCTCGGTATCTTCATGGCGCTCACCGGCCTCGCAGTGGTCGGGGGTCCACTCGTGGGAGGCGCGATCACCGAAGGCATCGCGTGGCAGTGGATCTTCTGGATCAACGTCCCGATCGGAGCGATACTCATCCCGCTCGTACTCATTCGCACGACCGAAAGCCGCGGCCCTCGTGCCCGTCCCGATCTACCAGGTCTCGCTCTCGTCTCGGCCGGCATGTTCGGGATCGTCTGGGGGCTTGTCCGCGGCAACACTGTCGGCTGGGGCAGTGGCGAGGTCATGACCATGCTCATCGCCGGCGCCGCAGCCACGGTGGCCTTCGTCGCCTGGGAAGCACGCGCGCGGGAGCCTATGCTGCCGATCAGCCTGTTCGCCAACCGCACGTTCTCAGCCGCTAACGTCGCCATCTTCATGCTCACCGCAGCACTGTTCAGTGCGGTGTTCTTCCTGGCGCAGTACCTGCAGATCACGCTCGGCTACAGCCCGCTCGGCGCTGGTCTGCGGTTCCTGCCGTGGACGTTGACCCTGTTCGTCATCGCCCCGGCCGCCGGCCGACTCAGCGATCGGATCGGCGACCGGTCACTGCTCGCGGCCGGTCTCGCCCTCCAGGGCATCGGCCTCGGCTGGGTCGCGCTGACTATTGCCGACGGCCGCTCCTACCCAGCCGCGATCGCTGCTCTCATGATTGCCGGCTGCGGTACGAGCATGGCGTTGCCGGCCGGGCAGAATGCGGCCATGAACGCGGTATCGCCGAGCGAGGTGGGCAAGGCGTCCGGTGTGTTCAACACCGCGCGCCAACTGGGCGGGGTATTCGGCGTCGCGATCCTCGCCGCGGTGTTCGCCGCCAACGGCAGCTACGCCAGTCCCGAAGCGTTCCGCGACGGCGTCGGCCCTGCTCTGGGTGTCGCGGCGGGCCTGTCCGCACTCGGCGCGATCGCCGGGACTCTCGTCCGCCGCCGGGCTGCCGAAGCCCCCATGGCCCAGGCGCCGTCGCCCGTCACTGTGTCCGCCGTTGTCGACTGAATCGGAGTTCGCAGCGGCCGTCGATCCGCACCGACGCGAACTGCTCGCCCACTGTTACCGCATGCTCGGCTCGTTCCACGACGCCGAGGATGCGGTGCAGGAGACGTTGCTGCGTGCGTGGCGCGGGTTCGACCGGTTCGAAGGTCGTTCGTCCGTGCGGACGTGGCTCTACCGGATCGCGACCCGGGTATGCCTGACCGCCGCAGACGGCCGGGAGCGGCGCATCCTGCCGTCCGGAATTGGCGGCCCGCTGGACGACGGAGCCGCGCCGCTGGCCGCGAAGCGACTCGAAGTGCTGTGGCTCGAGCCGATCCCGGATCATGCGTTCGCCTTCGACCCAGCCGACGTGGTGACCACTCGCGAGACGACACGGCTCGCCTTCGTCGCCGCACTGCAGAACCTGCCTGCACGCCAGCGCGCAGCGCTCCTGCTGCGCGATGTCGTCGGGTTGTCCGCTGCGGAGGTCGCCGGGCAACTCGACCTGTCGACCGCCGCGGTGAACAGCGCGTTGCAGCGAGCCCGCGCCCACATCGAGGACGGGCCACGCTCGGAGGAGGTCGTGATGAGCGACGTCGACCAGATGCTGCTGAACGAGTACATGACCGCGTTTGAGAACGCCGACGTCCCTGCGCTGGCCGCCCTGCTGCGGCACGATGTCGAACTCGAGATGCCACCAATTCCGACCTGGTTCGCCGGCCGCAGCGCGGTAGTGGAGTTCTTCGCCACGCGCGCGCTGCAGGGGCCCGGACGACGGGTAGTGGCGACAAGAGCGAACGGCTGCCCAGCGCTCGCGTCCTACACGCTCCAAGCTGACGGGACGTTCACGGCACACAGCGTCCAAGTGCTCGAGACCGCCGACGGCGAGATCACACACATCTACGCCTTCCTCGACACCGAACTATTCAGGGCGTTCGACCTTCCGCTGTCGCTGCCGAACGCGTCCGACCGCGCACGTCCGGCCGGGTCCGAGTGAAGTGACGAAGTGACTCCGTCGATCTTGACGCCGCGGTGCGGCATCGTCGCGCACTCGCCGCGACAGCGGCGTGTCGCACCCGGAGGCGGAGGTCGACGTGGAACAAGTCAACGCCGGGACAAACCTCCGACTTGCGGCGCTGGTCACTGCACGGGATTCGGGCCGTTGGGCAGGACCAACACGCTGGCGACGGCCGCCACGAGGAAGATTCCGGCGGCGATGAGGAATGCCCGTGTGTCACCGGCCACGGCGGCCGCGTTGACGGCGGCGGGAGAGGGCTGCCGGGAGGACAGGTAGGACGAGGCGGCTGTCGCGGCGATGGTGTTCAGCAACGCCGTGCCCAGCGCGCCGCCGACCTGCTGACCGGTGTTCACCAGGGCCGAGGCCACGCCGGCGTCCGACTGCCGGATCCCGGAGGTCGCGGTGTTGAAGCACGAACCGAAGATCAGACCCAGCCCCAGGCCCATGACGATCAAGGCGGGCAGCACGTGCCCGGTGTAGCTGCTGCCGACCTGCAGCCGCCACAGGAGCAGCAGACCGGCGGCGGCAAGCAGTTGGCCGGTGACGACCAGGGGCCGCGGCCCCACCCTCGGCAGGAGCCGGGGCACCAGGACCGCCGAGCAGATGACGAGGCCGCCGACGAGCGGCAGGAACGCGACGCCCGTCATCAGCGGCGAGAAGCCGAGCGTCTGCTGCAGGTAGTAGGTGAGGAACAGGAAGACCGCGAACATGCCGATCCCGGCGAGCGCGATGGCCAGGTAGGCGCCGCCCCGGCGTCGGTCGAGCACCACCCGCATCGGCAGAAGCGGGTGCGCGACCCGGCGCTCGATAAGCACGAAGCCGATCAGGAGCAGGACCGAGACGACGAGCAGGGCGAGCGTCCACGGGTCGGTCCAGCCGCTTGTCTCCGCCAGGGAGAAGCCGTACACCAGCCCGGCCAGGCCGAGCCCCGCGGTGACCACGCCCCGGATGTCCAGACGCACCCCTCCCGCCGACCCGGTCGCCGGATCGGTCCGGGGCAGCAGGACGAACGCCCCGGCCGCGGCGACGACAGCGATCGGAACGTTGACGAACAGGCACCACGACCAGCTCAGGTACTCGGTCAGCAGGCCGCCGAGCAGCAGACCGATCGCCGCCCCGCCACCGGCGATGCTGCTGAAGATGCCGAACGCCCGCCCGCGCTCGCGGGGGTCGGTGAAGGTGACGGTGAGCATGGAGAGCGCCGACGGCGCGAGCACGGCGCCGAACGCCCCCTGGACCGCGCGTGCACCGACCAGCATCCAGATGCCCTGGGACAGACCGCCCACAGCCGAGGCCGCCGCGAAGCCGGCCAGTCCGATGAGCAGCATGCGGCGCCGCCCGACCATGTCGGCCAACCGGCCGCCAAGCAGCAGCAGGCCCCCGAACGCCAGCGAATAGGCGGTGACCACCCACTGGCGGTCGGTGTTGGAGAAGCCCAGAGCGTGCTGGGCGCTGGGCAGAGCGATGTTCACGATCGTGGCGTCGAGCACGACCATCAACTGCGCCAGCGCCAGCACCGCCAGCATCCACCATCGTCGCGGGGGCGACCCCGAGATTGCCGGTGCGCTGACCGCCACCGGCTCAGCAGTAGCCGTCATCGTGAGATGTCCTCGGCGTCGGCACGGGACAGGCAGGTGGCAGCGTAGGCACGCCGCCCGGCCGTCGCGACTACGCGACGGACCTGGTCGGGGGTGGGCGCTTCGGAAAGCTGAAGGGGTGCGACGAACAGCGCCGCGGCCCGGGCCGCCGCAACTGCGCTGGGCTTCACGAGTGCGCGCTGCGAGGTCTGTTCAGCCCGAGTCTTCGCCATCGTGCCCCTCGCTTCCGTTCCATTACTGGGGGATGTGCCCTTGCCGGTGTGACCTCCACGATCGCGCCTAGTCCGCTCGGCGTCATCGCCGCCAGCGCCCAACTCCGTTACCTGCCTGCAGGAATCCGGGCGACGGACCGGTCAGGCGACCGCAACCGCGACCG
>JAOPWD010000192.1 GCA_025965875.1 Pseudonocardiales bacterium
TAGGTGGATGCGGTGGACCCGACCGTTCTTGAGGTCGCCGGCGTGCGGGCCACTGCCTGACACGACGGTGCCGATGACGAGCACGGCGGCCGCGACGGCTGTCGTGGCGCGCGCCAGGATCAACCCGCCCGTCGGGATCTCGACGGCGCGATGATCAGTGACCCGCCACCACAGCAGAAACGTGATCGCGACGATTCCGGCCGAGAGCAGGAAATGGGTCGCGACCAGCCACGGGTTGAGGTCCGTGTGCACGACCAGGCCGCCCAGGACGGCCTGCGCCGGGATGCTGGCCAGCGCGATCGCCGCCAGCCGGATCTCGCGCCGCTGCCGCCAGGCAGCGACCAGGGTGAGGAGCAGGACGGCGCCGACGAGAAATGTCATCGTCCGGTTGGTGAACTCGATGGCGCCGTGGATGCCCAACTTCTTCGTCGGGACGAGTGACGAGCCGCTACAGGTCGGCCAGGTCGGGCAGCCCAGGCCGGAGTTGGTCAGGCGTACCGCGCCGCCGGTGACGACGATGCCGACGTTGGCGATCACCGAAGCCAGGGCGAGACGTTGGAGCGCCAGCGGCGACCTCGTCCAGGACAGCAGTCGTTCGGCGCGGGCACGGCGCGAGGGCGCGACCGAGACGGGAGACCCCGTGTCTACTCCCATTTGAACCACCGCGCGGCGGCCGGCAGCGCTACCGCAGCCCAGACGAACAAGGTGAGGAGGTCATGGGTGGACGGGGCGTTCCCGAGCTCCAGCACCTGATGCAACCCGTGCGACAGTGCTGCCGAGGGCAGGTATTGCAGCACCTGACGGGCGGCGCTGGGGTAGCGGCTCAGCGGGATCGCGATGCCGCCGGCGAACAGCAGGATCAACCAGATGAGGTTCGCCGCCGCCAGGGTGACTTCGGCCCGCAGGGTGCCCGCGACCAGCAGCCCCAACCCGCCGAACGCGACAGTGCCGAGCGCCACGAGGAGCACGGCCCACAGCGGGTCTCCGTCCGGCCGCCAGCCCAGGGCGAAGCCGAAGGCGCAGATGAACACGATCTGGATGGCCTCGAGCAGCAGCACCGCGAGCGTCTTGCCGGCCAGCAGCACCGAGCGGGGCAGTGCCGTCGCACCGAGACGCTTGAGTACCGCGTACTTGCGCTCGAAGCCGGTGCCGATCGCCAGGCCGGTGAACGCGGCCGACATCACCGCCAGCGCGATGATGCTGGGCACCACGAAATCGATGCGGCGCGGACTGTCCAGCGAGTACAGCAGCGGCAGGTTGAAGAAGAACAGCAGCAGCAGCGGGATGACCAGCGTGAGGCCGACCTGCTCGCCGTTGCGCAGCAGCAGCCGGAACTCCATGGACGTCTGCGCGGCCAGCATCCTGGAACGCGGGGCAGCGCCCGGCGTCGGCGCGAACGACGTGATCATGTGCGCAACCCGCGTCCGGTCAATTCGAGGAAGACGTCCTCGAGACTGCGCCGCCCGATAGTGAGGTCGTCGGCCAGCACGCCCTGACCCGCGCACCACGCCGTCAGCATGGCCAGCAACTGCGGGCTGACCTCGCCGCTGACGAGGTAGCGGCCCGGCTCCGGTTCGGTGGCCTGGCTGCCCGCAGGCAGGGCCGCCACCAATGAGGCGAGCAACAGACCCGGCGTGGCCCGGAACCGTATCTGTCCCTCGGCCCCGGAGCGGGTGAGTTCGGCCGGTGTTCCGGCGGCCACGACCCGCCCGGCGTCGATGACGACCACCGTGTCGGCCAGGTGCTCGGCCTCGTCCAGAAAATGGGTGGTGAGCACCACGCTGACGCCGTCGGCCCGTAGTCGCCGGATGAACTCCCACGTGCCGCGGCGGGCCTGCGGGTCCATACCGGCGGTCGGCTCGTCGAGGAACACCAGCTCAGGCCGTCCGACCAGCGCGAGGGCCAGCGACAGTCGTTGCTGCTGACCGCCGGAAAGCCGTTTGACCTGTGTTTGGGCCACGTCGGCGAGCCCCACGCTGTCGAGTAGGGCGGCAGGATCGTGCGGATGGGCCGCGTAGGACGCGAACAGGCGCAGCAACTCGATGGCCTTGGCGCTGGTGTAGCCGCCTACGCCACCCTGCAGCATCACGCCGACCCGCGGGCGCAGCGCCGTGGCGTCGGCGATCGGGTCGAGGCCGAGCACCCGCACCGACCCTCCATCGGGCCGGCGGAAGCCCTCACAGATCTCGATGGTGGTCGTCTTGCCCGCGCCGTTCGGGCCGAGCAGGGCCAGCACCGAACCGGGCGGTACGAGCAGCGACAGCCCGTCGACCGCCGGCTTGCCCCCGTATGCCTTGGTGAGGTCGCGGACCTCGAGGGCAGCGGTAGCGACGGCGGACACCCCGTCAGTCTAGGAACGCGCCGCGGCCGGGCCTCAGGCGCGCGTGCCCGACGCAGCAAAGGCGTCGAGGTAGTCCTGCCCGGACAGCTCCTGAACGGCCTTGCGGACGGTCTCGGTGACCTCACGCAGCACCCGCGAGCTGCGCTCCTCGGCCGCCCGGTCGCCGAAATACATCAGTTCACCGAAGTGGACTGCGACCGGTGTGCGGTGCCAGCGGCGGGTTCCGGGCGGCTGCGCTTCGCGGGTGCCGACGAGCCCGACGGGTAGCACCGGCGCGCCCGAGCGCATCGCCAGCCGCGCGACGCCGGTGCGGAACTTGTGCAACCGGCCGTCGGGGGACCGGGTGCCCTCAGGGTAGATGCCGAGGGCGCTGCCCTCACGCAGCAGATCGACGCCGATCTCGATGACGCTGGCTGCCGAGCGGGTGTCGCCGCGTTCCACCGGCACGTGCCCGCAGGCGCGGAAGAACGCCGCCATGGCCTGCCCGCGGATTCCAGGGGTGGTGAAGTACTCGGCCTTGGCGAAGTACAGGACTTGGCGGCGGGCGGCCAGTGGCGTGAATATCTCGTCGGCGAAGGAGATGTGGTTGGCGGCGAGGATGACCGCGCCGGTGTGCGGTACGTACGCGGCGCCGATGATCTCGGGCCGATAGACGACTCGCAAGGCAGGGGCGAGCGTGAGTTCCAGCGTCCGGTAGAGCACAGGGTGAAGCTACCGTCCGACGAGAAGTCACCCCCCGAGCGGGTTTTCCGGGTCGTCGTACGGCGTCGCGAGCCAACTGGCTGAGGGCCGGGGCCGATTTTGGGGGTGCCCCCGACCTGTGCCGCTGTAGCCCCGGTGTGAGGTGAGCGAGGAGGCGGTGGGGCGACCTGTGCGGCGGCCGGGAAATACGTCATACTGGTGTAGTGAAAATCAAGCACGACGCCGAACGAGGCGCAGCGGGCGGCGGTTCCGACCGTACCCGCGATGCCGTCGCCCGGCTCGTGCTCGAACGCGGTCCGCAGAGCGCGGCAGCACTGGCCCAGCAGTTGGGCCTCTCGCCGGCCGCGATCCGCCGCCACCTCGATGCTCTGGTCAACGACGGCCACCTCGTCGAGTGCGAGCCGCGCCATGTCGTGCGTCGGGGCCGGGGCCGCCCGGCCCGGACGTACGCCATCACCGACGACGGGCGGGCCGCCTTTCCGCATGCCTACGACGATCTCGCCACCACCGCGCTGCGCTATCTGCGGGAGCACGGTGGCGAAGCCGCCGTCGTGGCCTTCGCCCAGCACCGCGCGCAGTCGTTGGCCGAGGCGCTGTCCGCCGACGTGGACCCGGCCGCCTCCGACGCAGAACGCACCGAGGCGCTGGCCGAGTCCCTCACCTCGCACGGATACGCTGCTACTACAGAGACTGCCGCGGCTGGTGTGCAGCTCTGCCAGCACCACTGCCCGGTCGCGCACGTAGCGGCCGAGTTTCCCGAGCTCTGTGAGGCCGAGACACGCGCGTTCGAACGGGTGCTCGGTACGTATGTCCAACGACTGGCCACGATTGCCCACGGCGACGGGGTCTGCACGACGCACATCCCCGTCCCACCGATACGCAAGTCCGTGAAATTGACTGCTCGATCCCGGAGGACCTGAATATGACCACCGCACCCGAGCGCAGCCTGACCCAGGACGAACAGATCGACGCACTCTCGCGCTACAACTTCGGCTGGGCCGACACCGACACCGCCGGAGCCGGGGCCAAGCGCGGTCTGTCCGAGGCCGTCGTCCGTGACATCTCCGAGAAGAAGAGCGAGCCGGAGTGGATGCTGGCGTCGCGACTCAAGGCGCTGTCGATCTTCGGCAAGAAGCCCATGCCCAATTGGGGCTCGGACCTGTCCGGCATCGACTTCGACAACATCAAGTACTTCGTGCGCTCCACCGAGAAGCAGGCGACCACGTGGGACGACCTGCCCGCCGACATCAAGAACACCTACGACAAGCTCGGCATCCCCGAGGCCGAGAAGCAGCGCCTGGTGTCCGGCGTGGCCGCGCAGTACGAGTCCGAGGTCGTCTATCACAAGATCAACGAGGAGCTCGAGCGTCAGGGCGTCATCTTTCTCGACACCGACACCGCGCTCAAGGAGTACCCGGAGATGTTCCAGGAGTACTACGGCTCGGTGATCCCCTCCGGCGACAACAAGTTCTCGGCGCTCAACAGCGCGGTGTGGTCAGGCGGCTCGTTCATCTACGTGCCGAAGGGCGTGCACGTCGAGATCCCGCTGCAGGCCTACTTCCGCATCAACACCGAGAACATGGGCCAGTTCGAGCGCACGCTGATCATCGTCGACGAAGGTGCCTACGTGCACTACGTCGAGGGCTGCACGGCGCCGATCTACAGCTCGGACTCGCTGCACTCGGCCGTGGTCGAGATTATCGTGAAGAAGGGCGGCCGGTGCCGCTACACGACCATCCAGAACTGGTCGAACAACGTCTACAACCTGGTCACCAAGCGGGCCAAGGCCGAGGCCGGCGCCACGATGGAGTGGGTCGACGGCAACATCGGCTCGAAGGTCACGATGAAGTACCCGGCCGTCTGGCTGATGGGCGAGCACGCCAAGGGTGAAGTGCTGTCGATCGCGTTCGCGGGCGAGGGCCAGCACCAGGACGCCGGCGCGAAGATGCTGCACCTGGCGCCGCACACGTCGTCGACGATCATCTCCAAGTCGGTGGCTCGCGGCGGCGGCCGAACGTCCTACCGCGGCCTGGTCGAGATTCACAAGGGCGCGCACCACAGTCGCTCGACGGTCAAGTGTGACGCGCTGCTCGTCGACGAGATCAGCCGCTCGGACACCTACCCGTACGTCGACGTCCGCGAGGACGACGTGACCCTGGGCCACGAGGCCACGGTCTCCAAGCTCAGCGACGACCAGCTCTTCTACTTCATGTCACGCGGCATGGAGGAGGACGAGGCGATGGCGATGATCGTCCGTGGCTTCGTCGAGCCGATCGCCCGCGAACTGCCGATGGAATACGCACTCGAGCTCAACCGCCTGATCGAACTGCAGATGGAAGGAGCAGTGGGTTAGGCGTGACTTTGATCGCCGATCGGCCACATTCACACGGGGCCGGGCCTACCGGCTCGCCCGCGGAGCGCTTCACGTCCCGTAATCCCGACGATTTCGCCGAGCCCAGCGGCCGCGACGAGGAGTGGCGGTTCAGTCCGCTCACCAAGCTGCGGGCACTGCTCGGTGCGGCTGAGTCCGACGCCCACCTGACCTGGGAGGCCGACCTGCCCGACGGGGTCGAACTGGTCGAAGTGGCCAACGACGACCCGTCGCTGACCGACACACCCCAGCCCGTCGACCGGCTCAGCGCGCTTGCCTACGCCCGGTCCGGCGGCGCGATGGTGCTCCGGATCGCCAAGGGCGCCGATATCGCCGACCCGGTGGTCATCCGCCTCGGCGGCACCGGCGTCGACGAGATCGTGTGGGGCCGGTTCGTGGTCGACGCGGGCGCCCAGTCCTCGGCCACCGTCGTGGTCGAGTACCACGGCGCGGCTCACTTCGCGGCCGAGACGAGCGTGCTCGTCGGTGACGGCGCGCAGCTGTCCTTGGTGCACGTGCACGAGTGGGACGCCGGCACCCTGCACAACGAGCACGTGGGCGCCCGTGTCGGGCGCGATGCCAACTACCGCTACACCGCGGTCTCGCTCGGCGGCGACGTCGTCCGCGTCTCCCCGACGGTCGAATATGCGGGCCCGGGTGGGCGGGCCGAACTGCTCGGCGTCGCCTTCGCCGGCCAGCGCCAGCACCTCGAGTCGCGCCTCTACATCGACCACTCGATGCCGGAGTGCACCTCGAACGTGCTCTACAAGAACGCGCTGCTCGGCGACACGTCGCGCACGGTGTGGATCGGCGACGTGCGCATCCGCCCGGCCGCCACCGGCACGAACACCTACGAGATGAACCGCAACCTGCTGCTCTCCGATGGCGCTCGTGCCGACTCGGTGCCGAACCTCGAGATCGAGACCGGCGAGATCGGCGGCGCCGGGCACGCCAGCGCCACGGGACGTTTCGACGACCTGCAGTTGTTCTACCTGATGTCACGTGGCATCGAGGCCGAGCTGGCCCAGCGGCTCGTCGTGCGTGGCTTCTTCGCCGACGTGGTCGCCCGCATCGGCCTGCCCGACCTGCAACAGCGAATCATGACCGCGATCGAGGCCCGCCTGGGCTTTGTCGCGACCGAGCCAGAACTGGAGATCACCCCTTGAGCACCCTCGAGATCCGCGACCTGCATGTTTCGGTAGGCGACACCGCGGCGGACACCACCGAGATCCTCAAGGGTGTCGACCTCACCGTGAACTCCGGCGAGACGCACGCGATCATGGGCCCGAACGGCTCCGGCAAGTCGACTCTGGCGTATGCGATCGCGGGGCACCCGAAGTACACCGTCACCAGCGGTCAGGTGCTGCTCGACGGCGCCGACGTGCTGGCGATGACCGTCGACGAGCGGGCCCGAGCCGGCCTCTTCCTGGCGATGCAGTACCCCGTCGAGGTGCCCGGTGTCTCGGTGTCGAACTTCTTGCGCACCGCGGCCACCGCCGTGCGCGGCGAGGCGCCGAAGCTGCGTACCTGGATCAAGGAAGTCAACGGCGCGATGACGGCACTCGACATGGACAAGGCCTTCGCCGAGCGCAGCCTCAACGAGGGCTTCTCCGGCGGCGAGAAGAAGCGCCACGAGATCCTGCAGCTCGAACTGCTCAAGCCGAAGATCGCGATCCTCGACGAGACCGACTCCGGCCTCGACGTCGACGCGCTGCGGGTCGTCAGCGAGGGCGTGAACCGGGTCCGTGACACCGGCATCGGCACGATCCTGATCACGCACTACACGCGGATCCTGCGTTACATCAAGCCCGACTTCGTGCACGTGTTCTTCGACGGACGCATCGTCGAATCCGGCGGCTCCGAGCTGGCCGACGCCCTCGAGGCGGATGGCTACGCCCGCTTCGGCGTCAACGAGACCGCTACCGCATAAGGACTTCAGTCATGGCATTCGACGTCGAGACCGTCCGTAAGGACTTCCCGATCCTGTCGCGCGAGGTGCACGGCGTTCCGCTCGTGTACCTCGACAGCGCCAACAGTGCGCAGAAGCCACAGGTCGTCATCGATGCCGAGGCTGACCTGTACGCCAACCACTACGCCAACGTGGCGCGCGCGGTGCACACCCTCGGCAGCGAGGTCACGCATGCCTACGAGGGCGCCCGCGACAAGGTCGCGGCGTTCCTCAACGCGCCGTCCCGCGACGAGATCATCTTCACCCGCAACATCACCGAGGCCCTGAACCTGCTGGCCTACTCGCTGTCCAACGCCAGCACGACGATCGGTGCTGACAGATTTAGAATTGGCCCCGGCGACGAGATCGTCGTCACCGAGATGGAGCACCACAGCAACATCGTCCCGTGGCAGCTGCTCGCACAGCGCACCGGCGCGACGTTCCGCTGGATCCCGATCGACGATGAAGGCCGGCTGGTCGAGTCCGCCATCGACGAGGTCATCAACGAGCGCACGAAGGTGGTCTCGTTCGTCTACCAGTCCAACGCGCTGGGCACGATCAACCCGGTGCGCCGGATCGTCGAGCGGGCCAGGGCCGTCGGCGCGATCTCGATCGTCGACGCCGCGCAGGCCGCACCGCACCTGCCGCTGGATGTGCAGGACCTCGGCGCGGACTTCGTCGCCTTCACCGGCCACAAGCTCTACGGCCCGACCGGCGTCGGCGTGCTCTGGGGCCGCTACGACCTGCTCGCGCAGCTGCCGCCGTTCCTCGGCGGGGGCGAGATGATCGAGACGGTCGACATGTCGGGCAGCACCTTTGCCGCGCCGCCGCACCGCTTCGAGGCGGGCACCCCGATGATCGCCCAGGCCGTGGCCCTTGGCACCGCAGTTGATTACGTCACGGCCATCGGCATGCACGAGATTCGCGAGCACGAGAAGGCGCTCACCGCGTACGCGCTCGACGGCCTGCAGTCGATTGACGGCCTGCGCATCATCGGCCCGGCCACACCGGTCGACCGCGGCGCCACGATCTCGTTCACGCTGCCCGGCATCCACCCGCACGACGTGGCCCAACTGCTCGACGAGGAAGGCATCGCGGTACGTGCCGGCCACCACTGCGCCCGCCCGGTCTGCGTGCGCTACGGAATACCGGCGACCACGCGTGCGTCATTCGGTGTGTACACCACCACCGACGAGATCGACGCCCTCGTCCGCGGCGTCGACAAGGTAAAAGAGATGTTCACTCGATGAGCGATTCCATGTACCAAGAGATCATCTTGGACCACTACAAGCACCCGCAGCACCGCGGTCTGCCCGATGCCTTCGACGCCGAGGTGCACCACGTCAACCCGACCTGTGGTGACGAGGTGACGGTCCGGGTGAAGCTGGCCGACGGCACGATCGCCGATCTGGGCTGGGACGGCGAGGGCTGTTCGATCAGCCAGGCCTCCACCTCGGTGATGAGCGGGCTCGTCATCGGCAAGCAGATCGACGACGCGATGGCGCTGCAGGACAAGTTCCTCGCCCTCATGCAGTCGCGCGGCAACGCCGAGCTGAGTGAGGCCGACGAGGACGAACTCGATGACGCCATCGCGTTCGAGGGAGTGTCGAAGTACCCGGCCCGCATCAAGTGCGCGCTGCTGGGCTGGATGGCAATGAAGAGCGCCGTCGCCGAAGCAGGCTGGGGCACCAGTGCTGACAACGGCACGGCCAAGGCAGGGGAGACAGTATGACTACCGCCACCACCGTCCCGTCCCGTGACGAGATCGACGAGGCGATGCGCGACGTCGTCGACCCCGAACTCGGCATCAACGTCGTCGACCTCGGCCTCGTGTACGACGTGCACGTCGAGGAGGCCGACGG
>JAOPWD010000252.1 GCA_025965875.1 Pseudonocardiales bacterium
CGGCCGGGTCGGCGTCGCGGAGATCGTCTGCGTGGGTGTGGCCTCGGCGACGCTCGTGGACGCCGGCGGGGCGGAGCTCGGCGCCGGGGTGGCGTGCGGCTTGCTCGACGACGTGCAGCCCGCAAGCAGCCCGCCCACCATGGCGGCGACGACCACGAGGCGGCGCATGCCCGCCACCCTCGCACACCCGCCCCCGGCTATTGGACGGCTACCCTGAGACACCCCGACGCACCCTGGAACATAAGGAGCATTGCTGTGACCTCGCAAGGCGGAATGCCGGATCTGCAGGCGCTCATGATGCAGGCACAGAAGATGCAGGAACAGATGCTGGCCGCGCAGGACGAACTCTCCAACACGGAGGTCAGCGGCAGCGCGGGCGGCGGCCTGCTCACCGTGACGATGCTCGGCACCGGTGAGCTGACGGCGGTGACGATCGACCCCAAGGCCGTCGACCCGGACGACATCGAGACGCTGCAAGACCTGATCATCGCCGCCGTACGCGACGCCAGCCACGCCGTGGGCGAGCTCGCGGCCGAGAAGATGGGCCCACTGGCGGGCGGCGGGGGCCTCGGCGGGCTCAGCCTGCCGGGACTGTGAGCGTCGCCGCGCGGACAGCTCGATGATGTACGAGGGCGCGGTCCAGGATCTGATCGACGAGTTGGGCCGGCTGCCCGGTGTCGGTCCCAAGAGCGCGCAGCGGATCGCGTTCTACCTGCTCGCCTCCGAACAGGTAGACGTCGAGCGGCTTGCGTCGACGCTGATCCGGGTCAAGAACGACGTCAAGTTCTGCTCGATCTGCGGCAACGTCTCGGAGTCCGAGCAGTGCCGGATCTGCACGGACACGCGCCGCGACCCGACGATCATCTGCGTGGTCGAGGAGCCCAAGGATGTGCTGGCCGTCGAGCGCACCCGCGAGTTCCGCGGCCGCTATCACGTGCTGGGCGGTGCGATCAGCCCGATCGACGGCGTCGGCCCGGATGACCTGCGTATTCGGGAACTGCTGGTCCGGCTGCGCGACGGCGTCGTCACCGAACTGATCCTCGCCACCGATCCGAACCTCGAGGGTGAGGCGACGGCGACGTACCTGGCCCGAATGATCAATCCGATGGGGCTGACGGTCACCCGGCTGGCCAGCGGGTTGCCGGTTGGTGGTGACCTCGAATACGCCGACGAAGTCACGCTCGGGCGGGCTTTTTCCGGCCGCCGTCGGGTCGACTGACTCCGATGACACAGCCCGGGCCGCCGCGCCACCGTGGACTGTTCTGGTCCGCGATCGTGCTGGCGTTGGCCGCGCTGGTCGGCGGCAGCGCGTTCGCGTACGTGACCTATGCCGCCACCGCCGGCCCCGACGGAGCGGTCAAGGGTTACTTCGCGGCGCTCGCGCGGGCCGACGCGCCCGCCGCCCTTGGCTTCGGCAACCTCCCGGGCGGCCCGACCCAGCTGCTCACCTCGTCGGTGCTCCGTGCCCAACGCAACGTCGCCCCGATCCGGCACGTCGAGATCGTGTCGACGGACGAGTCCGGCGACACCGCCAGCGTCGATGTGCGCTACGTCCTCGATTTCGCCGGCGCGTCGCGTCAGGTCAGCGAGGAGGTGCAGGTTGTCCGGCAGAACGGTTCGTGGCGGCTGGCCCGGACAGCGGCGACCACCCAGCTGCGCCTGCAGCAGGCCGGTGATCGCGCCACGATCATGGGCGGACGCGTCCCGGACGGCGACCTGCTGATCTTCCCCGGTGCCGTCCCGATCACGTTCGACTCGCCCTACCTGCGCCTGAGTCCCGCGACGAGCAGCGTCATCCTCGACGCGCAGCCGCAGACGCAGCTGGCCGTGCAGGTGACCGAGGCCGGCCGCAGCGCCGTCCGTACCGCGGTCGAAACCGCACTGCGGGCCTGTCTGGCCGGCTCCAAAACCGCCGATCCGCGCTGCCCGTTGCCCACAAGTCGCGCCGTGCCGGGCAGCCTGAACGCCACGGTGACCGCAGCCGGTGTTCGCCGGGCCGCCGTTATCAAGCTCGCCCAATCGGCGTCCGGCGTCGTCGCGATCTCGGGGACGATCAAGCTCGTCGGCCGATACTCCGTGCTCGACTTCGAGAACCAACCCGTCGCCAAGAACGGGACGGTGTCGGTGCCGCTCACGGCAACCACCCACCCCACCGATCCGATCACGATCGACTGGGCGGGTGGGACGTGATGCGCGCCGTGCGGCGGGCCGCGGCGCTGCTCGCCGCCGGGCTGCTGGTGGCGACGGCGGCGCCCGCGACCGCGGCGCCCGGGCCGCCGGATGCGCCTGAGTACTGGTTCGACAGCTGGCACATCGAGCAACTGTGGCAGAGCGGCGTGCGCGGGCAGGGCGTCACGATCGCCGAGGTCGACACGGGCGTGAACGCGAAACTGCCCGAGTTGGCGGCGAACGTGCTGCCTGGCAAGGACTTCGGCCGCACCGGCGACGGCCGGATCGACCGCGAGGTGAATGAGTTCGGCCACGGCACCGCGATGGCCTCGATCATGGTCGGCCGCGCGGGGTTGCTGGGCATCACCGGGCTGGCGCCGTCGGCCAAGCTGCTGCCGATCGCCGTGCCGCTGACCGGCACGACCGACGCCGCCCCCAACGACCACCTGGCCGACGCCATCCGGTGGGCCGTCGATCACGGCGGCAAGGTCATCAGCATGTCGCTCGGTGCTATCCGCGATCCGGCCGACGTCTCGGTGCCCTGCCCGGCGGCCGAGCAGGCGGCCGTCTTCTACGCGCTGGGCAAGGGGGCCGTGCTGCTCGCCGCCGCGGGGAACCACGGCTTGGGCACCAACGCGGTCGAGGAGCCGGGCGTGTGCCTCGGCGTTGTCTCGGTCGCCGCGTCCGACCAGGCCGGGGCGGTGGCGGGCTTCTCCTCGCGGCACCGCTACGTGACCCTGGCCGCTCCTGGCGTCAACATCGCGTCGTTGAGCCGGGTGCCCGGCTCGGCGTACTCAGGCGACGGCACCAGCCAGGCGACGGCCATTGCCTCCGCGGTCATCGCGCTGGTCTGGTCCAAGTACCCGAAGCTGACCGGGCAGCAGGTCGTGACGCGGGTGCTCGCCACCCTCGACCAGCGCCGCACGCAGCGCGATACGGGAGTCGGTTTCGGCGTCATCAACGCCTACCGGGCGGTGACGGCCCGGGTGCCCGTCGGCGCGGCCAATCCGGTGTACGCCGCGGCCGCGCCGTTCCTCGCCCGCGACCGTGCCTTCGCGAAGGCGGCCAGCGCCGTCAGCCCGCCGCGCGCAGCAGACACCCGCGCGCCGACCGGTCGGTTCTCGATCGGCAACGCACCGCGCGTGTTCGTGCCAAAGGTGCTGGGCGGTATCGCGGTTGCGGTGGCAGGCGTGCTCGCCCTGATCGCGCTCGTCGTGGCTGCGGGCATCCGCCGACGCCGACGCCGGCGGGTTCCTGAGGTGAGCGTGATCGAGCAGATGCTGTTCCTGCGCAATGCGATGCCGACCGCCCCGGATGGCACAGTGGTCTGGCACGACATCACCGCCGCGCCCCCCGACCCGCGACCGGACCCGTCAACCCACTAACGGGAACGGGTCCGGCACGACGGATCTACTTGGGCGCCAGCACGTTGTTTGGATCGTCCAGCTCGATCGTCCCGGCGATGCGGTCCGGAACGGTCCGGCGCAGCGGGTCGGTGAACAGGAAGACCACCGAGACGATGAAGCCGATGTAGAGGATCCCGTTGACGATGCCGCCCACGAATTGGCGCAGGAACATCTGGCCCCAGGTGGCGGCCCGCTGGTTTTGCAGGTGGTAGATGCGCATCTTCATCACTTGCTTGCCCGGCGTCTGCCCTCTGGCCCAGACGATCAGCGTCCAGATGATATAGCCGATACCCAGCGTGACGATGGCGAGCACGATCTCGAGCAGGTACGTACCGATGCGCTTGCCGGCGGTGGCCAGTTCCGTTCCTGGCGGCAGCGGCGGGAGGCCTGGTGCAGCCGGGTAGCCGCCGTGCTGCGGCGGTGCAGGGTAGCCGCCCTGGGGCGGCGGCGCGGGATAGCCGCCTTGCGGCGGTGCGGGATAGCCGCCCTGGGGCGGCGGCGCGGCGGGATACCCGCCCGGCGCCGGCTGCTGTTGTTTCTGGAGCGGGTCATACGGCTGGGTCATAGTGCCCTCCTGGTCGCGACCGATGTTCGGCCGCTCTCGCCGCAGATGCTCGCAGCTTTCCTGTGCGCGCGCAGTGTGAACCGCCGAGCGGCGATCTTGTTGCAGATCCGCGGCCCGAACCGTGTTGTATCTCAGGACATCGCTGACACCTGATGTCTCGGGACATCGCTGACACTTGGATTTGGTTGTGGACTTCGGTTCATGACCGGGACGGTGGCAGCGATGGATGTGCGGATGGCGACTGCGTTGGAGGGCGCGGTGCCCGATGTGGCGGCGTTCTGCCGGGTGCAGGCGATCAGTCGGACCACGTTCTACAAGTGGCGTGCTCGATTTGTGGCGGGTGGTGTCGACGGGCTGCAGGAGCGCTCGCGCCGGCCTAACCGTTCGCCGGCTGCGACTCCGGTCGCGGTGGAGGAGCTGATCGTTGTCCGGCGCAAGGAGTTGGCCGAGGACGGTGCCGATCATGGCCCGGACTCGATCCGGTGGACGCTGCTGGCCGATGGCCTGCTCGCCGCGGAGCTGATGCCCTCGCGGGCGACGATCGCGCGGATCCTGACCCGCCGCGGCCTGGTCGTCGCGCAGCCGCAGAAGCGGCCGAAGTCCGCGCAGCACCGCTTCGTCTATGACCGCCCGAACGAGTGCTGGCAGTCGGACTGGACCGGCTGGGCGCTCGAGGACGGCAGCCCGGTCGCGATCGCAGGCACCCTGGATGACCACTCCCGGGTGCTGGTCGGCATCGGCGCCTGCCCCGGTGATGGCACCGGCGAGCTGGTCTGGTCAGTAATGGCAGCCGCTATCAGTGCTTATGGCGTCCCGGCCCGGTCGTTGACCGACAACGGCATGGTCTACTCCTGGGCACGTCGCGGCGGGGAGGTCGCGTTCGAGACGAACCTGCGGGCCCTGGGCTGTCAGCCGATCTGCTCGAGCCCGTATCACCCGCAGACCTGCGGCAAGATCGAACGGTTCTGGCAGACCCTGAAGAAATGGTTGACCAAACGGGGCCCGTTCCCCACCCTGGACCAGCTCAACAGCTCCCTGAGCGGCTTCGCCGAGTACTACAACCAGCGCCGACCGCACCGCGCCCTCAAGGGCCGCACCCCGGCCCAGGCATTCACCGCCACCATGCCCGCCCGACCCGCCGAGCGCCCGCTGCACGCCCCGCTCAGCATCCACCACGGCACCGTCAACAGGGACGGCGTCATCACCGTCCGGCCCTACATGATCAACGTCGGCAATCGCTGGACCGGCCACCCGACCACCACCATCAAAGACGGCGACCACCTGGCCATCTTCACTGGCAACCGCCTCATCCGCGTCCTGGACGCCGACCCCACCCGCCTCTACCAACCCGCCGAACCACGCCCCCACACCTACCGCTACCGCGAACCACAACCCCACAATGTGTCAGCGATGTCTTGAGACATACCTGTCAGCGATGTCCCGAGACACAACACTCATGTCAACGGTGTCAACGAAAAGTCAACCTCGAGGACCGCGCCAAGGCCCTAATTCGTGCGCATCCCGTGTTCAATCACGATCGCAGTTGGGCCGAGCGGTTCAATCCGTATGACCGTTCCTGCGGGCGTGACCGTACGAGTGGACAACCGCGACGTTCGCCGATTGGATCATGCGCTGGTCGCATCCGCGCTGAGCGGCGGACCCGGCGGCCACGTCGTGAATGTGTCCGAGATCGCCGTATACCGGGTGGCTGGGCCCGTCAGCGAACGTTCCCGAGGCGAACGTTATGGGCAGTCTGGCTAGGCGGACGAGGCGTCACCAGCTATAGCGTCGGGACTGCCGAACACGCTTGCCTCTGTGTCCCCCGTACGTCGCTCCTCAATTGCCGGGTCCGACAGCGTTTGGAGTAAGGATGCGCACCCCTGCAGGTACGCGTAGGCGAGA
>JAOPWD010000254.1 GCA_025965875.1 Pseudonocardiales bacterium
GGGTGCACTACTCAGCCACCGCCCAATCCCGGGACGTGCGTTACGCGAGGTAGTTGCCCAGAGCCTCGAGCAGGCCTCGGCTGCCTTGCTCGCGGTTCGGCCCGTCGGCCGAGAATTGGTCGAAGAAGACGCCGTGCTCGATGTGCGTGAACCGGGTGCCCCCGTCGATCGGCTCGAACTCGAACGACGCCACTGACGTCGACATGTGGACGCCGTCGAGCCACATGTCGTACGTCGTGACGATGCGGACGTGCTCGACCATGTCGGTGTACGTGGCCTCGTACCGCGAGACCGGACCGTCGTGGAATTTCCCCTCGGCGACGTCACGTCCGCCGACGCGGAAGTCGAACGCCCACTCGCCCGGCTCAAAGGCGTCGCCGTCGCCGAACCATTGGAGCTTCTGGTCCTCCTCGGCGAACGCGTCCCAGACGCGCTCGACGGGAACGGGGTAGTCACGGGTCAGGGTGAACCCGGCGCGGGCGAGTCGGCGATCGATTGTCATGAATACGTTCTATCGCGTGAAGTTGACGTGGATGGTGCCGCTCTCGGCCACTTCGGTCGTCACCGTGTGGGTGAGCTCGAGCCCGCCCAGGTCGTCCCACAGCCGAGTTCCCTTGCCCAGGATGATTGGAGCGATCATCAGGTGCAAGTGATCGACCAGCCCGGCGAGCAGGAAGTCACGCGCGGTGCCGATCCCCCCGCCGACGCGCACGTCCTTGCCGCCGGCGGCCTCGGTCGCCTCGGCGAGCACCTCCTTGATGGCGGCGTTGCGGAAATGGAACGTCGTTCCGCCCTCCATCGGGATCGACGGGCGCGGTGCGGTGCGGGTGAGCACGTAGACCGGGGTGTGGAACGGCGGCTGGTCACCCCACCAGCCCTTCCAGTCCGGATCGTCGGGGAACGAGTGCAGGCCGAACATCGCCGCGCCCATGATCTCGGCGCCGACGCCCTCGAAGAACCCGGCGGCGTAGCTCTCGTCGATGCCGGTCGTACCGGCGCCGCTGGTGTCGCCGAAGACCATCTCGCGGAACGTGCGGGTGGCGGCATAGGCGGCCGTGAGCCGCTCCCAGTCCTCGCCCATCGGACTTTCGGGGGTCGGTTCTGCGGTCGCGGCATAGCCATCGAGCGAGAGGAACAGGTCGATACGAACGCGGGTCATGTCAGTCTTCTTTCGGTGTAGTGCGGATCAGGTGGATGCCGAGCCGGTCGGCCTGGCGTTCTGCGGGCGTTCGTTGCTCGCCAAGCCACAGGTGTAGGACATCGAGGGCGCCGGGTTGCAGGCTCACGGTGCGGACACGTCCGTGCTTCTCCGACGTCACCAGCCCCGCGTCCTCGAGGACGCGCAGGTGCTGCATGAGCGACGGCAACGCCATCGAGAACGGTGCCGCGAGTTCGGACACGACGGCTGGCGACTTCACCAACCGTTCGACGACGGCCCGGCGCGTCGGATCCGCGAGCGCGCGGAGCACGGCGTCGAGCTCGTCATAATACTTAGGCACACACCTAACTATCATGGAAGGGCAGGGATTCGTCAACCTCGGCCGGATTCACGATTGTGTCCAGCGACAGCGCGCAGACTTCCCGTGAGCACGCGGGTCTCTCGTCACGCGAGAGCGCGCTCAAGCATCGCGTGAACGTCCTGGGCCGTCGCCGTCGGCAGGGTGGCCGCGATGTCCGCAACGTCGTCCCGGCCGCCAACCCCGAGGAATTTGGCCCGCACCAGCTCTGCGTGGTTCGCTCGGGTGTGTGGACCGATCGCGCCGACCGGGATAGTCAACTCGCGCGAGTGGACCTCACCGTTGCTTAGGCGGACCTCGACACGCGCCGGCGTCGCCTTAGTGGCAGTCTCGAACGACTCGCTCGGTGCCGGCAACTCGCCCACGAGGTCGACCAGCCATTGCGTTCCGACCTCCTCGAGCCACTTGGCGGCGCGAGGACCTGCCTGGCGCAGCGCCTCGCCGAAGGGTGCCTCGCTCAGGAGTGATTCGCGGGTCATCTCGCCGTCGTGCTCCAGCGTGATCTTGGCTGCCAGCCGCCACCGATCGTCGTCCGCGACGGCCGGGGCTGCGAAGTCGGCGCCCACGAGGTCGCCGGTGAGCAATGCGGTCGCGACCGCGTAGGGCGTACAGAAGACCAGTGCGCTGACAGGTGAGCGCTCGGCATCCAGGAATGCAGCCGCCTTCTGGTCGACAACCAGCGTGTACATCGAGGTCGTCACCACGACTTCGGTGACGTCGTCGACCCGCAGTGTGCCGAGTGCTCGACGCAATTCCTTCGCGCAGTCGACGGCGCCGTCCAGACCCGGGCCGCCCGGGTGGATCTTGAAGGACAGCGTTTCGGTGTGCCAACGGCGACCGAGGTCGCGGTCCACGGCGTCCGGTAGCGGCACGCTGGAGAAGTTCGCGAGGAAGCCGTCCGGGTGTTCGAGGATGTCGCTCGGCCCGGCCAAGCCGGCGCGCGCCGCGTCGCAGGCGTCCAGACCCATCCGGACCGGGATCGCGGCACTGAGGACCTTCGCGTCGCTACCGAGAAAGGCAGGCAGGAACGGCCGCGGCGGCATCGAGAACGCGAGGCCGAGGGCGTTGATCCACTCCTCGACGGGGGCGCCCTCGGCACGCAGCCGGCCGCTCACCGCTCCGGCGACGTGGGTGTGCGCGGCGTTCTGCCCGCGAAACGGGCCGAGGGTAGCCGCCGCCGTGATGCGGGCAGCGCACTCGTTGGCAGCGATGACGGCCGTGAGTAGCTGGCGGCCGTCGAGCCCGAGCGCATGTGCGTAGGCCAACGGGACATTCACCGTCGAGTTCGAGAGGTGACCGGCGTAGGCGGTGTCGTCGAAGTGCAGCCAGGACGTCAGTCCGGCGAGCACGAACGCAGACTGTGCTGCGTTGTGCTGCCAAGGCTGGCCGAAGCCGCGGACCACCGCTTGGCCGAGCGGGTGCGCTACGCCCGCCCGCGCCGCGGCGAGTTGCGAGAGCACCTGGCTGCTGGCGAAGCGGACTACCCGATCGGGGACGTCGTCGAACGCGAGGGGACTCGCCCAAGCGGACAGGTTCTCGATGAGCGTCATCTCGGCTCGCGCTTTGCGGTGATCACGCCGAAGAAATCGTCCGCGCTGTACGGGAATCCGTGCGGCCCGCCGAACAGGCTCGCCAGGTCCGTGATCGACAGGTTCTGTTCGACGGCGAAGCCGTACGACCGGACGAAGTCGGCAGCGCCGTCGCGCGTGAGGCCGAACTTGTAGGACTCGCCACGCTTGGCTACTGCGGCGCGCGCCCGCACGGCACCGCGAAGGGTGGTGGTGCCCGCGACGACCGACGCGTCGAGGTAGTCGAACACGAAACGGCTACCCGCAGCGGCCATCGAGGCGACGTCGGCCACCGTCTGGCTCACCGCTGCTTCGCTGAGAAAGAACGAGACGCCCCACCAGGCAATCAGGCTCGGGACGTCCGGGTCGAAGCCGTGCTCGCGCAGGCGGTCGGGAAGCGAGTCTCGCTCGAAGTCGCACGGCACGTAGCGGACTTCACCGCCAACGGCGAGGCCGTTGCGCTCGATGACCTCCCGCTTGGCTGCTTGGGTGGGCAGCGCATCGACCTCGAACAGGGTGGCGCCGCCGAGGTCGAGTCGCATCGACGTCGAGTCGTACCCGGCCCCGAGCAGGATGACCTGCGTGATCCCGTCCGCCACCGCGTGGGCAAGCAGTTCCTCATGCCACCGGTTGCGCAGCAGCACGATCGCCATGAACCCGGGGTAGCGCCAGTCGAAAACGGCGCGTGTGAGCTTGGCCGTGATCCGCGAGGAGCACAGGACGCGGTAGGCGCCCTTCGTCAGGAAGTGCTTGGCGTGCGGATCGTCGATCAGCCGTCGGTCGGCAGAGCGCCGCGTCTCAGCTGCGCGCTGCGCGCACACGATCTCGGCCGTCTCGCTGCGCCGCAGTTGCGCGGGTCCGCTCGGCGCTACAGCTTCTGGTGTCTCCGCGGTTACAGGTCGCGCCACAGCCGATCAATCCCTTCGGTTGGTCACTGCCTCCGGAAGGTGCGCAGTCACCCGGAAAGGAGCCCGGCCCGGGGGTGCCTGATACCTGTATCAGGCCAGGACCGCGCCGCTCCTTATCGGCAATCGCACTCATCCACGCCTATGTCCAGGAGCCCTCATGACGGTCACGACCGAGCCCATCGCGTCGGATGTCGTGGGTCAGTCCGATTGCCTGATCATCGCCAACCCGATCGCCGCCGGCGTCGACGCGGACTCGGTGCGCGAGATCACGGGCCGGCTCGGGGCTCGCGCTCGTAGTATCCGGACCGTATGGACCGCGGCCTCGGGCCATGCCGCCGACCTGGTCAAGGCCCACCCGGACGCCACACTCATCGTGGCCGTCGGCGGAGACGGCACAGTCACCGAGCTGGTCCAAGCACTACTCGGCGGCCCGCGCAGCCAGCAGATCGTGTGCGCCCTGCCTCTCGGCAGCGGGAACTCGACGGCTCGCAACCTATTCGGTGACCTGGAGTGGCGGCAGATCCTGGACGTCCTCGACTCCCCGGGCTCGTACGGGATCCGCAGGCTCGACCTGCTGCATCTCGTCGAGCCTGACATCACCGCGGTGCTCGGCACATCGACCGGGTTCCTCGCCCAGGTCCTCATCGCCGCACGTTCCGTCGATCCAGCGGTGAAGGGCATCGAGCGCTACTACGCGTCGGCCGTTGATGTTCTGCAGGCGATGCCGGCGCACCCGACCCGAGTCACGATCGACGGCATCGTGCTCTCGGACGGGCCGACGTCGTCGGTCGCCGTCGGTGGTGGACGATTCCGGGCCCGAACATTCCAGTTCCTGCCCAACTCCGTCCTGGACGACGGACTGCTCGATGTCAGCACCATCGACGCGCTGGACTCCACCACCGTCGCCGAGGTGCTCCCGCTCATGCCGACCGGGCGGCATTTGGACCGTCCCGAGGTGCGGTACGCGCGCGGCCGACGTGTGGTCATCGAACGCACCGACGGGCGCGCGCTCGTGGCCGAGTTCGACGGGTCCGTGTGGGACGGCGCGGGTTCGCGCCTGACCGTCGAGATAGTGCCGGACGCGCTATTGGCCCTGGGCGTCCCCGACGGCCAGAGCGACTGACCCATCCCCCGCGATCCAGCGAATCCGCCAACGAACAGGAAGCACCATGACAACCATCGCCACTCCGGTCACAGCCGGTGCTAGCCGCGCCCGCCCGCCAGCGACCCAACCAGCAGGACCTGATCCCTTCCAGGAACTGCTGCGCCGGGTGAAGGCCGCGGGTCTGCTCGACCCCCGACCCGGCTACTACACCGCGAAGATCGCGTTCAACCTCGCGATGCTGGCTGCCGGCTGGATCGCACTGGCGCTCGTGGGAAACTCGTGGTGGGTGATCGCAGTCGGCGTCTACATGGCGTTTGCCTATACCCAGACCGGGTTTGTGGGCCACGACATCGGGCACCGCCAAGTCACCCGCAGCCGCCGTGGTCAGGACCTACTCGGCCTGCTGCACGGCAACCTGCTCATGGGCTTCAGCTATGGCTGGTGGGTCGGGCACCACAACAGGCACCACAGCAACCCCAACCACCTGGAGAAAGACTCCGACATCACCCGGCGTCGAGTGATCTTCATCCCGGAACAGGGCCCCACGCGTCGCGGCCGGGCCAAGCAGTTCATCGTGCGACACCAGCACGTGCTCTTCTACCCATTGCTCGTCACGGAGGGAATCGGACTTCGCACCGAGAGCGTCAAGGCCCTCGTCCGCAAGCTGCCACGGCTGACCAGGATCGAGGCGACACTCATCAGCGTGCACCTCGCGGCGTATTTCGGAGCAGTGTTCTACCTCCTGCCGCCGGGCAAAGGCGTTGTCTTCATCCTCACCATGAACCTGCTCTTCGGCCTCTATATCGGCTCGGTGTTCGCGCCCAACCACAAGGGCATGCCGATCCAAATGCCGGATGAGGACTGGGACTGGATGACGCGGCAGGTCGTCACGTCGCGGAACATCCGCTCCTCCTATCTGACCGACTTCCTGTACGGCGGGCTGAACTATCAGATCGAGCACCACCTGTTCCCGGCTATGCCGCGGGCGTCGCTGCGCAGGGCTCGGCCGATGACAATCGAGTATTGCCGGGAAATCGGGATGCCGTATTACGAGGTGGGCGTCTTCCGGTCCTACGCCGAAGTCGTGATTCACCTGTACCGGACCACGCAGGCCTACCAGAACTCCGTGACGGCTGCGGCTGCGTGATGCCACCCGCCCGCTAGCGGCCGCAACCCTCAGCTGATCAACGAACGCATTGCTCGAGTTGCCGGCGGTCCTGTTCTAGGTGGCGGGTGCGGCTGGCCACGACGTCACCGGTTGTGGCGATGACGACGAACTTGCCGTCGCGGTCGACCAGCCACGACCAAGGCCCACCTCCCCGGCCGAGTGGTCACTTGTACGTCGAGTGGCCAGTTACAGGTGACCACTGGACGCCAAAGTGACTACTCGACGGGCACGTTGCGTCGTTCTCGTCTTCCGCTGCCGGCTCGCCCGTTCGCTCGTCTGGAAATGCGGCGGCGACGGAGGCCGTGGCTCCTCGTTCGGTTCTCGCTGCCGGCGCCCGTCCGCCTGGGTTTTGTCGCGCTGTCGGCGGCCGGACCCCGTTCACCCCCTTTGTCTGTTGACCTGGGGCGGTGCGTGGTCCCGCCCCCGCTGGCCGGTCTCAGACTCAAGATCTACTAGTGAGAATTAACCGAGAATATATAGGGAAAATGGTCGCGAACTGTCAGACTAACCCGAATAATAGACAGTATGTTCAGTAGCGTCGGACCGGGCGACGAGGCGGCCGCGCTCGCGCTGTACGAGGCCGGCGTCACCGCCCTGATCACCGTGGCCCAAGCCAACCCCACCGGCGCCTCGATACTGCAACTGCTGCACGGCCTGGAGACGGGGCGCAACCGGCTCGCGACCGCCGAGCACGCCCTGATCGCTGACGCCGAGGCGCAGGGTCTCCCGCACGAGCACGCTTGTCCCTCCACGCCGAACTGGTTGAGCCAGCTGCTGCGGATCAACCCGGCCGAGGCCACTGCGCGGGTGAAGGCGGCCGCTGATCTCGGGCCCCGGCGTGGGCTGACCGGCGAGCAGCTTCCGCCGATCTTCGAACAGGTCGCCGCGGCGCAAGCGAGCGGTGAGATCTCCGCTGCGCATGCGCGGGTGATCACCCGCTGCGTCGACGCGCTGCCGGCCGCGGTGCAGGCCGAGCACGACCTCGCCGTCCAAGCCAGCCTGGTCGAGCACGCGCACACCCTGAATCCGCGGCAGTTGGGCGTCTGTGCTCGGCGGATCGCCGACTGCCTCGACCCGGACGGCACCCTCACCACCGAACGCGACCGGCACCGCCGCCGCGAGTTCACCATTCATCCGCGGCCGGACGGCTCGGCCCGCATCGAGGGTGAACTGACCGCCCTGTGCGCCGAAGCACTGCGGACCGTGTTGCACACCCTCGCCCGACCGGCACCGGCCGCAGCCGGGCAACGTGACCCGCGTACGGCGGGGCAGCGCAATCACGACGGGCTGCACGACGGACTGCTGATGCTGCTGCGCAGCGAGCAACTGCCCGACTGCGGCGGGATCGCGGCCACGATCGTGCTGACGATGACCCCCGAGCAGTTGGAGAACGGCACCGGGCTGGTCACCACCGGGCACGGCGCGCTGATCTCGGCGCAACTCGCGTTGAGCCTGCTGGGCGATGCCCGGATCACCCCGGTCGCCCTCGGCACCAACGGCGAGATCATCACCTACGGCAGCTCCCACCGGTTCTTCACCGAGGGCCAGCGCCTCGCGATGATCGCCCGCGACCAAGGCTGCTCCTTCCCGGGCTGTGACCAGCCACCAGCCCGCACCCAGGCACACCACATCACCGACTACGCCATCACCGGACGAACCACCGTCGCCGACGGCACACTCTTGTGCGGGTTCCATCACCGCGAGTTCGAGGTATTGGACTGGGTATGCCACATGATCACCGGCATCCCCCATTGGACGGCCCCACGATGGCTCGACCCGACCCAAACACCACGCCGGAACCGAGCACATGCACCGGCGCTCGTCTGACCGTCCGGGCGGCCCGACGACCGGTGCGACAGGCGATGATGCGTCAATGCGGACCACCCCCGAGACGATCTACGAATCGTTGTTCGTGCAAGGTCGCAGTGAGCTGCGTCGCGAACTGGCGCGCTGTCTACGCAACGGGCTGCTGCGCCAGTGCTTCCCCAAAGGCACCAGCCTGTCCCGGCACAGCGTCGCCGACCTCGACGCCGGAGCAGCAGTGCTCAACGACCGACCCCGAATGACACTGGGTTGGGCGACCCCAGCTGAGCGGATGAACCAACTGCTGTTGCACTGACCGCTTGAAGTCGTCCATCTAGAAGTGACCACTCGGCGGTAAGTGACCACCCGCGGCTGGGCACAGACGCGTCAGGAGCGCCACTTCATGTGATTCGCCCACGTCGGCCGGCTTCCACGGCCATCGAGCGTTAGCCCCGGACGGCGACGCGGCCGTCGCGCACGCCGACTGAGATCTCAGGCACGGCGGCCCCGGGTCGACGGCGGTAGAACACCGTCCGGCGTGCGGGCAGCCACCAGTTGCGACGTCCCATGACCGCCATCGCCGCCGGAACGAGCACGCCTCGTACCACCGTCGCGTCGATGAACACGGCGAGT
>JAOPWD010000319.1 GCA_025965875.1 Pseudonocardiales bacterium
ACCCGGTTGAGGTCGGTGACCAGGCGTGCGACGCCGCGATGGTCGGGCGCTTCGAGCAGCCACCAGTCCAGCGAGCGGCTCTCGGCCCACTCGGCGCCCTGCGCGAACTCCTGCCCCATGAAGACCAGCTGCTTGCCAGGGTGCGCCCACATGTACGCGTAGAGCGTGCGCAGCGTCGCCATCTGCTGCCACCGGTCGCCAGGGATCTTGTTCATCAGGGAGCCTTTGCCGTGCACGACCTCGTCGTGGGACAGCGGGAGCACGAAGTTCTCGGAGTAGGCGTACATCATCGAGAACGTCAGCTCGTTGTGGTGCCACTGCCGGTGAATCGGCTCGTGCTTGATGTAGCTGAGCATGTCGTGCATCCAGCCCATGTCCCACTTGAAGCCGAAGCCCAGCCCGCCGAGATGGGTCGGCCGGGTGACGCCTGGCCAGGACGTCGACTCCTCGGCGATCGTCACTGCGCCGGGCACGCGTTTGTAGACGGTCGCGTTCATCTCCTGCAGGAAGGCGACCGCCTCGAGGTTCTCGCGGCCGCCGTAGATGTTCGGCTCCCACTGGCCGGCCTCGCGCGAGTAGTCGAGGTAGAGCATCGAGGCCACGGCGTCCACGCGCAGGCCGTCGATGTGGAACTCCTCGAGCCAGTAGATCGCGTTGGCCACAAGGAAGTTTCTGACCTCACTGCGGCCGAAGTCGAAGACGTAGGTGCCCCAGTCGGGCTGCTCGCCGCGCCGCGGGTCGGCGTGCTCGTAGAGCGGTGTGCCGTCGAAGCGGGCCAGCGCCCAGGCGTCCTTGGGGAAATGCGCCGGAACCCAGTCGACGATGACGCCGATGCCGGCCTCGTGCAGGGCGTCGACGAGGAAGCGGAACTCGTCGGGGCTGCCGAAGCGCGAGGACGGCGCGTAGTACGACGACACCTGGTATCCCCATGAACCGCCGAAGGGGTGCTCGGCCACCGGCAGGAACTCGACGTGGGTGAAGCCCATGTCGACGACGTGCGCGACGAGTTGTTCGCCCAGGTCGCGATAGGACAGCCCCTCGCGCCACGAGCCAATGTGCACCTCGTAGATCGACATGGGCGCGGCGTGCCACGACGTAGCGGCGCGGCGCGCCAGCCAGTCGGCGTCGCCCCACTCGTAGTTGGATGTGTGCACGACCGACGCGGTGGCCGGCGGCACCTCGGTAGCGAACGCCATCGGGTCGGCCTTCTCGCGCCACTGCGCGTCGGCACCCAGGATCGAGAACTTGTAACGGCAGCCATCGCCCACGTCGGGGACGAACAGTTCCCACACGCCGGAGGAGCCGAGTACCCGCATCGGCAGGGACCGCCCGGACCAGTAGTCGAAGTCGCCGACCACCCGCACACCGCGCGCGTTCGGTGCCCATACGGCGAACGAGGTCCCGGTGACCGTGCCGCCGGGGGTGTCGTAGCTGCGCACGTGCGCGCCGAGCACCTGCCAGAGGTTCTCGTGGCGGCCTTCGCCGATCAGGTGCAGGTCGATCTCGCCGAGAGTCGGCAACCAGCGATACGGGTCGTCGACGGTGACGGTGTTCTCGCCGTATTCGACGACGAGGCGGTAGTCGGTGAGGGCGCCGGGCAGCACGCCTTCGAAGACCCCGGCGTCGTGGATGCGCTTGAGGTCCACCCGGGTGTCGCCCGCGACGGCCGCGACGGCCTGCGCCTCAGGGCGCAGCGTGCGGATCACCGTCGTGCCTTCGGGAGTGGGGTGCGCGCCGAGAATGGCGTGCGGATTGTGATGGGCGCCAGACACCAGGCGTTCCAGTTCCGGGGCACCTACTACTGCGGTCATGACGGAGTCCTCTGGCCGGCGAGGCGGGCCAGGGAGGCCAGCGGGATGGGCAGCCAGTTGGGCCGGTTGCGGGTTTCGTACACCGCTTCGTAGACGGCCTTGTCGGCCTCCAGCGCGTGCAGGAGGTCGGCCTGGTCGCGCGGGTCGTGCCCGGCCGCGGCGGCGTAGCCGTTGCAGAACGCGTCGCGATTGCGGTGCGTCCATTCGTCGGCGCGGTAAGCCAACTGAGAGTCAGTGCCGGTCTCGATGATCCGGTAATGGCCGGCGTACTCGAAGGAGCGCAGCATGCCGGCGATATCGCGCAGCGGTGAATCCGGATCGCGGCGGGCACTGAGATCGGCCATTGGCTCGCCCTCGAAGTCGATGATCACCCAGCGGCGCACCGTGCGGAGCGCTTGGCCGAGGTGCAGGTCTCCGTGGATGCGCTGCAACGTCAGCGGGGCGTCGATAGAGCCGACCGCGTCGAACGTGGCGCGCAGGCCATCGGCCAGAGGCTCGAGTTCCGGCACGATCGCCAGCGCGTTGTCGAGCCGAGCGTGCATGCCGGCTATGCGGGCGGTTAGTTCGTCGCTCGCCGCGGTGCTCTCGCCGAACGCCTGCGCGAGGTCGAGATGTGTCTCGGCGACCGCGGCACCCAGACGCTCGGCCTCGCCGGCGAAGTCGCCGCCGGCCTCCTCGGCATGCAGATCCGCTTCGGCCATCAGGTCGCGCACGCTGATCTTGGCGAGCTCCCAGCCGTCGGTGGCGGTGGTCAGGTACTCCTGGAGCATGGCCAGCGCGTAGGGGGCGCCGTCGAGGTCGGCCTCGAGGGAGCCGAGCAGGCGCGCGATGTGGTCGGCGCCCTGTTTCCCCAGGGCGGCATGGATCTCGATGTCGGGATTGACGCCGGGTTGCAGGCGACGAAACACCTTCAGGATCGCGATGTCGCCGTACATCAACGACGTGTTGGACTGCTCCGCGGTGAGCGCCAGGCTCGGCACATCCTGCGGGATGTCGGCAACGTCGACGTTGCGCGTGAACCGCAGCGGACCGTCGCTCGCGGCGTTTCTGATGCCTTCGAGCCACGCCTGCGTGACGTCTTTGTCGTGCAGGGCGTCATAGACCCATTGCGGACCGTCGCCGCTGTCCACCGTGCCCAGCTGGACATGCTCGAGGTAGTCGACCGGGGCGTCACGCAGGACCAGGGGCACTTGATAAGTCTCGGTGCCGCCGTCGTCGTAGGTGACGTGCGCGACCCAGATCGACACCTCGGGGGGTGTGGCACTGATCTCGGCGAGCAGTTCCACGTCCACCGTGGCGTCGCGGCCCTTGCCGGCGAACCAGCGCTGCGTCGGCAGCCAGTGCTGCACGAGCGGCTGGAGTTGATCGCGGGCGATCACGCAACCACCTCGTTCGGGGACATGTCAGGCGCGGCGGCGGGTTCGACGCTCGGCTGGGGCTTGCGAGGAATACGCAGCCAATAGAAGCCGTGACCGGCCAGGGTCAACAGATAGGGCAGCTCGCCGATCGCCGGGAAGTGCGAGCCGCCGATCAGCTCAATCGGTTCCACACCCTCCCACGGCCGCAGGTCGAGCTCGACCGGCTGCGCGAAGCGCGACAGGTTGTTGACGCAGAGCACGATGTCGTCGCCGAACTCGCGTACAAAACTCAACACAGAGGGATTGCTACCCCCGATGTCGGTGAACGTACCCAAGCCGAACGCGGGGTTGGCCTTGCGCAGCTGCACCATCCGGCGAGTCCAGTGCAGCAGCGAGGAGGTGTTACGGGTCTGCGACTCGACGTTGGTGACCTGGTAGCCGTAGATCGAGTCCTGGTTCACCGGCAGGTACAGGCGGCCGGGCTCGCACGTCGAGAAGCCGGAGTTGCGGTCCGGAGTCCACTGCATGGGGGTGCGCACGCCGTCGCGGTCGCCGAGCCAGATGTTGTCGCCCATGCCGATCTCGTCGCCGTAGTACAGGACAGGCGAGCCGGGCAGCGACAGCAGCAGGGCCGTGAACAGCTCGATCTGGTTGACGTCGTTGTCCAGCAGCGGGGCCAGCCGGCGACGGATGCCGATGTTGGCCTTCATCCGCGGGTCCTTGGCGTACTCGCCCCACATGTAGTCACGTTCTTCGTCCGTGACCATCTCAAGGGTCAGCTCGTCGTGGTTGCGCAGGAAGATCCCCCACTGACACTTGGCCGGGATGGCCGGTGTCTGGGCCATGATCTCGGAGATCGGGTAGCGCGACTCGCGGCGCACGGCCATGAAAATGCGCGGCATGACCGGGAAGTGGAACGCCATGTGGCACTCGTCGCCCCCGCTTGCGATGTCGCCGAAGTACTCGACGACGTCGGCGGGCCATTGGTTGGCCTCGCACAGCAGGACGCGGTCGGGGTAGTCGCGGTCGACCTCTTTGCGCACCCGCTTGAGGAACTCGTGGGTCTCCGGCAGGTTCTCGCCGTTGGTACCGTCGCGCACGTAGAGGTACGGGACGGCGTCGAGGCGGAACCCGTCGACGCCGATGTCGAGCCAGAACCGCAGCGCGTCGATGATCGCTTGCTGCACGCCGGTGGAGTCGAAGTTGAGGTCGGGTTGGTGGCCGAAGAAGCGGTGCCAGAAGTATTGCTTGCGCACCGGATCGAAGGTCCAGTTGGACGGTTCGGTGTCGACGAAGATGATGCGTGCGTCGGGGTAGCGGGTGTCGTCGTCGCTCCAGACGTAGAAGTCGCCGTACGGGCCGTCCGGGTCGCTGCGCGAGGCCTGGAACCACGGGTGGGCGTCGGACGTGTGGTTCATGACGACGTCGATGATCACCCGGATGCCGCGCTTGTGCGCCGCATCGAGGAACATCTTGAAGTCCTCGATCGTGCCGAACTCGGGCAGCACGCCGGTGAAATCGCTGACGTCGTAGCCACCATCGCGCAGGGGCGACGGGTAGAAGGGCGGCAACCACACGCAGTCGATGCCGAGCCACTGGAGGTAGTCGAGCTTCTCGGCCAGGCCGCGCAGGTCGCCGGTGCCGTCGCCGTTCGAGTCGGCAAAGCCACGCACCAGCACCTCGTAGAACACCGCGCGCTTGAACCAGTCGGGGTCTCGATGTACTTCGGGGGTCAGAGCATCCGGCTCAGACATTTGGGTCACACATCATTCCTAGCAGGTTCCCAATGCACCGATTACACGGCGTGTGTCACAGGATCAGGCCCGGGGGTGCACCGTGAATATGTGCGCGGCCCGGATGTGCGGGTCCAGGCGGACGTAGTTGCGCTCGCTCCACTGGTATTCATCGCCGCTGAGCAGGTCGCGCACCGTGAACGAGGTGTCCCAGTCGATCCCTAGGGCAGGCAGGTCGAGCACCGTGACCCCTTCGCGGGCCTCGTGCGGATCGACCGTGCTCACGACGAGGACGGTGTCGCCGGTGGCTTCGTCGCGCTTGCTGAACGCGATGATCTCGTCGCTCTCGACCTGGTGGATGTGCAGGTTGCGCAGCTGATGCAGCGCGGGATGTTCGCGACGGATCCGGTTGAGCATTTCCAGGAACGGCGCCAGTGAGCGCCCGTCGGCGAGGGCAGCGGCGAAGTCACGCGGTCGCAACTGGTACTTCTCGGAGTCGAGGTACTCCTCGCTGCCGGGCTTGGCGTTGAGGTGCTCGTAGAGCTCGTAGCCGGAGTAGACCCCCCACGTCGGCGAGAGCATCGACGCGAGCACGGCGCGGATCGCGAATGCGGCCGGACCGCCGTGCACCAGGTAGTCATGCAGGATGTCGGGTGTGTTCACGAAGAAGTTGGGGCGCATGTAGTCGGCGGCTGCGACCAGCTCGCGGGCGTAGGTCTCCAACTCTGGCTTCGTGGTGCGCCAGGTGAAATAGGTATAGCTCTGGTGGAAGCCGACCTTGCCCAGCTCGTGCATCATCGCCGGCCGGGTGAACGCCTCGGCCAGGAAGATCACCTCGGGGTGCTTCTTGCGCACCTCGGCGATCAGCCACTGCCAGAAGTTCAACGGCTTGGTGTGCGGGTTGTCGACCCGGAAGATCGTCACCCCCGCACCGACCCAGAGCTCGATGATGCGCAGGCACTCGGCATAGAGCCCGGCCGGGTCGTTGTCGAAGTTGATCGGGTAGATGTCCTGGTACTTCTTGGGCGGGTTCTCGGCGTAGGCGATCGTGCCGTCGGGCTTGGTGGTGAACCACTCCGGATGCGACGTCACCCACGGATGGTCGGGAGCGGCCTGCAGCGCGAAGTCCAACGCGACCTCGAGATCGAGCTCGCGGGCGCGGCGCACGAACGCCGTGAAGTCGGCCATCGTGCCGAGCTCGGGATGGATCGCGTCGTGACCGCCGTCGCGGGAGCCGATCGCCCAGGGGGAGCCGACGTCCCAGGACGCGGCCACGAGGGTGTTGTTCGGGCCCTTGCGGTTCACCTCGCCGATCGGGTGGATGGGCGGCAGGTAGACCACGTCGAAGCCGAGCGACGCGACGTAGTCCAGATGTTCGGCGGCGTCCTTGAACGTGCCGTGCCGGGCCGGCCGGGCAGGCGTCACCGGATCACGCTCGAGTTCGGCGCCGATGGACCGCGGGAAGAACTCGTACCACGAACCGAACAGGGCCCGTTCCCGGTCGACCCACAGCGGGTAGGCGGGCGACTTCGTCACGAGATCGCGGACCGGGTACTCGCGGACGAGGCGCTGCAGGAAGTCGTCGAGCGCCGGACCAAGGCGGTGGGCCAGATCGAGGCTGGTGTCGCGCAGCGCGCGGGCCGCCGCGACGGCGCGCGGCCGCTCGGGCTTGGGCAGCGCCTTGCTCAGCCGCTCGAACAGACGGGCACCGGTCTCGAGGTCGTTGGCCAGATCCTCCGTGCCCTGCCCAGCCTCGACCTTGACCGTGACGGCGTGGTGCCACGTCGCAAACGGGTCGCTCCATGCCTCGATGATGAACGTCCACTGGCCCGGTCGGTCGGGCACGGCGCTGGCATGCCAGCGGTCGGTGCCCGGAGCGCCGGGCGTCATCCGCAGCGACTTGGCCGTGCGCTTGTCCGGTGCGCGCAGTACGACGTTCGCACCGACCGCGTCGTGTCCTTCACGGAACACCACCGCGGAGATCGGCACCGGCTCGCCGACGACGGCACGCGCGGGAAACTCAGCCGACACCGTGCTGCCGACGACGGGAGTGACATCACTGAGTCCGATTCGCCCAACCACGTCACACACCGTACCCAGCAGGGCCGGGGCCAAGTCTGAGCTGGCACAGGAACGGAGCGCAGGGAGCGCCCGGACGTGCAGCGCGGCCGACTGACCCGAGCCGAGGTGACGAGCGAAGTCTCCACGGCGATCGAGCGGTGTGCAGAAGGCGATGTCGGCGCCGAGAACGGGGCACTGGAGATCGTGGACGGATGGGCCAAGCGGCTCGCGCCCAGCGGCGAGATCCGGCGGGCAGGCGCGCCGTAAGCCCTTTCAGCTAGCTGCTACCGTCGCGTCCGTGAAGGCTCTTCGACGGTTGACCGTCCGTGCCGCGTTCCCGGACCGGCTGACCAAACTCGGCGCGATCGTCGAGAACCTGCGGTGGTCCTGGCATCCGGACTCGATCGATCTGCTGGAGTCAGTTGATCCCGCGTTGTGGCGAGCCTGCGGCCACGACCCGGGTCGCATGCTCGGCGAAGTGAGCGCAGAGCGGCTCGCCGCCCTGGCCAAGGACCGCAAGTTCCTGCGCCGTCTCGATGATGTCCACGACGACCTCACCGACTACCTGACCCAGCCGCGCTGGTACCAGGACCTGCAGCAGACCGACCCCACCCTGCCGGCCTCGATCGGCTACTTCTCGCCGGAGTTCGGCATCACCGAGGTGCTGCCCCAGTACTCCGGCGGCCTCGGCATCCTGGCGGGCGACCACCTCAAGGCGGCCAGTGACCTCGGGGTGCCGATCATCGGGGTCGGCCTGCTCTACCGGTCCGGGTATTTCCGGCAGTCCCTGTCCCGCGACGGCTGGCAGTTGGAGCACTACCCGTCGCTGGATCCACAGGGCCTGCCCATTCGCGTCCTGGAGAACTCCGACGGCACGCCCGTGCGGATCAGCCTCTCACTTCCCGAAGGGCGCACCCTGTGGGCGCAGGTCTGGGTGGCGCAGGTCGGCCGGGTGCCGCTGTTGCTGCTCGACAGCGACATCGAGGAGAACGACGCGGTGGCCCGTCAGGTCACCGACCGGCTTTACGGTGGCGAGAAGGAGCACCGGCTCGAGCAGGAGTTGCTCCTCGGCATCGGCGGCGTACGCGCGATCCGCGCCTACTGTGCCACCACCGCAACGCCTGCGCCGGAGGTCTTCCACACCAACGAGGGGCACGCCGGGTTCCTCGGCGTGGAACGGATCCGCGAGCTCGTCGACGGCCACGACCTGTCCTTCGACGAGGCACTGCAGGCGGTGCGGGCGGGCACCGTGTTCACCACGCACACACCGGTGCCGGCGGGCATCGACCGGTTCCCGCGTGAACTGGTCGCGGCGCACCTGGGCGGCATGCAGGGCGTCCCGGTCGAGCAGATCCTCGCCCTCGGTGCCGAGGAAGACCCCACGATCTTCAACATGGCGCACATGGGCCTGCGCATCGGTCAGCGCGCCAACGGTGTGTCGCTGCTGCACGGCTGCGTCAGCCGCGAGATGTTCGCCGGGCTGTGGCCGGGCTTCGACACCAGCGAGGTCCCGATCGGCTCGGTCACCAACGGGGTGCACGCGCCGACCTGGATGAGCCGCGACATTCTCGAGATCGCCGAGCGGGAGATCGGCCCGACCGTCCTCGACGAGGGCACCGGCTGGGACGCGTTCGACCAGGTCGACGACAGCGAGCTGTGGCGAGTTCGCGGCGAACTGCGCGAGCGGCTCGTCGGCGAGATCCGGCGGCGCGTCAAGGAATCCGCGCTGCAGCGCGGCATGAGCAAGGCCGAGCTGGGCTGGACGTCGTCGGCCTTCGACCCGGACGTGCTCACGATCGGTTTCGCCCGCCGGGTGCCGTCGTACAAGCGGCTGACGTTGATGCTGCGCGACGAGGAGCGGCTGCGCGCCCTGCTGCTCGACCCGAATCGGCCGGTGCAGATCGTCATCGCCGGCAAGAGCCACCCGGCCGACGACGGCGGCAAGCAGCTCATCGCGCAGATGGTCAAGTTCTCCGACGACCCCGCGATCCGGCACCGCATCACGTTCCTGCCCGACTACGACATCGGCATGGCGCGCTACCTCTATTGGGGCGTCGACGTGTGGCTGAACAATCCGCTGCGCCCCTTGGAGGCATGCGGGACATCGGGCATGAAGGCAGCCCTGAACGGCGCGCTGAATCTCTCCATCCTCGACGGCTGGTGGGACGAGTGGTTCGACGGCGAGAACGGGTGGGCCATCCCATCGGCCGACGGCGTGGCCGATCCGGACCGGCGCGACGACCTCGAGGCGAACGCGCTGTACGACCTCATCGAGTCGCACGTCGCGCCGCGCTTCTACGACCGCGACGGGAGCGGCGTGCCGACCCGCTGGGTGCAGATGGTCCGGCACACGCTCAAGTCACTGGGCCCGAAGGTGCTCGCGTCGCGGATGGTCAGCGATTACGTGCGCACGCTGTACGCGCCGGCTGCCACGTCCGCGGCCCGGATGTTGGCTGACGATTTCGCGGCGGCCCGCGCGCTGGCCGGCTGGCGTGCCGGCGTGCTGAACGCGTGGCCGGGTGTCACGGTGCTGCACGTCGACTCCCAGCTCAGCGGCGAGTCCCAGCTCGGCAGCGTGCTCACCCTTCGGGCCGAGGTTGCCCTCAACGGGCTTCTGCCTGACGACGTGTGCGTCGAGGCGGTCTACGGTGCCGTGGACGCCGATGATCGGCTGACCGAGGTCGACGCGGTAGCACTCAAGGCGGTCGAGACCGACGGGACCAGCCGTTTCGAGGGCGACATCCCGTTGCAGCGGACGGGCCCGTTCGGCTACACGGTCCGGGTGCTGCCCAAGAACGACCTGCTTGCGGTGCCCTCCGAATTGGGTGTCATCACGTCGGCCTGAGCGCGTCGCACCATCCGCCGGCGGCCATCACCCGCGTCACCCGCAGGTCGGCGTCGAGCACGACCAGGTCGGCATCGTGGCCCGGCGTGATCGAGCCGCACACGTCGCCGGTGCCGAGCACTCGGGCCGGATTGCCCGACGCGCCGGCCGATGCGGCCTCGACGCTCAGTCCGCTGTCGAGCACGGCCCGGCGCACTGCGTCGTCCATCGTGAGCGTGCTGCCCGCCAGCGATCCAGTGGTCGTCAGCCGGGCCTGCGCGTCGCTCACCTGCACCTGCTGGGCGCCGAGGACGTAGTCGCCGTCGCCGGCGCCGGCCGCCTCGATCGCGTCGGTGATGAGCACGAGCCGGCCGGGTACCTGCGCGACGAGGGCCGTCACGGCCGGGTGGACGTGCACGCCGTCGTTTATCACCTCGCAGCGGATGCCGGCCGCGAGCGCCGCACCGGCAGCGCCCGGTGCACGGTGGTTCATTGGCGGCATCGCGTTGAACAGGTGCGTCGCCAGGGTCACGCCTGCGTCGATGGCTGCCCGGACTTGGGCGTACCCGGCGTCGGTGTGCCCGATCGCGGCCACGGCGCCGGCGTCGCGGATGTCGGCGATCAGGTCGAGCGCGCCGGGAAGCTCGGGCGCGATGGTGACGCTGCGCAAGGTCCCGCGGGCCGCCTCGACGAGCGCCGCGAACGAGGCTCGGTCCGGCGGCAACAGGTGCGCCGGGTTCTGCGCGCCGCATCGGGTGTGCGACAGGAACGGCCCCTCGAGGTGCGCGCCGACCACGTGCCCGGCGGCTGACGGGCCGGCTTCGACCAGGTCGGCGATCCAGCCGAGTTCCCGGATCAGGGTCTCGATTGGCGCGGTGACCAGCGAGACCAGGGTGCGCGTGGTGCCGTGGCTGCGGTGGTACGCGACCGCCGCGGCCAGGTCCTCCGGCGAGGCCGTGGCATCGTGGCCCCCGCCACCGTGCACGTGCAGGTCGATGAAGCCGGGCAGCAGCCAAGCACCGCCCAGGTCGTCGTGCGCCCCCGCCGGCGCGGCGCCCGTCCCGATGTCTGCGATGCGCCCGCCCGCGACCGACACCCACCCGGGCTCGAGCACGCCGCGCGGTGTGACGACCCGCGCGTTCGTCAGGACCGTCACGGTCTCAAGTTCGCGATGAGGGTGACCCGGTCGCCGCGGTACCAACTGGTGACCCACTCGACCGGAGCCCCGGTCCCGTCGAAGCTGTGCCGGCCGAGCACCAGCATCGGCGCGCCGGTGTCGGTGTCGAGCAGGGCGGCCTCGCGAGGCGTCGCGGGCGCCGTCGAGATCGACTCCTGGGCGCTCGCCGGCACCACGCCGTAGTGCTCGTGCAGGACGGCGTAGAGCGACGAGCCGCGGCGCAGGTGCCGGGCCAGCTGGGGGAAGCGGGCCGCGGACAGGTAGGAGACCTCGACGGCGATCGGACGGTCGTCGGCCAGCCGGAGCCGCTCGATCCGGAATGCTGCCGCGCCGGCCCCGATGCCCAGTCGCCCGGCCACGTCGGGCTCGGCCTGGCCGCGAACGGCCGAGAGCAGCTGGTTCGACGCGGTGAGGCCGTTCGCGGTGGCCTGCTCGGTGAAGCTCGCCATCTGCAGCGGCCAGGTCATCTTCGGCTCGGCGACGTAGGTGCCCGACCCCTGCCGGCGCACCAGCCGGCCCTCGGCGACGAGCTCGAACAACGCCTGCCGGACCGTTGTGCGCGAGGTGCCCAACTCGGCCGCCAGTACCCGTTCGGTGGGCACCGGGCTGCCGGGCAGGAGGGAATCGGTGACCTCGAGCAGGTGCCGTTTCACCGTGTAGTACTTCGGCTCGCGGAGGCTCTGCCCTTCGGCGCTGGACACCGGCGCTCTCCTCGTCCGAGTCAGGTCGCTAAGTTGTCTAAACCATTGACAGCCACAAGTGAACCATGCAGGATCGTAGTGGTCTAGTCCATTCCGTCGAAGAGGTCACCTGGATGACTAACCCTGATGGCACGGTGGCCCCAGGTGCGCTGATGGCGGCCGAGGTCGCCGAGCAGCCGACCGTGCTGGCCCGGCTGATCGCCGAAGGGGTCGACGAGATCGCGGCGGTGCGCGCCCACATCGAGGCCTACCGGCCGCGGTTCGTGCTGATCGCCGCCCGGGGGACGAGTGACCACGCTGCGCTCTACGCCAAGTACCTCGCCGAGGTAGGGCTGCAACTGCCGGCCGGGCTCGCCTCGCCCTCGACGCTCACGGTGTACGGCGCGCGGCCGGATCTGTCGGAGGTGCTGTTTCTCGCGGTGAGCCAGTCCGGGGGGTCGCCGGACCTGGTCGGCTCGGTCGAAGCGGCCCGGGCCTGCGGCGCGCTGACGGTGGCGGTCACCAACAATCCGTCCTCGCCGCTGGCTGCGGCCGCCGCGCACCATGTCGACATCCGAGCGGGCCTGGAACTGGCCGTCGCCGCGACCAAGACCTACACGGCCGAACTGCTCGCGCTGTACCTGCTGCTGTGTGGGGGCGACGCCGACGCGGTGCCCGACGCGGCGGCTCGCACGTTGGCGTTCGGGCCGCAGGCCTACGCCGCGGCCGAGCGGTACCGGTTCACCCAGCGGCTCGTCACGACCGCCCGCGGCTTCTCCTACCCGACGGCTCGCGAGGCGGCGCTCAAGGTGATGGAGACGTCCTACCTGTCGGCGCAGGCGTTCTCCGGTGCCGACCTGCTGCACGGTCCGCTCGCGATGGTCGACCCGGACCTGCCGGTGATCGCGATCGTCACGCCCGGCGCCGGCGGCGCCGCGATGGCCCCGGTCGTCGCGCGCCTGGCCGAGTCCGGGGCCAACGTGCTGCTGGTGGGGCCTGACGGCGGGCTGCCAGTTGCCAGCGCCGGCATTGCCGAGGAATTGCTGCCGATCCTGGAGATCCTGCCGCTGCAGCAACTGGCCTGGCGGCTGGCGCTGGACCGCGGCGGCGACCCGGACCGTCCCCGCGGCCTGTCGAAGGTGACGGAGACCTGGTGATGCGCGCGGCGCTGCGGGCCGGGACCGTGGCCGCCGTGCTCAGCGGCGTCCCGTCGACGGTGTGGGCGCTGGCCACCCGCACGGATCCGTTGGAGCCGTCACTGGCCGCCGGGTCGATGCTGCTGCCGAGTGCGACGAGCCGTCCACGGCTGCTCGTTGCCGCCGCCGGAGTGCACGTCGCCTTGTCCCTCGGCTGGGCCCAGGCGCTGGCCGTGGTGCCGGGCTCGCCCCGACGGACACCAGCGGGCGGGTCGCTGTGGGGCGCCGGCGCCGGACTGGTCATCGCGGCGCTGGACCTCGGCCTGGCCCACGTGTCCGACTCGGCGCGGCTCACGGCCGTCCGGGACCTGCCGGTCCTGCCGCAGGTGGCCGATCACCTGGCCTACGGCGCCATCGTGGGCGCCCTGCTGGCGCGGCCAGTCCCGCTCGGGGCGCAGGCGGGCTAACTGGCTGTGGTCAGTCCAAGCAGCGCGGTCAGGCGCGACATCCCTGCCGCCAAGACGCCGCTCACCTCGCGCTTGGACAGCGAAAGTCTCTCCGCGATGCGCGCCTGCGAGAGCTGCTCGAAGTAGGCCAGCCTGACGACGCTGCGCTCAGCAGCCGGGAGTTCTTCGATTGCGCGCGCAACCTCGAGTGCCCAGCTGACCCGATCGGCGTCCTGATTCACCAGGCCTCGTCTCAGTTCCTCCGCGAGCAGTCACTCCCGGATGAGCGCCCGTCGAGGCACCGTACCGCGGCTTCATACGGCTGAGGCAGCACTGGGTCGCGCCCGGCCGATCAGTCCCGCTTGACCCGCAGCAGCAGCGAACTGCGCGGGCCGATCGGCAGTTCCACACCGGCCGCGATGTGCGCCGTGTCCCGATCAGGGACGCCACCGATCCGGGTGGTGTCGATGACCACCTCGTACGCCGCCGCCCAAGGCAGCCCGGGCAGTCGGAAGGTCGCGGCGTTGTCGCCGGAGTGCAGCATGAGCAGGTAGGAGTCGTCGGTGATCATCTGCCCGCGGGCCCCGCGATGACGCAGGCCGCGTCCGTCGAGATACATCCCGATCGAGCGCAGGTCGCTGTCGAACCAGTCCTCGGGCGACAGTTCGCGTCCGGCGGGGTGGAACCAGGCCAGGTCCTTGGAGCCGTCGCCGCCGGCCACCGGGCGGCCCTCGAAGAATGCCGGTTGCCGCAGCACCGGAGCCGAGCGCCGCACCGCGAGCAGCCTGCGCACCAGGGTCAGCATGTCTTCGCTCTCCGGCGACGATGTCCAGTCAATCCACGACACCGGGTTGTCCTGGCAGTACGCGTTGTTGTTGCCGCCCTGCGTGCGCCAGCGCTCGTCCCCGGCCACGAGCATCGGCGCCCCGGTCGAGAGCAGCAGCGTCGTCAGCAGGTTGCGCGCTTGCCGTAACCGCAAGGTCGCCACGTCGGGCGGTGCCGGGTCACCTTCGACGCCGCCGTTGAACGACCGGTTGTCGTCGGTGCCGTCGCGATTGCCCTCGCCGTTGGGCTCGTTGTGCTTGCGCTCGTAGGACACCAGGTCGCGCATCGTGAAGCCGTCGTGCGCGGTGACGAAGTTGATCGACGCGATCGGCAGCCGGCCGTCGTCGCCGTAGAGATCCGACGAGCCGCTGAGCCGGTAGGCCAGGTCGCGGACCCCGTCGGCGCCGAAGGCCCAGAACGAACGCACCGTGTCGCGGTACTTGCCGTTCCACTCCGTCCACAGCGGCGGGAACTCGCCGACCTGGTAGCCGCCGTCGCCGATGTCCCACGGTTCGGCGATGAGTTTCACCTGGGAAATAACGGGATCCTGGTGGATCGTGTCGAAGAACGACGACAGCTTGTCGACGACGAGCAGCGAGCGGGCCAGCGCAGAGGCGAGGTCGAAGCGGAAGCCGTCGACGTGCATCTCGGTGATCCAGTACCGCAGCGAATCGGTGATCAGCTGCAGCGGGAAGGCCAGCCGGGAGTCGAAGGTGTTGCCGCAGCCGGTGTAGTCGGCGTACTTCGACGGATCGTCGACGTCGTGGCGGTAGTACCCGTGGTTGTCGATGCCCTTGAAGGAGAGCACCGGGCCGTCGGGGTTGCCTTCTCCCGTGTGGTTGTAGACGACGTCCAGGATGACCTCGATCCCGGCGGTGTGCAGTGCGCGCACCATCGCCTTGAACTCGCGCACCGCGCCGCCGCCGTCGGCCCCTGCCTGGGACGAGTAGGCGGTGTGCGGAGCGAAGAAGCCGATCGAGTTGTAGCCCCAGTAGTTGGGCATCCCGCGGCGCTGTAGCGCCGGCTCGGTGATGAAGTGGTGGATGGGCATCAGCTCGACGGCGGTGATGCCGAGGCTGCGCAGGTAGTCGATGGCGACCGGGTGGGCGAGCCCGGCGTAGGTTCCGCGCAGCTCGGGCGGGATGCCGGGGTGCTGCATGGTGAAGCCGCGCAGATGCGTCTCGTAGATGACCGTGTCGTCCCACGGGACGTTGGGTCGGTGGTCGTCGCCCCACGGGAATCCCTCGTGGACGAGCACCGAGCGGGGGATGTAGGGCGCCGAATCCTCTGCGTTGTCGGCGTAGACCGCGGGATGGTCGATGAATTCGCCCTCGAGCGCCCGCGCGTACGGGTCGACGAGCAACTTGGCCCGGTTGTGGAACACGCCCTTGGCCGGATCGTACGGCCCGTCGACCCGGAAGCCGTAGCGCTGCCCAGGACCGATGCCGGGCAGGTAGCCATGCCATACGTGGTAGGTCGTTTCGTCGAGCGGAACCTGCGTCTCGTTGCCTCGCCCGGCGGCTGGCCCCCTGCGCTCGTTGCCGGGGGGACCCCCAGCTTCGTCGAACAGGCAGACGCTGACCGCCGTCGCGGTCGTCGACCAGAGTGCGAAGTTCGCCCCCTCGCCGTCCCAGCTCGCCCCGAGCGGGAACGGCCGACCCGGCCAGGCCCGATCGTTGGGCACGGCCTCCGTGGTGGTGGCTCTCTCGGGCAGCATCGCTGGCGACTGTAGTCAATGCCGCTTCGTCCGCCGCGGCGGACGAAGCCGGGGCCGGTCGCCCGCGTCTCTCAGGTAGCGCAGCGGCTGTTCACAGCTGGCGGCGGGACAGACACTGTTACCTGGAGGCCGAGCCGCCCGAGTGCCGGGCTGGCCGACGGAGGTGGATCAGGATGTACCAGCAGCCAGACCCTCACGGCTTCCTCGCGCCGGCCGCACCTGCCGCACCGGCTGCGCCCGTGTCGCATCGGCGCCGGACGGGTCTGGTCGTCGGAGCCACGGCGCTCGTCGCCTCGGGCGCAGTGATCGCGGTGGCCGTGTCGAGCACCCAGCCACAGATCGTCAGCGGCCTGGGCTCGATCGTGCAGAGCGGCCCGGCGATGGATCGGCAAGGCAGCGGCGGCCAGCCGCCCAGCCAGCTGCCCAGCGGCTCCAACCCGGTGCCGGGCGGGTCCACCCCGACGACCGGCACGGCCTCGGCGGCGCAGCAGATCGGCGTCGTGGACATCAACACCGTGCTGCAATACCAGGGCGCCAAGGCGGCCGGAACCGGTATGGTGCTCACCTCGAGCGGCGAGATCCTCACCAACAACCACGTCATCGACGGCGCGACGAGCATCTCGGTACAGGTGGTGACGACAGGCAAGACGTACACGGCCACCGTCGTCGGCACCGCCCCGACGCAGGATGTCGCGGTGCTCCAACTGCAGAACGCCTCCGGGCTACAGACTGCCGACTTGGGTAGTTCGACCGGGTTGCAGGTAGGCGCCGCGGTCACCGGCGTCGGAAATGCGGGCGGCACCGGCGGGACACCGAGTGCGGCCATCGGCACGATCGTGGCACTCAACCAATCGCTGACGGCCACTGACCAGAACGGCCAGAACCCCGAGCGGTTGACCGGGATGATCGAGACCGACGCACCGATCCAGGCGGGTGACTCCGGGGGACCCCTTTACGACTCCGCGAACCACGTGATCGGCATGGACACGGCGGCCTCGGCCGGCACCCTCAACACGCCGGTCGGGTTTGCCATCCCGATCAACACGGCGACAGCGGTCGCCGACCAGATCGAGGCGGGCAAGGCGTCGGCCACGATCCACATCGGCCTCCCCGGCTTCCTCGGCGTCTCGGTCGCAGACAGTCCGACCACTGCAGGGGCGCTCGTCCAGTCCGCCCTCGCCGGCGGGCCGGCCGCGAAAGCGGGGATCGCGGCTGGCGACGTGATCACCGACGTGGGTGGGACACCGGTCGGATCCAGCTCGGCGCTGCGTAGCGCAATAGGCACCCACAAGCCGGGCCAGAGCGTCGCCGTCAGTTGGGTGGACTCAGCCGGGCAGGCGCACCACGCGACGATCACGCTGATCACCGGGCCGGCCGACTGACCCCCACCTACGACACTTGGCCCGTCGGGTGCGCTTTGATTGGGGATGTGGCCGAAGTCAACCCCGACGCGGTGCTGCAGTTCGTCGACGTCACAGTCCGGCGTGGCCCGAAGAAGTTGCTCGACCGGGTCACCTGGACGGTCGAGGAGGACGAGCGCTGGGCGGTGCTCGGCCCGAACGGCGCAGGAAAGACGACGCTCCTCCAGATCGCCGCGGCCATCATGCACCCGACCGAGGGATGCGCCTACGTCTTCGGCGAGCGACTCGGTGCGGTGGATGTGTTCGAACTACGGCCCCGTATCGGCCTGGCCAGCGCGTCCGTGGCGCAGCGCATCCCGAACGGCGAGCGCGTTCTCGACGTGGTGGTGAGCGCGAGCTACGCGGTGCTGGGCCGTTGGCGGGAGGCTTACGGCCGCGCTGACGTACGGCGGGCGGTCAAGCTGCTCGAGCGGGTCGGGGTGGGTGACCTGGCGGAGCGCACCTTCGGCACGCTGAGCGAGGGGGAGCGGCAGCGGGTGCAGATCGCCCGCGCGCTGATGACCGACCCGGAGTTGCTGCTGCTCGACGAACCGGCGGCGGGCATGGACCTCGGCGGTCGCGAGGACCTGCTGCGGCGGCTGACCCGCTTCGCCGACGACCCGGACGCGCCCGCCTCGGTGCTCGTGACGCACCACGTCGAGGAACTGCCGCCAGGTGTCTCGCATGTCCTCCTGCTGCGCGACGGCGCGGTGGTGGCGGCCGGGCTGGTCCGCGACGTGCTCACTGACGTGCATCTGTCGGCGACGTTCGGCCTGGCGCTACGTGTCGAGCGACGCAAGGGCCGGTGGTACGCGCGCGCCGTCTGAGCGCCGTGACCTGGTGGTCTGTCTGCGACAGGCGCCGCCAGGTCATGTCGCAGACAGACCACTAAGCTCCGGTTCGGTCGTATTCACCGACGATGGGGTTATCGATGGCTGAGCTGGTGCAGGTCGAGGTCGGCGACGGATCGGCGGGCTCGCCGCTCGGGGTCGCGACGATCCGGCTCACCCGGCCGCCGATGAACGCCCTCAATACCCAGATGCAGGAGGAGCTGCGGGCCGCCGCCGCCCAGCTGCGGTCCGACGACTCGGTGCGCGCGGTGGTTCTGTACGGCGGCGAGAAGGTGTTCGCGGCGGGGGCCGACGTCAAGGAGTTCGCCGGGCAGGACCACGAGATGATGATGCGCGACGCGGATCGGCTCTCGTCCTCGCTGGCGGCGCTCGCGGAGCTGCCCAAACCGGTGATCGCGGCCGTCACCGGCTACGCCCTCGGTGGTGGCTGCGAGCTCGCGTTGACCGCCGACTTCCGGGTCAGCGCGGACAACGCCCGATGGGGCCAGCCCGAGATCCTGCTCGGCATCATTCCCGGCGCCGGCGGCACCCAGCGACTGCCCCGGCTGATCGGCCCGGCCAAGGCGAAGGACCTGATCTACAGCGGTCGGTTCGTCGAGGCCGACGAGGCCCTCGACATCGGTCTGGTCGACGTGGTGGTCCCGGCGGCCGACGTCTACCCGACCGCGCTGGCCTTGGCGGCCAAGTTCGCCAAGGGCCCCGCCCTCGCGTTGGCGGCGGCCAAGGCCGCGATCGACGGCGGTCTGGACGGAGATCTGCGCAACGGCCTGCGCCTGGAGTCCCACCTGTTCGCGTCCCTGTTCGCCACCGACGACCGCAGCATCGGCATGAAGTCCTTCATCGAAGACGGCCCCGGCAAAGCCAAGTTCACCGGCGTGCCCGAGTGACGTCGCAACCCGCCTCGGCTGAGGAGGTTGCCAAGGCTTGGGATGACCCGAAGCTGGCGAACATCCTCTATCACGACTGGGAGGCCGGCACCTACGACGAGAAGTGGTCGATCTCCTTTGATCAGCGCTGCATCGACTACGCGCGTGATCGCTTCGAGCACGTGGCCGGGCGCGCGGGCTGGCCGTACCGGACCTCATTGGAGCTCGGCTGCGGCACCGGGTTCTTCACGCTGAACCTCAAGCTGGCCGGCGTGCTGGATGAAGGCCACGTCACGGACCTGAGCCCGGGCATGGTCGAGGTGGCGCAGCGCAATGCGCGCTCGCTCGGCTTCGAGGTGGCCGGGCGGGTCGCCGACGCTGAACTGCTGCCCTACGACGACAACAGCTTCGACCTCGTCGTCGGGCACGCCGTGCTGCACCACATCCCGGACGTCGAGCTTGCCTTCCGCGAGGTGCTGCGGGTGCTCAAGCCCGGCGGCCGCTTCGTCTTCGCCGGCGAGCCCACCCGCCACGGCGACGTCATCGCGCGAAGGCTGTCGCGGCTCACCTGGTGGGCGACGACGCGCGCCACCAGGCTGCCGGCGCTGGCCGGCTGGCGGCGCCCGCAGGAGGAGCTGGACGAGTCCTCCCGGGCGGCCGCGCTGGAAGCAGTCGTCGACATCCACACCTTCCCGCCGGCGGAGCTGGCGGCCACGGCCCGACGGGCGGGCGCCAGCGCGGTTCGCGTCACCACCGCGGAGCTCACCGCCGCGTGGTTCGGCTGGCCGGTGCGGACGTTCGAGTGCGCCGTCGCGAGGGACAAGCTGGGCATGCGTTGGGCGAACTTCGCGCTGAAGTCGTGGCAGCGCTTCTCGGCGGTCGACCGGGTGCTCGAGCACGTCGTGCCGCAGGGGTTGTTCTACAACGCTGAGATCACCGGTCTGAAGCCGTAGCAATGGTCGGTAACCCCGTGATCATGTTCGATCTGGACGGCACCCTGTCCGACTCGGCCCCGGGCATCCTCGGCTCGCTGCGGCACGCGTTCGACGTCAACGGCCTGCCGCGGCTGGACCCGCTTACCGAGCGGGCGCTGCTCGGCCCGCCGTTCTACCAGTCGCTGCCGCCGCTGATCGGCGAGGCGGCCCTGCCCGACGTGATCGCCGCCTACCGCGATCACTACGGACGCGAGGGCATGTACGAAACGTCGCTCTACGCGGGTATCCGCGAGGTGCTCGCAGGACTGCGCGCGCAGGGGGTGCGGCTGGCGGTGGCCACCAGCAAGCCCGAGCACTTCGCCGTGCCGATCGTGGAGTACCTCGGCCTGACCGAGTTCTTCGAGACCGTCGGCGGCGACGAGCTGGATGGTTCGCTGCGGACGAAGGCGCTGGTCATCGGCAAGGTGCTGGCCCGGCTGGGGCAGCCGGACCGGGACACCGTGCAGATGGTCGGCGACCGCGTGCACGACATCGAGGGGGCGCGTACCCACGGGATTGCCGCCATTGGCGCCGGCTGGGGCTACGCGATGCCCGGCGAGCTCGTCGCGGCGCAGCCAAGGAGGATCTGCGCCACGCCCGCCGACCTGGCTCGCGCGCTCGGAGTGGACGGTGCGGATGCTGCAGCGTCCTGAGGCCGAGCCGCTGCGCAGTGCGCGGTTCTGCACGCTCGCCTCGCTGCGCTGGGTGCTGCGCAACCGGGCGTACACGCCGTGGTACCTGATCCGGTACTGGCGGTTCTTCCGGTTCAAGCTGCGCAATCCGCACGTGATCACGCGGGGCTTCGTCTTCATGGACCGCGGCGCCGAGCTCTACGCCCGCCGCGGCTACGGCCGGCTGATCCTCGGCCGGTGGATCCATCTCGGCGTGCGCACCGCGCTGCGTTGTCACGAGGGCACGCTCAGCCTTGGCGACAAGGGCGTGTTGGCGCGCGACATCTCGATCAACTGCTACCTCGACGTCGAGATCGGCGACTCCGCGCTGATCGCGGACAACGTCTACATCTCTGACTTCGACCACAAGTTCGCCGATCTGGAGATGCCGATCAAGGACCAGGGCATCGTCAAATCCCGCGTCCGGATCGAGCGAAACGTGTGGCTGGGCACCAAGGTCACGGTGTCTCGCGGCGTCACGATCGGCGAGGGCGCCGTCGTGGGTGCGAATGCCGTGGTCACTCGCGACCTGCCGGCCTACAGCGTGTCCGTCGGTGTGCCGGCGCGTGTTATCCGCGACCGCCGTGCGGCGGGGTCCTGAGCCGTCGACGACCTCGACTGCAGCCCGAGCGGCACTCGGTCCCGCGCTGGATCGTCGTCGGTGCTGGTACCGGCGGGACGAGCGCGAACCTCGGTTGCTACCTGCCTCGGCTCACCCGGTCGGTCGGTCGGAATTGTGTTGGCCCACCGGGCAGTGATCATCCCGCGTTTGCTGTGCGGAATCTGGTC
>JAOPWD010000331.1 GCA_025965875.1 Pseudonocardiales bacterium
CGCTTCCGCAAGCTCAAGGAGACGACCGACGCGCTGATCTATGCCGAGATCGCCGACCGGCGTCAGGTGCCCGACCTGGCCGGGCGAACCGACGTGCTATCCAAGCTGCTGGTCGCCGATCCGACGCAGACCGATGCCGAGTTGCGCGACCACCTCGTCACGCTGCTGCTGGCCGGGCATGAGACGACCGCCTCGACGCTGGCCTGGACGTTGCACGACCTGGCCCGGCGCCCTGCGGTGCTGCGCCGCGTGCAGCGGGCCGCCGACGAGAGCGACGAGCGCTATCTCGAAGCAGTCGTGAAGGAGTCCATGCGGCTGCGGCCGGTCATCGCCCAGGTTGCGCGGCGGCTGGCCAAGCCGGTGCGGGTCGGCGGTTACGACCTGCCCGCCGACGTGGTGGTGTTCCCGTCGATCTACCTCGTCCAGCGCACGCCATCGGTGTATCCGTCGCCCGAGGAGTTCCGGCCGGAGCGGTTCCTGGACGGCAACCCGCCGCCGGCCACCTGGATCCCCTTCGGTGGCGGCATCCGTCGCTGCTTGGGCGCCGCCCTGGCGATGGTCGAGGCCCAGGCCGTTCTCAAGGCCGTGCTGGCCCGCGTCGACATCGAGCCGGTCGGCCGACCGGAGTTCTCGCGCACCCGCAACGTCACCACCGTTCCGGGTCGGGGCGCCCGGCTGGTCAGCCGCCCACGCTGACCCGCGGCGTCTCGGGTGTCGGCGCAACCCTGGGCGCCGGGGGCGGGTCGGGCTCAACGGCAGCATCGGGGCCGACGGCGGCGGTGCCACTTGGCGCCTCGGCCGCAGTGCCCGCGCGGCTGCGGGCCCGATGCTGCAGGGCCAATATCACGCCGACTAGGACCAGCGCGGCGATGCTGAGCTCGGTGGAGATGGTGCTGGTGAACCCAGGCGGGTTCAGGACGCAGGCGAACGCGCTGATGAGCACGATCCAGTCGCGGTGCGCGGCCCGCGCCGTCGGCGCGAGGCAGACGACGGCCCAGAGCAGGTACCAGGGGTAGACCACCGGGCCGAGCAACCCGACGGCGAGCAGCCCGTAGCCAACCGTGCGCGGTAGCGGGCGCCGGCGGGCGGTCACGGTCAGGTAGATGACGATGCACACCGCGGCGAGCATCGTGGTGATGCGACCACCGGCGGCCAGATCATCGAAGGACGCGGCTCTGACGACTGGGTCGAACAGGTCGGCGACGAGGCTGGCGGGCGCGAGCGGCGTGTGGCCGAGCGTGGGGGTGTTCAGCGCCTGTAGCCAGCCCCAGCCGTTGCGCACGATCACGGTCATGCCCAGGATGCTGACGGCCGCCAGCGCGATGTCGCGCGCCATGATCCGCCACGCCGCCCAGCCCCGGTAACCCTCGCCGTGCATGGCGATGATGGCGAGGACCGCGATGAAGGCCGGTGCCTTGACCGATCCGGCCGCGCAGGCCACCACGACCGCCAGCAGCCAACGGCCCTGGTTGGCCGCGACGAGTGCGCCCAGCAGCAGCGCGCACATGATGCCCTCGAGATGCGCACCCGAGACGACGTGCAACAGCAGCAGGGGGTTGAGGATCGTCAAAGTCAGGGCCTGGATGCGACGCCGACCGGCCAGATCGGCGGCGAGTAGGCCGATCGCGATGAAACACACGACGCCCAGCGCCCGGAACACGAGTGCCGCGCCGAGCGGGCTGCCACCGCTGATGGCGATGGCCAGGTGCTGGACGGTCGTGGCCAGCGGCCCGTACGGGCTCGGCAGGCTGCGCCACGCCGGGTCGACCGCGGCCACCACGTGGACGTTGCCCAGCGCTGACGGTCCGACCGAGTACGGGTCCAGGCCGTTGCGCTGCATGAGGCCCTGGGCGGCGTAGGTCCATACATCGTTGCTGAGCATCGGTGGGCCGACCACGAACGGGATCGACCAGGCGCCGGCGATCCACCACACCCGGCGCTCGGCGCGCTCGCCGGAGCGGAACAGCCGGATCGCGATGATCCACAGCCCGATCAGGGCGATGATCGCGCCGAGCATGAGGGTGCCAGGCAGGTAGTCACCGGAACCGCGGCCCTGGGCCGACAGCAGCCCCAACCAGGTCGTGAGGGGGATGGTGGCCTTGACCGTGCCGATCCGGCCGCCGGCGACGACGACGACGCTGGCGGCGATGAAGCCGGCGATCGCCAGGGCCGTGGCGGGATGTGACCGAACCCCGTTGCGCGCGAAAGTCAGGACCCGCAACGCGCCCTGGTTCAGTTCGGTCATGACGTGGTACAGCACCCCGCTCGGGTGGACGCGCCGGTACGCAGCGTTCGGGCACGTTTGCGGCGCCCGAGGTCTGCCGGATTACCTCGATTATGCCGTGCCCACTGGCAGACACAATCTGGGCTAGGTCACCGTTCAGGCACTACAGCCGTCGCCTCGTGAGCTGACCAAGCCGGTTGAGTGACGTATCTCCAAGATCAGAGACGGCGAAATTCGCCGTCTCTGATCATGTGGATACGTCACTCAACGGGCAACGGGTCGACGGCGCCGCAGTCGACGCCGCGCTGCAGGAAGTCGGCGAGCGCGCGGGCGGTCGCCGGCTCGTCCAGGATGCCCGAGGACTGCCGCTCGCGGTAGGCGCGCAGCCGGGCGGCCGCGGCCGGTGTGCCGTCGCGGTAGAACGCGAACGTGGCGGCGAAGCGGGTCGGCAGTTGCGCGGGATGCAGGTCCCAGCCCTGGTAGTAACCGCGCTCGAGCGAGCGCCGGACCAGCCGGGCGTGCAGCGCCCAGGCCGCGCGCACCGCCGCTGTGTCGCCGACGGGCAGCACGTTGGTCGAGCCGTCGCAGACGGGGACGCCGGTGCCGGCCGCGGCCACCTGCATGACGGCTTTGGCGTGGTCGGCGGCCGGGTGTTCCATGCTCTGGTAGGCCGCCGCGATGCCCAGCGACGCGCTGTAGTCGTAGGTGCCGTAGTGCAGCCCCGCGCAGCGCCCCGCCGCCGCGTGGATCATGCGCGCGACCAAGGCCGTGCCGTCCGGGCCGATGATCGCCTGCGGCGTCTCGACCTGCAGTTCGAAGGACAGTGGGGTGTCGAGGTCGTACGCCTGCTCCAGCGCCTGGCAGAGCTCGACCATCGAGGTGACCTGCCGAACCGAGGTGACCTTGGGCAGGGTGATCCGGAACCCGGCCGGTAGTGGCCCGGCCGCGAGCAGGATGTCGAGGAACAGGTCGATGCTGCGCAGCGCGCGGCGGCGGGTCGGCGCTTCGAGGGACTTGATCCGCACGCCCGAGTAGGTCGGCGCCGCGTCGTCGGCCAGCATCCCGATGAGGGCGTCGGCCGCCGCGCCGGCGTCGGCATCCTCGGTCTCGTCCGGCCGGATGCCGTAGCCGTCCTCGAGATCGATGCGCAGGTCCTCGACGGGTTGGCTGGCCAGCTTGGCCCGTACCAGCGCGGTGATCGACTCGTCGAAGTCGGTCAGCGGGCCGTGCGCGTCGAGCGCCGCCAGCGCGGCAGCGCCCCACTCGGCGGGCGTCTTCGTGTTGACCCGGTCAGCGGGGATGTAGACGGTGTGCACCGGCTGTCGTGCGGGTGCGGTGCCGGGGTAGCGGCGAGCTCGCTCGGCGTCGTCGTCGGCCAGTGCCGCGTCGAGCCGGTCGGCGAACCTCGGGTCGAGCATCAGTCGATCAACTCGTAAGCAGGCAGGGTCAGGAACGTCGCGAAGTCATCGTCGAGGGCGACCCGCTCGAACAGGGTGCGGGCCGTGTCGGCGTCGGGGCCCTCCAGCTCAATGTCGGCCAGCATCGTGCGGACCAGTTCGGCCGTGACAGTCTCGCCGGTGTCGGTGAGGGTGACGCCCCCATGCACCCACTGCCAGATCTGCGAGCGGGAGATCTCGGCGGTGGCGGCGTCCTCCATGAGGTTGTCGATGGCGGCGGCACCGTTGCCGCTGAGCCAGGCCGCGAGATAGCGCAGCCCGACGCTGACGTTCGCCCGCAGGCCCTCGCTCGTCACCGAGCCGTCGACACCGTGCAGGTCGATCAGGGCGGCGCCGTCGGGGACGACGTCGTCGCGCAGGCGGTCGAGCTGGTTGGGGCGCTCGCCGAGCGTGGCGTCGAACACCTCGGCACACAGGTCGACCATGCCCGGGTGAGCCACCCACGAACCGTCGTAGCCATCGCCGGCCTCGCGCTGCTTGTCCTCGCGGACCTTCGCGAACGCGCGCTCGTTCACCTCGGCATCGCGCCGGGACGGGATGAACGCGGCCATTCCGCCGATCGCGAACGCACCGTGGGCGTGACAGGTGCGCACGAGCAACTCGCTGTAGGCGCGCATGAACGGCGCGGTCATCGTGACGGATGCGCGGTCGGGCAGGACGAAGTCGGGGCCGGCGTCGCGGAAGTATTTGATGATGCTGAACAAGTAGTCCCAGCGGCCGGCGTTGAGACCGGACGCGTGCTCGCGCAGTTCGTAGAGGATCTCCGCCATCTCGAACGCGGCGGGGATCGTCTCGATGAGCACCGTCGCGCGGATGCTGCCGTGCGGCACGCCCAGCTCCTCTTGGGCGGCGGTGAACACGTCATTCCAGAGCCGAGCCTCGAGATGGCTCTCCATCTTCGGCAGGTAGAAGTACGGGCCGGATCCCTTTTCCAGTAGGGCTTTCGCGTTGTGGAAGAAGTACAGGCCGAAGTCGACGAGTGCGGCGACAGCTGGCTCGCCGTCGACCTTGATGTGCCGTTCGTCGAGGTGCCACCCGCGCGGGCGGACCACGATCGTGGCGAGTGGCGCGCCCTTGCGCAGCTTGTACTCGCGCCCGTCTGGGCCGGCGAGGGACGCGGTACCGCGCACCGCGTCCTGCAGGTTCACCTGGCCGCCGACGACGTTGCGCCAGTGCGGGGTGTTGGCGTCCTCCAGGTCGGCCAGCCACACCTTGGCCCCGGAGTTCAGCGCGTTGATCATCATCTTGCGCTCGGTGGGCCCGGTGATCTCGACGCGGCGATCACGCAGATCCGCCGGCGCGGGCGCCACCGTCCAGTCACCCTCGCGGATGTGCGCCGTCTCGGGCAGGAAGTCCAGGCGCCCGGTGCGGGCGACCTCGTTGCGCTTGTCCTCCCGTCGGCGCAGGAGCTCAGCGCGGGTCGGTGCGAAGCGGCGGTGCAGGCCGGCGACGAATTCCAGCGCAGCGTCGGTGAGCACGGCTTCCTGGCCGGCGACGACCGGGCCTGTCACCTCGAGGCCGCTCGCGGTGACCATCGTCATGTGCTCCGTCATTCCCGCCTCCTCAGTCAAAGAATTGATCATGGGCGACTGCCGCGGCCTGGTCGGGCGGCAGTAGGTCGAGCCAGCGTTGGGCCAGCGGTTCGTGCTGGTCGTCCGGGACCGCACCGTTCAGGCGCAGCCGGGACAGGCCACCGTCGGGATAGATGTCGAGCCGGACGAGGCGCACGGGTGCTGATGAGTTGAGCCGGTACCGATGTTCGGTGTCGGGCAGCAGTCGGGTGCGGGGCAGCAGTTCGGCCCCGGTCTCGGCGTCGGACAGCCGGGCCCAGCCGGGTGCGTTGGCCACGAAGCGAGACGTGTCGATGACGACGTCGTGCAGGATGCCCGGCGCGGCCAGCCGGATCGTCAACCAGTCGTTGCCGTCGTCGCGACGGCGCGAGGTCTCCCAGCCGTCGGACATGACGCGGGCGCGGCCGGGGGCGAGCACGTTGGCCGGCGACGAGTAGAACATGTTGCTGCACGCCTCGACCCGCCCGCCGTGCAGTACCGAGGCCAGGTCGACGCGCCCACCCAGCCGGCGCGGGTCGGGGATCACCTCGCCGAAGGCGCGCAGCCGGGCCACCCCTCCGTCCGGACGGATCGTCAGCCGGACATGCGTGACCAGTCGGTCCGGCGCGGTGACCGGCAGCAGGTTGGCGCTGTCGCCTTCGAGCGCGGATTTGTCGACGAGCGTCGTCCACTCGGCGGCGAGCAGTTCGTCGGGCGTCGGGTAGCCGAGCAGTGTGGTGGCCTCGACCGACGCGAAGGGTGGGTAGTTGCCGGTGAAGTGGCTGGTGTCGACGTCGACGGCACGGATGATGCCCGGGGCGGCCAGCCGGACGATGGCGAAGTCCTCGCCCGGGGTGCGGCGGCGGCGCGTCTCCCAACCGTCGTAGACCTTGCCCCGGTCGGTGAAGCTGGCCGGGTCGTGGGCGGCTGATCCGGGTGCGATCAGGTTGTGCGCGGCGGCGAAGCTCTCGTCGTTGGCGTAGACGACACTGCCGCCGAGCACCACGCCGGCCAGGTCGGGCAGCCGCCGTACGTCCGTCTCGTGCTCAGACATCGTCCGTCCTCATCGCTGCTGTCGGGCGGACGAGGTGCCCGCGCCGGTCACCGTCCCGAATCGGCACACCATGCAACCACGTCTGCTCGACGACGCCACGCAGTTCCCGGCCGGCGTACGGGCTGATCGGGTTGCGGTGCCGCAGCCGGGCCGGGTCGACGACGAATCGCTGGTCCGGCATGAAGACGCACAGGTCGGCCTGCTGGCCGGGCGCGATGGTGCCGCGGTCAGTCAGGCCGGTCAGCGCGGCCGGCGCCGTCGCCATCCAGTGCACGATGTCGGTGAGCGGAATGCCGCGCTTGGCTGCCTCGGTCCAGATCGCCGGCAGGCCGAGCTGCACGGACGCGATTCCGCCCCACGCTTCGCCGAAGTCTCCGGTGTCGAGGCATTTCGCGTCGACGGTGCAGGGCGAGTGATCGGAGACGATCATGTCGATGGTGCCATCGGCCAGCCCGGCCCACAGCAGTTCGCGGTTGGCGTCGTCGCGGATCGGCGGGCAGCACTTGAACTGGGTCGCGCCGTCGGGCACGTCCTCGGCGCGCAGGGTGAGGTAGTGCGGGCAGGTCTCGACGGTGACGGGCAGGCCGGCCGCCTTGGCCGCCCGGATCAATGGCAGTGACGCCGCGCTGGACAGGTGGACGACGTGGGTGCGGCAGCCGGTCGCCCTGGTCTGCTCGAGCAGTGCCTCGATCGCGCTCACCTCGGCCGCGGGCGGGCGGGACGCGACGAAGTCGTCGTAGTTTCGCCCGTGTGCCTGCGGGGCCTTGTCGATGACGGCGGCGTCCTCGGCGTGGGCGATCAGCAGGCCGTCGAACGCGGCGATCGTTTCCATCGCCTTGCGCACGCCCGCGGCGTCGAGCGGGGCGAACTCGTCGACGCCGGACGGCAGCAGGAAGCACTTGAACCCCACCACGCCGGCCTCGTGCAGCGGGCGCAGCTCGTCGGCGTTCCCCGGCACGGCCCCGCCCCAGAACGCGACGTCGACGGCGAGCTTGCCCTGCGTCGCTGCGCGTTTGAGCTCAAGGGCCGGCACATCGACGGTGGCCGGGATGCTGTTGAGCGGCATGTCGACGATCGTGGTGACACCGCCGGCCGCCGCCGCGGCCGTTGCCGTGGCGAAACCCTCCCACTCGGTGCGGCCGGGTTCGTTCACGTGCACGTGGCTGTCGACCAGCCCGGGCAGCACGACCCGGCCGGCCGGGATGACGATCTGAGCGACGCCCGACGGAGCGCGGTCGGTGACCTCGACGATGACGCCGTCGTGAATCACGATCGTGGCCGGCCGCTCCCCGTCCGGAGTGATCACCCGAGCGGCGCTGAGCGCCACGTTTGCAGCCGGGCCGGTCACACCATCGACTCGGCTGGGCACGCCACGATGCTACGAGGCGAGCTGGGCCCCCAGAGCCAGGCCCTCCTCGGCGGTCAGGCACGGCGAAATGGTGATGTCGAACAGGTCGTCCCAGTCGGCGATCACCGACACGAGTGGCGCGATGTCATCGGCCTGGGCGACGACGAAGACGGCTGGGTCGCCGGTCGAGGGCCAGTACTCGGCCTCGACTCGCAAGCCGTCCGGGTAGGACCAGCTCATCCGCCTTGGCACACCGACGCTGAAGGTCAGATTGGGCTTGGCCCGCATGATGATGGCGTAGCGCATCGGAACCACACTCCTTGCCAGAGCGTGCCGTGCAGGCTGCCCTGCCGGCATCGCCCGCAGTGTGCGGGCGCTCGCCGGGTCAGACAAGGTGCCCGCGCGAACCTGACACGCGAAGGGCGTCTTGACCCAACCGGCGTCCGTTGAACCAGGTGTGTGCAAGGCCTGAGTCAGACGTCCATTGATCAACACACGTCCGCTGAGCGGAAGGGTCGACAAACGCGCACCAGACGCGAGTTGATCACCGTGGCGGCGACGCACAAGAAAGGACCCGGTAGCGCGACCCAGCGACCGCCCAACTCCTCGTCGCTGCGCCTTTCGCCTTTCAACGACTGGGCACCGCCCACCAATCAGAGGTCTGCGGCGGCGGGGATGACGCGCTCGCCGAGCAACTCCAGCGGGGTGATCCGCTCGACGCCGACCACCCGGCCGTGGACCTCCTGGATCCCCAGCTTGGCCAGATCACGGAGGTGCTCGAGCAGCGCGTCGACGTTCTCGCCATTCGCGCCGGGATCCAGCGACGTCATGACCGTCTTCTCGATTTCGTCGTAGTCGCGGCCGACCGCCTCACAGTGGCCGCGCAGCACGTCGAGCTTGTGCGCGATCTCCGGGCCGTCGAACAGGTTGCAGGCCTGCGCGTACTGGGCCACCATCCGCAGCGTCTTCCGCTCGCCACTGCCGCCGATGAGGATGGGCGGGTGCGGCTTGGTCAGCGGCTGCGGTGAGTTCAGCGTGCGCTCGAGGTGGTAGTGCTTGCCGTGGTACGGGCCGTCGTCGTCGCTGCACATCTGCAGGAAGATCTGCACGGCCTCCTCGAGCCGCTCGAAGCGTTCGGCCGTCGGTGGGAACGGCAGACCCAGCCCCTTGGCCTCGGCCTCGTTCCAAGCCGCACCGATGCCGAGCCACGCCCGTCCCTCGGAAAGGACGTCCAGGGTGCTGACGATCTTGGCCAACAGGCCCGGCTCTCGGTAGACGACCGCGGTCACCCAGGCCACCAACTCGACGTGCGAGGTGCGGGCGGCCAGGTAGCCCAGAGTCGTGTACGCCTCGAGCATCTCGTGCTCCGGCGGGCCGATCACGCTGATCTGCCAGACGTGGTCCATGACACTGACCCGCCCGAACCCGGCGTCCTCGGCGGCGGTGACGACCCGCGTCAGGTCACTGGCCAGGGCCGGCGAACCGCCCGGCCAGGTGAAGTCCGCGATGTGCAATCCGATCTTCATCTATACGTCCCCTCGTAGCGGCTACGCACTCAACGCTAGTACGCCGTACGAGGGGGCGGGATCCACTCGCTCAATGCACAGCGGGGGCCAAGAACTCGAGCTGGATGTTGTCGGGGTCGCGGAAAACGAGCACCGAACCGTAGGGGCGATCATTGATCGGGGACTGGGTCAGCGGCTTGTCGGCGGTGTCGCTGCGCACCACTCCGTTGGCCTCGAGGTGCTGCTGCCACGTCTCCAAGTCGTCACGAGTGGGCACGACGAAGCCGGCGTGATCCAAGCCGGTCGTGGTCTCGGCGAACAATCCGCCGTCATTGGTGTCGTGCTGGTGCAGCGCGAACATGAGTTGCATGTCGGCGTCGGCCAGGATTCGGCCGACGCCGCCCGGGTGGGGTTCGTCCATCAGGTGGTGGACGTCAAAGACCGACTCGTACCAGCGAACGCTGGCGTCCAGATCGGTGACGGTGATTGCGAGGTGGTGCAGGCGGGGCTGGGTGACGGTGGGCATGGTGACTCCTCGGCTGGGGGGTGGGTGGACGGGTCAAGCGGCTGCAGCGATTCGTTTGCGGTAGGCGTCCGCGAGTGCGTGCAGGACGATCTGGCAGTCCCCGGTATAGGACGACCCGTGCATGAGCGCGAGGGTGCGGGGCGCGAGCGCGGCGAGACGCTCGATCTCTGTCGGCGTGCTGGGCGACAGGCTGGAGTACGCGAACATGTCCTCGGCCTGCTCGGACGGGCCGAGCACATCGCTCTCGATCAGCGCAGGCCCGTTGCCCAGGTGGGTGAACAGATCCCCGCACAGCAGGGTCTGGGTGGTCTCCTCGAACAGCACTCGGGCCTCCCAGCCGTGCGGGACGTGCGGCGTGTCGATGTGGCGCACCCGCATCCGGCCGAGCTCGATCGTCTCGCCGTCGGCCAGGGCGCGTGGCGGCCGGTCGGCCATGTGGTCGAGCGAGACGCGGCAGCCGTTCTCGCCGTGCGCCACCTCGGACTGCGGTGCGACGGCGAGGAATTCGTTCATGGCCCCGCACTCGTCCGACTCGACATGCCCGAACGTGATCCAGCGCAGCCGGTTGACGGGCAGGACTGTCTCGATGGCGGCGCGTACGTCGGGAAACATCACGCGGTGCCCGGTGTGGAACAGCAGTGGCTGCTCATCGTCGAGCAGGAAGTGGTTGAAGGTGAACCCGGTCGGGCCGATCTCCGGCACGAACGTCGACAGCCGGTAGATCCCGGTGGCGATCTCGTCAACGGTGGTGGTCACTTGGTGGTCCTCTCATTGGCGCAATGGGTCAGGAACATCTGCGTGCCGTCCTCGATGAGCCGGCTCCACCGATCACCGCCGGGGTCGTTGGCGATCTGCTGGTCGACGAGGCCTGTCGTCAACGCGGTCCAGAGGTCGACGTGCCGCGGGTCGCGCACGCCGTTGAGCGCGAGCTGTTCGCGGGCGACGTCGAGCGCGCGGATGGCCGGCGCGAAGGACTCCTCCGATGGGACGAATCCGGGGACCGAGTGCTGGAACAGCAATTGATAGCGGGGCGCGTCGGAGATACAGAAGTCGACGAAGCGCTCTGTGCAGATCAGTAGGCGCTCTTTCGGGTCGTCGGTCCCGAACGGCTGCTCGGCGACGGCGGCGAAGCTCTGCGCGCCCTCGCCGAACATCGCATCGAAGATCGCGTTCTTCGAGTCGAAGTAGGCGTAGACGGTGGGGGTGGTGATCCCGGCCCGTCGGGCGAGT
>JAOPWD010000369.1 GCA_025965875.1 Pseudonocardiales bacterium
CGGGGTCGGCTACCAGGCGCTCGGTGGCGGCCTTGAACGTGACATACCAAGCGGGCGCCTGGAAGCCGACCGCGGCCAGCGCCTCCTCGGCGGCAGCCTTGGCCGGGTGGGTCCAGTCGGTGGTGAAGGCACTGGCCACGATCGACGTGCCGACCCGGCGCGTCTCGCGCAACGCCTGCTGCGGGTCGGGCAGGTGGCTGAGGCAGCAGGCAGCGACGACCAGGTCGAATACCGCGGCGCGAAACGGCAGGGCGCTGGCATCGCCCAGTACGGGGTCGAACGCGCCACGCCCGTCGCCGAGTCCCTCGCCCAGCATCGAGGCGGAGAGGTCGACGGCGACGACGTTCGCTGCGCCGGCAGCCAGCGCAGCGCGACTGGCCACGCCGGTGCCCGCACCGACATCGAGGACGCGTGCGCCCCGGACGTCGACCGGAGCGGCAGCCAGCAGCGCCTCGGCCAGCTTGCCGTAGAGCCGCTCGGGCCCACCCGCCCACGCCTCGGCGGACAGGTCGTATGCGCCTCGGATGTCGGCGGACGTCACGTCAGCAGCCGCACTCCCTCGACCGCCCGCTCCTCCCACCACGCCAGTTCGTCGTCGTAACCGCCGAAGGCCTTCTCCCAGCCGAACTGGACGAGCGCCCCGAGCAGGCACAGCGCGAGCTGGCGGTCCCACCACGGTTCGGTGTCGACGCCGTGGCGTTCGAGTGCTTCTCGGTAGACCACGATCGTGTCGGCCTTCGACTGCGGCAGGCGGCGGCAGTTGATCGACAGGTACCAAGCCAGGTCGCTGAGGGCGGGCCCGCGGCCGGGCAGCTCCCAGTCCAGGACCACGGTGCGGCCGTCCGAGTCGGTGCCGAGGTTGTCCAGTTTCCAGTTGCCATGTACGAACGTCTGCGGCATCTGGTCCAGCGCGGCCACCAGTGGCGACGGGTCCCAGGCCAGCGGGACCACCGCAGCGGCAGCGCGGGGCGCGACCTCGGCCAGCAGGGGCCAGCCCTCGCCGACGAGCTTGGGCACCAGATGGCCGGAGCCCAGCAGGGCCTCGGCCTGCGCCATCCACGGCGAGAGATCCAGGTAGCGGTGCATCGCCGGCACGACGTCCAGCTCGGCGCCGCCGCCCCAGAACGTCGCATGCATCGCGGCCATGTGGTCGAGGAAGCGCAGCCCCTGCGCGAGCGGGATGGGTTCGTCGTCGACGGGGACGAGCCAGTCGCCGACGTCGTGCATCAGCAGCGCGCAGCCACGTCCGCCGGGGTTGGCGGCGACTGCGACGATCGGCTGGTGGATGCAGTCCGGCAGCCGGGCCAGCAGGCCTCGTCGCCACGCTGTCAGGGAGGCCCCGCAGAGGTCGCCAGCTGCTCGCATCGTCCAGTCGTCGGCCAGGTCCAGGTACTTCACGACGTAGCGCTGCCCGTCGATCGTGACGCGTTCGAGGCGGGCGCCGGACTTGCCCGCGCCGTCGACGATCGGCTCGCGCGCGGTGGCGCCGGCGAGCAACTCCTCGACGGATGCGGCGACCGGGGGCGCGGTCGATGCCGGGCTAGGCACTGCCGGCCATCTCGGCCAGCAGCGGCTCGGGCCAGCGTCCGCCGCACAGCACGGTGTCGGCCACGATCTGCCCGTCATCGACGGTGAGCAGGTGGACGTGATGGGCTGCGTGCGCAACGCCGTCCTCGGTCCAGGTGAGCGTGTACTCCACCACCTCACCATCCTCCGTCCGCAGCCGCCGTAGTTGCTCGAATGCGCCGGGATCGGCGAACCATTTGGCGTATTCGGCGCGAATCGCGTCGGCACCAGTGACCTGGAACCGCCAGTTCGGCACGGTGGCGTCGAGGACCGCGTCGTCGCGCCAGACGCCACACCCGGCAATCTCGCCTGACTCGACCGCGGTCAGGAACTGGTCAACGGCGGTGCTTTGCAGCGTGGTCATACGGGCCTCCGTGGTAGGACGGAGCCCAATCGTGTCGGCCGCGGTTTGCAGCCCGTTTGCAGTGCCGCCAATCCAGTTGAGTGACGTATCTCCAAGATCAGAGACGACGAAAAGTGCCGTCTCTGATCAAGCAGATACGTCACTCAACGAGAGTCACGCTGCGGGAAGATCCACTAGTTCGGCCAGCCGGGCCCGGTGCTGGCTGGCGGTCCCGAACGCGATCGCGTCGGCCTTGGCCCGCTTGAGGTAAAGGTGCGCCGGGTGCTCCCAGGTGAAGCCGATCCCGCCGTGCAGCTGCACGCACTCCTCGGCCGCCTTGACGGCAACCAGTGAGCAGTACGCCTGAGCCAGGGATGCGGCCACGGCTGCGTCCGGATCTGCGTCGGCCACGCACCCGGCGGCGTAGCGCGCGACGGCGCGGGCCTGGGTGACTCCGGCCCACAGGTCGGCCATCCGGTGCTTGAGCGCCTGGTACGAACCGATCTGGCGGCCGAACTGGTAGCGCGTCAGCAGGTGCTCGACCGTGATCTCAAGGCAGCGTTCGGCCAAGCCCAACTGCTCGGCGGCCAGCATGGCGGCACCCGTGATGAGGGCGGTGTCGAACGCGGCCACGGCCTCGGCGCCCGACGCGATCAGATCGGCTCGGGCGGACTCGAGTGTGACGTCGGTCAGCGGCCGGGTCAGGTCGAGTGACACGACGGCAGTACGGCTTATTGCCCCCGCGCCGACGACATACAGCGCCGGCCCGTCATCGGCCAGCGCCGGCACGATCAGCACATCGGCGGTGCGGGCGTCGGCCACGTTGCGGACCGTGCCGGTGAGGGTCTCGTGGCTATGCCGGACGGTGTCCGGAAAACCCGACCCGGGGACGGTCGAGAGCGGTATGGCCAGCGCCGCGGTCACCTCGCCTGAGGCGAGCCGCTCGACGAGGTCGTCGGCTCCGGCGGACCTGCCCGCTGCGGTGGCCAGGACGGTGCTGCCGAGGAATGCAGTGGCCGCCAGACTGCGGCCGAGTTCTTCGGCGACGATCGCCGTCTCGCGCCAGGATGCGCCGTGCCCGCCTGCCCACTCGGGGACGGCGAGGCCGGCCGCGCCGAGGTCGGCGGCGAGCGCGTGCCACAGGGCCGGGTCGTAGAGCTCGTCGGTCTCGGTGCGGGCCAGCACGGCCGACGCGGGCGCGCGGGCCGTGAGCAGGTCGCGCACGCTGGCGCGCAGCAGTTCCTCGTCCTGCGAGTACAAGAGGTCGGTCACTTGGGGAGGTCCTTCCAGGGGACGGTCTTGTCCACGCGGATCTCGCCCGGCAGGCCCAGGACCCGTTCGGCGATGATGTTGCGCAGGATCTCCGAGGTGCCACCCTCGATCGAGTTGCCCTTGGCGCGCAAGTAGCGATACCCAGGTGAGCGGCCGAGGAAGTCCACCGACGTCGGGCGCTCGGTGCGCCACGTGTCGCTGGACCAGTCGTCGTAGCGCAGGCCGTCCGCGCCGAGCAGGTCCAGCTCGAAGCTGGTGATCTCCTGGTTGAGCCGCGCGAAGGCCAGCTTCGCGGCCGACCCCTCCGGGCCGGGCGCGCCGGCGGCCAGTTGTTGCCGCAGCCGCAGCCCGGTCAGCCGGGTGGCCTCGGCCTCGACCCACAGCCGCATCAGTTCGTCGTGCGCCGCGGGGGTGCGTAGCTCGGGCCTGGTCCGCCAGGTCTTGGCCACCTCCGCGATCACCCCGCTCTCGCGCGGTGCCGCGCCGCCGCCGATCGCGACGCGCTCGTTCATCAGCGTGGTCTGCGCGACCGCCCAGCCGTCCCCGACCGCGCCCAGGCGCTGCGAATCCGGGATGCGCACGTCGGTCAGGAACACCTCGTTGAACTCGGCCTCGCCGGTGATCTGCCGCAACGGCCGCACCTCGACGCCGTCGGCCTTCATGTCCAGCACGAAGTAGGTCATTCCCTTGTGCTTGGGCACATCCGGATCGGTGCGGGTGACGACGATGGCCCAGCGCGCCTCGTGTGCCTGCGACGTCCACACCTTCTGTCCGTTGACGATCCAGTGGTCACCGTCAGGAACCGCGCGGGTGCCGAGCGCGGCCAGGTCGGAACCGGCGCCGGGCTCACTGAACAGCTGACACCACACCTCGTCCCCGGTCCACAGTGGACGCAGCCAGCGGTGCTGCTGCTCCTCGGTGCCGTGGGTGCGGATGGTCGGGGCGGCCATGCCCAGGCCGATGCCGATCCGCCGCGGGTCGTTGGTCGGCGCGCCTGCGGCGGCCAGGTCGGCGTCGACGACGGACTGCAGCGTGCGCGGCGCGTCCAGGCCACCGAGGCCCGCCGGGAAATGCACCCAGGCCAGGCCGGCGTCGAACTGGGCGCGCAGGAACTCCATCCGGTCACCCTGCGGGTCATGCCCGGCCAGCAGTTTCTGCACGCGTTCGCGCAGGTCGTCCTCAGCGTTGGTCATCCGGCTGACTTCCACTGCACTCTCCCTTATTTCGCAAAGCGATTCACCAGAACAGTAAGGCGAGCGAGTCGGCGACGAGTGCCGGCTTCGCCTCGCCCTCGATCTCGACGGTGTGCCGGACGGCAATGCGCAGCCCCGAGTCCGTCGGCGTCGCGCTGAGCAGGTCGGCGCCGCTGCGTACCCGCGACCCGACCCGGACCGGCGTCAGGAAGCGCACCCGGTCCAGGCCGTAGTTGATCGACATCCGGACGCCCTCGACGGCGATGATCTCCCCTGAGAACGCCGCCAGCAGCGACAAGCTGAGGTAGCCATGGGCGATGGTGGCGCCGAACGGTCCCGCGGTGGCACGCTGCGGGTCGACGTGGATCCACTGGTGGTCGTCGGTGGCGTCGGCGAACAGGTCCACTTGTTCCTGGGTGATCGTTCGCCACGCGCTCTCGCCGAGGTGCTCGCCGGCGGCCGCTTCGACCTCGGCGGCAGAGGTGAACGTCCGCATGGCAGCGACTGTACCGACCAGTCGGTCCGTTGACGAGAGGATGCTCCAGTTGATCACCAGCACGATGCAGGACGATTTCCCGCTCACGATCACGTCGATCCTGCGCCACGGCTCCACGGTGTACGGGCAGAGCGAGTGCGTGACGTGGCAGGGCGACAAGGCGCGCCACAGCACCTACGCCGAAGTCGCCCAGAACGCCGAACGGCTGGCCGCCGCGCTGACCAAGCTGGGCATCGGTGCAGGGGAGCGCGTCGGCACGTTCTGCTGGAACCACCAGGAGCACCTCGAGGCGTACTACGCCGTGCCGTGCATGGGCGCCGTGCTGCACACCCTCAACATCCGGCTGCCCGCGCGGCAGGTGGCGCACATCGTCAACCACGCCGAGGACAAGGTCGTCATCGTCGATGGCAACCTGCTGCCCGCGCTGGCTCCGGCCGTCGCCGAGTTGACCACCGTGCAGGCCTACATCGTGATCGGCGACGGGGACGTCTCCGTGCTGGGCGATGCGACCGTGCTGCGCTACGACGACCTGCTCGCCGCCGAGGAGCCCGGCTTCGTCTGGCCGGAGTTGGACGAACGCTCGGCCGCGTCGATGTGTTACACGAGCGGCACCACGGGCGACCCGAAGGGCGTCGTGTACTCGCACCGCTCGACGTTCCTGCACGCGCTGGGGACGTTGGGTCTGAGCGCGACCGGTGCGTCGGAGTCCGACCGCATCCTGACGTTCGTGCCGATGTTCCACGTCAACGCCTGGGGCATCCCGTTCGGCGCGCTCCTGTCCGGGGCGTCGCTGCACCTGCCCGGGCCGTTCATGACGCCGGGCCCGATCACCGACTTCATCGCCGCCGAGCGCTCGACGCTGGCCTCGGCCGTCCCGACGATCTGGGCCGGCATCCTGCAATACGGCGAACAGAGTCCGATCGACCTCTCGTCCCTGCGGATGGGCACCTCGGGCGGGGCGGCGATCCCCCAGGCGCTGTTGGAGGCGTTCCAGACCAAGTACGACCTGCGCATCGTCCAGGGCTGGGGCATGACCGAGACGTCTCCGGTCGGCGGCATCGCGCATCCGCCGGCGGACGTCGAACTCGGCAGTTTCGAGGAGATCGGCTGGCGGATGAAGTCCGGCCGGATCCTCGCCGGCGTGCAGATGCGCATCGTGTCCGACGACGGCACGGAACTGCCGTGGGACGGCGCGGCCGTCGGCGAGATCGAGGTGCGTGGGCCGTGGATCACCGGCTCGTACTACCGGGCGCCCACGCCGGAGAAGTTCGACGACGGCTGGCTGCGCACCGGCGACATCGGCACGATCGACGAGCGCGGCTTCTTCCAGATCACGGACCGCTCGAAGGACGTGATCAAGTCTGGCGGCGAGTGGATCTCGTCGGTCGAACTGGAGAACCTGCTCGCGGGCAGCCCGGACGTCCTCGAAGCGGCGGTCATCGCGATCCCGGACGATCGCTGGACCGAGCGGCCGCTCGCCTGCATCGTCCGCAAGCCCGGCGCCGGGGCCGAGGCCGCAGACCTGGCCAAGTTCCTCGTCGGCTTGGTGGCGGCGTGGCAGGTGCCGGAGAACTGGACGTTCGTCGACGAGGTACCCAAGACCACGGTCGGCAAGTTCGACAAGAAGGTGCTGCGGGCCCGCTACCAATCCGGGGAGCTGAAGGTGGAGCGCACCAAGCCCTGACGAGCTGGTCGAGATCGTCGCGCTGAGCTGACGGGCGCAGGACGGGTCAGCGGACGGACTTGATGCGGTAGACCATGACGGCCCCGATCAGCGTGGTGACGCCGGCCGTCCCGTACAGCACGCTGTAGCCGCCGAGTGAGCCGATGATCAGGCTGGCGCCCAGCGGCGCCATCGCCTGCGGCCCCACCGAGCCGACATTCATGACGCCGAGGTCCTTCGCGCGCGACAGGGCGTCGGGCAGGACGCGCGTGATCAACGCCTGGTCGACGGCCATGTAGGCGCCATAGCCCGCGCCGGAGAACCCAGCGGAAATCATCGCCATGTGCAAGCTGGGGAAGAACGTCAGCTGGAACGAGGCGATGACCTGCAGGACCGCCGCCGTCGCGACGAACACGCGGCGCCGGCCGGTGCGGTCGGACACGTAGCCGGCGAGAAAGGTCGCCAGCAAGGTGAAGACGAGATAGATCAACGTCAGCCCGAGGAGCGCGTCCTCGGGCTGGGCGAGCTTGAGCCCGTCCTGCAGGAAGTACAGCAGGTACACCGTCCCGAAGGCGTTGCCGAGGTTGACAAGCAGTCGCCCGCCGAATGCCCAGGCGAAGTCCGGGTTCTCGCGCGGGCTGATCCATATCCCGTCGATGATCGAGCGCAGGGTCAGCGGCGGCGCGGCATCGGTGGTGGTGGCGCTGTCGCGATACCGGACGACGAACGGGACAGCGCAGCCGACCAGGGCCACGGCCAGGAACAGGTAGGCCCAGACCCCGCTGTTGTTCAGGACGCTCAGCACGGCGACGCCGACCACGACGCCGATAGCCTGCGGGCCGTAGATCGCCGCCGATACCTTGCCGCGCTGGTGGTCGGGCACCTCGTCGGCGATCGCGGCGGTCAGACCGGCGGTGGCCATGTTGACGCCCAGCGTGGCGATCAGCCAGGCGATCCCGACTGCCCACCAGGTCGCCTGGACGCCGGTGGCCAGCAGCCCGACCACGAACACGGCCGTTCCGGCGATCATCCAGACCCGGCGTCGGCCCAGCCGCGAGCGGGTGCGGTCGCACAGCGCGCCGAACAGCGGCAGCGTGATCAGCGCGGCGACGCCGGTCAGCCCGCTGACCAGGCCGAAGTCGCGCACCTTGTGGGCGTGGTCGAGGGCGTCGAACTGGTTGGGCAGCACGAGCTGGATCGGCACCAGGTTGGCCATCCAGAAGCCGAACCACAGCAGACCGAAGCGCGCCGTCCAGCCACGCGAGACCGGGGCGGCGGGCTCGGCGAGCACGGCGACGCTCGCCATGCCGCCGGTGCTCTTGATCACCGCCATACGGTCTCAGTTCAGTCGTGCGTTGCGCACCGAGGGGCGCGACATGGCGCACCACTCACGGTGGACGTGGGGAGCCGCTGAGGCCGCTATCTGCGACTTTGCGCCAATTTCACCTGAAATTGCCCGAAACCGATTCTGTGCCTAGGGTCTCGAATGACTGGGTGGTCACATCGGCTGGTGTGGCGCGCTCGGTACCGTCCGCCGCGCATCCGAAGGAGTCCCGATGGCACTTCGCACACCCGAGCAGAAGGCGGACGAGGTCGCCGCCACCCCCACGGGTACCGGCCGCCGGAGCTTTCTCGGCTATCTGATCGCCGCCCCGACGCTCGTCGTCGCGGCCCAGGTCGGGGCCGGGGCGCTCGCCCCGCAGGCCGCGCAGGCTGCGATCCCCTCCCTTCCTCAGCCGGAGGAGCTGTTCGACCTCGGCGACCTGCAGGATCTCGCGGCGCTGTCGACGTCGACCATGATCGCCATCCAGCTCAACACCGACGGCACGGCGTCGTTCGCGTTGCCGCGCGCCGAGGTCGGTCAGGGCATCACCACCCTGGTGGCGCAGCTCATCGCCGAAGAGCTGGACCTGCCGATCGACAAGGTCCACATCACGCTGGCCGACGCCCGCCCGGAGCTGCTGTTCAACCAGCTCACCGGCGGATCGAACTCGACGCGCTCGATGTACACCCCGGTGCGCACGGCGGCGGCGATTGCCCGTGAGCAGCTGATGATCGCGGCGGCGGCCAAGTGGGGCGTGCCGGTCAGCACGGTCAGCACGAACAGCGGAGTGGTCAAGTCGCAGAGTGGCAAGACGGCCACCTACGGTTCGCTGGCCGTCGCCGCGGCCGCCACCCAGCGCACGTCGATACAGGTACAGCTCAAGCCGGCCGCGCAGTTCACCGTTATCGGTAAGGCACAAAACCGCATCGACGCCCTCGACGCCGTGACCGGCCGCAAGACCTTCGCCATGGACCTGAAGATCCCCAACGCGCTGCCGACGATGGTGCGCCGAGCCCCGACCGTGAACGGCACCGTGAAGTCCGTGGCCAACATCGCCGCGGTCAAGGCGATGGGCGGCATCACGGATGTCGGGATCATCTCGACCGGCGTGGCGGTTCGGGGGGCGACGTTCGGCCAGTGCATCGCGGCGGTCAACGCGCTCAATGTGACCTGGAATCCCGGCCCCGTCGACGCCGAATCAGACGCCACGATCGCCAAGAAGCTCAAGGCGGCCGAGCTACCCCTCGTCGTGCCGCCGTTGCCGCTGCTGACGCAGGCGGTAGACGACACGTTCACCTTCGCCTTCGCCAGCAACAGCCCGCTGGAGCCGAACTGTGCGGTCGCCGACGTCCGGCCCGACCGGGCCGAGATCTGGTCGAGCCTGAAGGTGCCGATTGCGGCGGTGCAGCAGATCGCGCAGAATCTCGGCCTGCCGCAGACTGCGGTGAGCGCCCACGTCGTGCAGGGCGGCGGATCGTTCGGCCGGCACCTGTTCTCCGACGCCGCCATCGAAGCCGCTGAGATCTCGCGCAAGTTCGGCAAGCCGGTCAAGCTGATGTGGCACCGCACCGACGACTTCCGGCACGGCCGCACCCACCCGATGTCGACGTCTCGGGTGCGCGTCACGTACGGGCTCGGCAACGTGATCAGCTACGAGCAGCGGCACACCAGCGTGCAGACGGACTTCACCCACGGGCTGGGCGAGATGATCACGGCGATGGCCGCCAAGCTGCCCGCCGGCAACTTCGTCGGCTTCTCCGAATCGATCTTCGAGCTGACCCAGAGCGTCCCGTACAACTTCGGGGTCGTCACCCAACTGCTCAACGAGACCTTCGCCTATGACGCCTTCCACACCGGCAGCATGCGCAACATCTACTCGCCGAACGTCTGCGTCGCGACGGAGCTGATCGTCGACCGGGTGGCCGCCAAGATGGGCAAGGACCCGCTCGCCTTCCGACGCGAATACCTCAAGGATGCGCGCACCTTGGCCGTGCTGAACAAGGTCGCGCAGGTCGGCAACTGGGGCCGGGCCATGCCGGCCGGTATGGCGCAGGGCATCGCGGTGCACAACGAGTACAAGGGTGCGATCGCCACGCTGGTCGAGATCGACTGCCGACCCGCGACCGTGAACCGGCAAGTCAAGGACGCTGTCACCGGGCCGCGGGTCACCAAGGCAGTGGTCGCGGTCGACGTCGGGCTGCCGGTCAATCCGCGCGGCCTCGAGGCGCAGATGCTCGGCGGCATCAGTGACGGGATCGCGCTGATCCTCACGTCGAGCGTGCACATGAAGGACGGCTTGCCGCTCGAGGGCAGCTGGGACAACTACTTCTACACGCGGCAGTGGAACACGCCACTCGACATCCAGGTCATCGTCATGCCGCCGACGACCGGTCAGCCGGGCGGGGCCGGTGAGCTGGGGGTGGCCCCGGTGGCGGCCGCGGTCGCCTGCGCCTACGCCCGCGCAACCAACACCGCGCCGACGTCGTTCCCCATCAATCACGGCACGTTGAGCTTCACGCCGCTGCCCCGAAGCGTCATTCCCCCCGAGCCCACCGACGGCCTCAGCCACGCGTTCTAGAAGGAGCCCCCGTGCCCAGTCATACGTTCAAGTTGAACGGCCAGCAGGTCACCGTCGATGTGCCCGACGATCTGCGGTTGCTGTGGGTGCTGCGAGACGTTCTCGGCGTCATGGGGCCGAAGTACGGCTGCGGCCTGGACGTCTGCAAGGCCTGCACCAGCCACATCAACGGCAAGGCCTTCAACCCGTGCTCGGTGCGCATCTCCGACATCAAGCCCACCGACGAGGTGACGACCATCGAAGGCTTGCCGGCCACCGTCGGCAAGCCGCTGCACCCGATGCAGCAGGCCTGGCTCGACTTCGACGTGGCCCAGTGCGGCTACTGTCAGCCTGGGCAGATCATGGCCGCGGTGGCGAAGGTCAAGCAGGCCCGAGCCGCCGGCCATGAGATCACCGACGCCGATCTCGACGAGCTGCGAAACATCTGCCGGTGCGGCACCTACTTCCGCATCCGCGAGGCTGTCAAGGCGGGCGCCCAGAAGATGTAGCCGGCGCCATTTGGATCTTCCTGCGCGTGCGGCGCCTATGCGCGACGGGGCGCAGGAAGATCGGCCGCGACGACCCGTCGCCGTCATGATGTAGCCCTGGTTCACTTCGGCGAGACGGCCGCCTGCTCGCGTTCGCGGCGCTCGGCGGATTCGCGCGGGTCGTTCGCGGTCAGCACGCCGTCCGTCGGGAACTCGGTGTGGTGGATGAGGGTGTAGAACCGGACCTCG
>JAOPWD010000394.1 GCA_025965875.1 Pseudonocardiales bacterium
CGAACCGCCGCCCCTTGTCGCCTGTGCCGTCGAGGCCAAGGTGCGCGGCAAGCACCTGAGCCCAAGCTTCCGTCGGCGCGCACTCGTCGATGACCTTCATCAGCGGCCAGACCGAGCGCTCAGCCGACCACAGTTCAACGCTCTCGGCATACTCGCTACTCGCCGACGCGACAGCCTCGTCCAGCAGCCTCACATAGGACGGAAACAGGACGTTCGCGCACACCCCGTCGTCGTCGTCCGCGCCGAGCACGTGGCTAAGTTGCTGAGCAACCCACCGCTCGACACCCTTGCTGGGAACGGCCACGACCTCAGTCGCGAACGGATCACCGGCCGGGCGCGCGAGTACGTCGCCAAGCGCCGCGACGAGTGGATCCGCCCGCTCCGACCGATGGATCAACAGCATCGGTTCGCCGCGCAATCGTCACGAACCATCGGTCGCCACAAATCCGATCATAGGTCCCGATAGGATTCGACTTCGGCGACGTGTCGTCGGGCTCCTACGCGACGGCGGCCGCGAATGACGCAAACAGATCGCCTGGGAGTGGCACGTCCAACTTCCAGGTGACAGCCATCGGTTTCTCGCCCTCATGACTCACGTAGGTGCCTGGTCCGAGGAACCAGAAGGCCCGGTCGTCGGCGCGGTTTCGGGCGAACAGCAGGATCGATCGATTCATCTCGACGTGGTTCTGATACCTGCGACCGGTCGGGCTGTCCGCGCGAGTGCCCGACTGACTTTCCCAGTGGATGAGCTCGGGAGTGATCGCGTAGTCCTGGTACCGCGTCGTGGGCGAGAAGTCACCACTCGTCTTGTCGAGCGTGAACGCGAGGAGGTCGGCTCCCACGGACTTTGCGTCGTACACACCTTCGCGCCACTGCGGAGTGTTCGCGGGACCACCTTCGCCGACTGCTGCCAATATCTCCACGCGTGTGTAACGCCCATGCACCTGTAGCGGAATATCAAGGCGCGTCGACTGGTGCAGGTGATCGACTTGGCCGCGCAACACGGCCAGCAGGTCGGTAATCTCGGCGAGCACCTGTGGATGTGCCCACACCAGGTCAACTGCGCCCTGTAGAGCATCGTCCCTGCCGACAACCTGGCCAGCCAGGTTGGCGACCAACATGCGAGTCAGGCGCTGCTCGAGCTCACTCATCTCGGCAGTATTCGGAGTCGACGAACGGCTCAACAGCGACTGATATGCCGCGATGCGCTGCTCATCGTCGACGTGCGTCATCCGTGCGGCTCCCCGCCGCAGCGCAGCCTCATGCGGACCGGCAGCGTCGACGGTCATTCCGGCCGCCTCACGCAGGTCCGACCAGCCGCGATTACCAGCGTAGATGTCACTCAACTCGAGACCGGTCTCGGCCAGATAGTCGGCCATTGTTACGTGATCCTTCGCGCGGTCCAGAGAGCGAAGCTCCTCCACTTTCGCTAGCCAGCGGGAGGGGATCGCGTCTCGAACACTCCGTAGGACGATCTCGCTCGCAACGTGGTCGAGCTCCATGTGGCACCCGGCCGGCAGAAATGGGAACCCGCCCTGCACAGCCTTCTCGAGCTCGGTGCGCGTGCCACCGAGCAGCGCCCGGTAGCGCCGGTCGAAGCGGAACTCCTTTCGGTGCATCCCGACGAAGTCGAGGACCGTACATACGGTCTTGAACTCCGAGGTTCGCAGTCCGCGTCCGAGCTGCTGCAGGAACAGCGTGGCGCTGTCGGTCGGGCGCAGCATCAGCACCACATCAACCGAAGGCACGTCGACACCTTCGTTGAAGAGATCGACGGAGAACACGGCCTGGATGCGCCCATCTGCCAATCCACGCAGCGCATCGTGTCGCTCATCTGTTGGACTGTCACCCCACACGGCGACCGCGGCGATGCCGTGTGCGCGGAACTGCTGGGCCATGAAGCGAGCGTGCTCGACACTGACGCAGAAGCCGAGGCAACGCATGGCCGATACGTCGTCGACACGCTCCTCAAGCTTGCGCAGGACGAATCGTGCCCACACGTCGTTTGCTGTGTAGACACCGCTAAGCGCGGCGATGTCGTAGCCCTGGCCACGTCGCCAAGGAATGTGGCGCAGGTCGATCCCGTCGTGGACGCCGTAGTACACAAACGGCGACAGGCGGTGCTGATCGATCGCATCCCAGAGCCGCAGCTCGGCCGCGATGCGATCGCCGAACCAATGCAGGACCGGCAGACCGTCACTGCGCTCGGGCGTCGCGGTCAGGCCAAGTAGCTCAACGGGTTGCAACTGGTCGAGAAGTTGGCGATAAGACCGGGCGGCGGCGTGATGGAACTCGTCGACGATGACGACGTCGAAGTGATCCGGCGAGAGATGTTCAAGTCCGCTAGCGGTAAGGCTTTGCACGGAGGCGAAGACGTGGTCGTACCTTTCTGGTCGCGACCGTCCCACCCACTTCTCACCGAAGGTGTAGTCACGCATGGCATGTCGGAAGGTCGCGAGGCTTTGGTCAAGGATTTCTTCGCGATGGGCGACAAATAGCAGCCGAGCCCTGGGCAACGCTGCCCGGAGCCGCGCGTAGTCGATCGCTGCCATGACCGTCTTGCCCGTTCCAGTTGCAGACACCAGCAGGTTGCGGTGCTGGCCCTGGGCGCGCGACACCGCGATCAACTCGAGCAGACGCTCCTGGAAGGGCTCGAGGCGAATCTCGACCGGGCTGAGTATCACCATGTCGGGGTGATCAGAGCCCTGCATACGTTTGAGCGCCTCGGCGAACTCTGCAGCCAAGTAGGCGACGAAGTCACCGCCCTGCCAGTAGCTCTCAAACACCGCCTGGATCTTGGAGATCACGTCCGGGTTGCGAGCGGCGGACACGCGCACGTTCCACTCCATTCCGGCGATCTGGGCGGAGTGGGTGAGGTTCGACGAACCGACGTAAGCGGTGGTGAAGGCCGAGCGCCGGTGGAACAACCACGCCTTTGCATGCAGGCGCGTAGTCGAGACGTCGTAGGAAACACGAACCTGTGCGCCCAGACTGGTGAGTAGGTCGAGTGCTTTCGCCTCTGTGGAGCCGGTGTAGGTCGTGGTGAGCACGCGCAGGGCCTTGCCCTGGTCGCAATGATCGCGAAGAGCCTCGACCATGGGCGCGAGTCCAGTTCTGCGAACGAACGCCATGACCACGTCGATCGCGTCGGAAGACTCAATTTCGGTGAGGATCTGGCTGCCCACCCGAGGCTCGCCAGGAGAATTGGTCAACAGGGTCGTGTCGAGCAGCGGTATGAGCGGATGTAGTGGCTTGCGCACTGAACCGTCCGGGAGCCAATCGCCGATCGCGTGGAGAACATCGCCGTTCTCCAGCGGTGCCTCGCTCGCGGAGTCAACCTGCGGAACCTGCGCCCCAAGCTCGTCGAGGAGACGCCGCGCGACCTTGACGCCGATTGTCACGCGATCCCTTTCTGGGACGGCATCAAGAGCCCGCGCAATCTGTCGTGCGAGATGTTGGGCAACACGATCTGAGGCGTCCGCGGACCGAAGCCTCCTTCGCTCGACCAATCGCTGATCTACTCCACTCAATCGGACCGCAAGGGCCTCGTTGACGAGCACCTCGTATAGGCCCGACGGAAGATCACCAGTCACGTCCTGCAGTCTGCTCCCAGTTCGAACCGGCCGCCCGTGTTGACACGCTGCGCACACCCCTTGGTAGGCGTGTCAGGTGCTATCGACAGTCAGCTCGGGAAACGCACGCCGATGGCCTGGGAGTGACACCGTGTGTCCAGCCAGCCAGCCAGCCAGCGAGCGACCCAGACCGCGACACCCACACTCCCAGCGCGGGTGTTCAGTCGAAGTTGATACTGGCCCGTGGCGCCTGAGGTCAACATGTCCCTGCAATCATCGGGTTTCCTGCTGCTCCGTGTTGCCGCGTAATCCGCCATGCCTCTCCGGTCCTGACCGACAGACAAGTGACAGATCTTGGTCGGTGATCATGCCAAGTCGCAGGCTTCCGGCAGGACCAAAACCGCACCAGTTTGCGCACGACGCTCGTCAGCTGCGGGCCTGCCTGTCCCGGCCGCTGTCAGGGCGGCGAACCATCCTGTCGCGTGCCGAGACTTCGATCACTCGTTGCGAAGTTGTTCAGGTCGGACGATCTGCTCGATGAGGCCGGTCTCGACGTCGTACACAAGTCCCGAGACGATGAACTCGGCTGGTAGGAACGGGTTGCCTTTGAGTGCTGCGACGTCGGTCGCCACCGATGCCCGCGGGTCGGTCATATGCCGGGAGTCGAGCTCGGCCTTATCAACTCCGAAGTGGTCGGCGAGCAGCTCCGGGTAGCCGGTTAGCCGGTTGATGCCGCAGTCGGTGTGGTGCAGGACGATGAGGTTCCACCCTGGTCCGGGCGGTCTGCAGTTGCGACCAGCCGCAGCATCAGCATCGTCTGTAGCGTTGCCGGAGTGATCCGGCCCGCGATGTTGCGGATGACGACGGCGTCGCCGAGTTCCAGGCCGAGCACCTCCGCGGGGTCAACTCGCGGGTCCGCGCAGCCGATGATCATCGTCTTGAGGGTCGGCATCATCACCAGCCCAGCCCTGAACTGGTGGGCTGCGAAATGTGCGTTCCGCTCGGTAAGCCTTTCGATGGTGTCCATGTCGTTTCCTATCCGACGAGCGAAGGCGCGGTGTTGGTGTCGTGCACCGAGACGTGGTCGGCTGCCCGGGCGGGACGTCCGGGCAGCGCCAGCGCGCCGAGTGCGCCCAGCCAGCAAACGCCGTCCGCGACGAGGCAGCCCACGTGCAGCACGTGCATGAAGGAGGCGTTGACGGCGTTGACGAGCTGGCTGCTGAGCGAGGGTGACGCGTGTGCCGCAATGTTGAATGCAG
>JAOPWD010000410.1 GCA_025965875.1 Pseudonocardiales bacterium
GAGGTCGCCGGTGCGTGCCTGCCAGGAGTCTTTGCCCACCTGCAAATCCACCCGGCCGACGATCACGTAGATGCTGGCCTCGCCGGGGTTCTCGTGCTCGGCGAGGACGGCGCCGGCAGTCAGCGCAATGACCGTCTGCCGCATCACGTGCTCGTGACCGCCGACGACGGTGGTGCTCGCGCGGGCCGAATCGGCGCGACCGGCCGCCTCGAGCTGTTCTCGGGCGATTGCGTCCAGGGAGAATTTCCGCACCTCGGATCCCTTCATGTCGTCGGGTACTCGATCCTCCCACCCGCCGCTGTTAGGTGACCAAGGACGCGATGAGCTCCCCTCGCGAGCTTGCGAGTGGAGGCAGATCAAGTGAACCCGGCGGATAGGTTAATAGGCATGTCGTACACCGATCTCGGGTCGAGTCGTCTGTACTACGAGCGGCGGGGGAGTGGTGCGCCGCTGCTGCTCATCCAGGGGATGGCGGGTCACCATCGGATGTGGGGTGAGCCGTTTCTGGACGCCTTGGCGAGCGACTTCGACGTCGTGACGTTCGATCACCGAGGGGTGGGCGACAGCTCGGACGTGCCCGGTCCGTTCACCGTTGCTGACCTCGCCGCCGACAGCGTCGCACTGCTCGACGCGCTCGACTGGTCGGACGCGCACGTCATGGGCATCTCGCTGGGTGGCATGGTGGCGCAGGAGTTCTCGCTGCAGCATCCCGAGCGGGTCCGGACGCTGGTGCTCGGCTGCACCTATGCCGGCGGAGCGGGCACCACGATGACTGCGCCTGGCCCGCTGCGGATGATCCAGGCGATGAATACGGGCGACATCGACGTCGCGATCCGCACCGCCTACGAGGCGAACCTGTCGCCGGACTTCCGCCGGGACGAAGCGCAGTTCGAGCCGTTCAAGACCGCCAGCCTCTCGGTGCGGGTGCGGGTGCCGACCGTGCTGCGCCAGGCGCAAGCCGCGTACGTCCACGACACGTCGGCGCGGCTGCCCGATCTCGCGCTGCCGACGCTCGTGGCGCACGGCACCGTCGACGAGATGATCGATGCGGCCAACGGCAGCTACCTCGCTGAACTCATTCCCAAGGCTCGACTAGAGATTCTTGACGGGCTCGGGCATCTGTTCTGGTGGGAGCAGCCCGACGCCGTCGCCGGGCTGGTCCGCTCGCACTGCCTCAGTTGACGCCACATCAGCCAAGGCCCCGGTATTGGCGCGCAGGAGTAGTCCGAGCAGCACCGCCATCACCAGACAGCCCACCCCCGCGACGAGAAACACCGGCCGAAGTCCGATGACGCTGGCCACCGCGCCACCGCCGACCGAGCCGACCGCGATCGCGCCCCAGACCAGCGTCCGGTAGGCACCCTGTACACGTCCGAACAACCCCTGCGGAATCAGCGCTTGCCGCAGCGACATGGTCAGGACGTTCCACGTCATCACGCCGGCACCGCAGATGCCGAACAGCACCGCAGCGACGTATCCGTTGCGGGTCAGGCCCATCAGGCCGAGTGTGATCGCACTCAGCGCGGAGCCACCCGTGAGCACGACCGTGCGACCCAACCGCCGCGCGAGCAGCGGGGTCGCCAGCCCGCCGAGCAGGCCGCCGAGCCCGGCGGTGATCAGCACCAGTCCGAAGTCACCCGACGGCAGCCGCAGCACCTCGAGGACGTACAGCACGAGCACGCCGGACGCCATGCTCGACAGGCCGGCCGTACCGGCCGAGACCAGCGTGAGCCCCCGAAGCAGCCGGTGCGCACGTAGCCAGCGCACCCCCTCGCCGATGTCCGCGCGCAGCGAGGTCTTGGCGCCGGATCGCACCGGCCGGTAGTTCCCGCGCAGCGTCAGCATCAACACCGCCGCGAGCGCGAAACCACCCGCGTTGATCAGGAAGGGCGCCGTCGCGGCGAGCGCGAACATCACCGAACCGACCGGCGCGCCGAGGAACGTCTGGCCGAGCATCTCCTCGACGGTCAGCGCGCTGTTCGCCGAGTCGAGCCGATCCGCGGGCACCACCTGCGGCAGGATCGCGCGGATGGCGCTGTCGTACACCGTCTCGGCCAGGCCGAGGGCGAACGCCACGACATAGAGCACGGTGATGTTGGCCAGGTCCGTCAGCACCAAGACGGCCAGGGTCGCGGTCGACACCGCCCGCACCATGTTCGCCGCGGACATTGCGTGCCGGCGGTCGACCCGGTCGACGAGCGCCCCGCTGGGCCGCGCGAACAGCAGCCAGGGCAGGAAGGCGAACGTCACCAGACCAGAGATGAGCAGCGGGCTGCGGGTGTAAGTCGCGGCGAGCAACGGCAGAGCGGTGCGCCCGATGCCATCGGCGAGGTTGGATGTGGCGCTGCTGGCATACATCCGCCAGAAGCGGGTCCCCAGCCGCTTCATCGGGGCAGCCCGGTGTCGGCGGGGAACACCGCGTACTGCACCTCGACCGTGCGCGCGCCCCGGCCGGGTTTGAGTTCGTGGTAGCGGTTCACGACCGCGGCGAGTTCGTCGGCCAGCGCACGCGTCTGCTTCGGATTGAGCTCGAGTTGGGCTGCCATGTCGCTTGACGCGCGCTGCCAAGGCTCGGGCCACTGGGTCGCGGTGGCGTACCAGTTCGCCATGCGTCGATTGCGGTCGGACTGGTACTCGCGCAGCACGAAGCTGGCGGCCTCGCGGGTCTCCTCGTTCGCCAGGAAGTCAAAACCCGTCGTGTGGATCTCGTCGACTGCCATCCGCCACCATTGCTGCTTGCGTCCCGTCCCCGGGCCGGTCTTACCGCGCTCGTCGGGCTCATCCGACTCGAACTGCTCAACCAATCCGTGCCGGGCGAGCTGGCGAAGGTGGTAGCTGGTGGCCCCGGTCGTCTCGTTCAACTCCGCCGCGAGACTCGTCACGCTCACCTTCTTGCGCAACTGCAGGATCCGCAGCATCTGTACCCGCATCGGGTGCGCGAGCACCTTCAAGGTCTGGGCATCCATCTCGAACCGTCGCACGGACATGTCGGCAAAGATACCTATGCAAAGGTATCTTTGCAAATAGTTCTCGTCATGCCGAAGACGTCACGGTGCCCGTGTGTCAGGCGGCCAGGGTCGCGTAGCGGCCGTTGTTCTCGACCAGGCTGGCGTGTGTGCCGGACTCGATCACTCGGCCGTGGTCGACCACGACGATCTGATCAGCGTCGCGCACGGTCGAGAGGCGGTGCGCAATCGTGATCGTGGTGCGGCCCTGCGCGAGCACGTCGAACGCCTGCTGAACCGCGCGCTCGGTCTCGGTGTCAAGCGCACTGGTGGCCTCGTCGAGGACGAGCACGCGGGGGTCGCGGAGCAGGGTGCGGGCAATCGCGATTCGCTGCTGCTCGCCACCGGAGAATCGGTGTCCGCGCGACCCGACCGTTGTCTCGTAGCCGTCGGGAAGGGCGGCGATCAGGTCGTGTATCTGAGCGGCCCGAGCTGCCGCTTCGATCTGCGCGTCGGTGGCGTCCGGCTTGGCGTAGCGCAGGTTCTCCCTGATCGTCGTGTGCAGCAGGTAGGTCTCCTGGCTGACCACGCCGACGACGCGCGCCAGGTCCGCCATTCTCAGATCGCGGACGTCAATGCCGTCGATGGTCACCCGGCCCGCGGTCGGGTCGTACAGCCGGGCGAGCAGCGCGGCGATCGTGCTCTTTCCGGAACCGGTCTCGCCGACCAGAGCGAGCGTCGTGCCTGCGGCAACGTCGAGGTTCACCGCGTCCACGGCAGGGCGATCGGCACCCGGGTACGTGAACGTCACGTCCTCGAATCGGACGCGACCCCGGACGAGCGCCGGGTCGAACTCTGCCGGGGACTTCGGGTCATCCACCTCGACCGGCAGGTCCAGGTACTCGAATACCCGTGCGAACAAAGCCAGAGAGCTGGTGAGGTCCACACCGACGTTGAGCAGGCCCATCAGCGGACGGAACAGACCGGACTGCAGCGCGGTGAAAGCGACCAGGGTGCCGATGGTCATCGTCCCCGCTGTGACCGGCAGGCCTGCGCAGAGGTAGATAACCGCGGGGATCGCGGCGAAGATGACGCTCATCGACGCCATCACCCATCGACCGGCCAGTTCCGAGCGCAGTTCCAGGTCGATCAACCGGGCCGACGACGCGGTGAACCGCTCGACCAGGGACGGGCCGGCGCCCATCGTCTTGCTGAGCTGTATCCCGCTGATCGAGAGACCTTCCTCGATCGTCACGTTGAGGTCGGCCAGCTCCCGCTGGCGTTGCGCCGTAATCGCTCGGCGCGTCATCGCGACCCGGCGGGTCAGGTAGACCGCGGGCGGCATCACGACGAGCGACAGTAGGGACAGCCGCCACGACAGGGCCGCCATGGCGACGGCGGTGGCGACCGCGGTGGTCAGGTTGGAGGCGATGGAGGTTGCGGTGGATGTGACGACGGACTGCATGCCGCCGATGTCGTTCGTAATGCGGGACTGCACTTCGCCGGTGCGGGTACGGGTGAAGAACGCGACCGACTGACGCTGCAGGTGGGCAAAGACATCCGAGCGCAGCCGGTGAATGACCTGCTGACCGATCTTGGTACTGATCCAGGTCTGCACCACGCCGAACGCGGCAGTCACTGCGGCCACGGCAAGCATGCCGGCCACGAGCCACACCAACAGGCGCAGGTTCTGGTGCGGCAGCGCAGTATCGATCACGGCGCGGAGCAGGAACGGCGATGCCATTGCGACGATGGACGACGCGACGATGATCGCGATCACGATCGCGAGCTGCAGACGGTAAGCGGTGAAGAGCCGCCCGATGCGGCGCAGCGACACGGAGCGGGCCTGCGTCCGCTCGGCGGCGGTGACGGTTGGGCCGGCCAAGCGGCGACCCCGAGTCGAGTTGAGCGATTCCAGAGGACTCACTTCTTCCTGTATGCGGACGGAGATCTGTTCTGCCGAAGCTCCCTAGTACTGAGGTAACCTCATGATGAGGGTACAACAGCTATTCTTGGTAACCTATTCCGATGGCCGACGAGCAGGACGAGACGCTGTTGGAGTCCTTCTGGGAGGTTGCCCGACAGGTACGACAGATGTCGAGGCAGGCACTGGCCCCGTGGGACATCACGCCGTCGCACGCCCGCGCCATGGGAGTGCTGACCCGGCACGGCGAGATCCGGCTCAGTGAACTGTCCGACCACCTGCACATCGCACCGCGCACGGCCACCGAAGTCGTCGACGCGCTTCAGGAGCGCGGCTTCGTCCAACGCCAAGCCGACCCCGACGATCGACGGGCGACCCTGGTATCGCTCACCGCCGAGGGGAAACGCGTGAGCGACGCCATCCGTTCGACGCGGGCCGCCGAGGCCGAGCGCTTCTTCGGCACCCTGAGCGCTGCCGACCGCGCCCACCTGAGCCGGATCCTGCGCACGTTCAAGCACTGATCCCACGCGCTCGCCGGTTGGCCCCGGGGCCGCCGGGCATCGATTGCTTTCCTCGGACCTTGACCCCGAAATGCCGCGTCGATAGCTTATGGGGCAATTCGCGCCAACGGGCGCAATTGGGGGTTACCCGTGAATACGGTTCGGCATCACTGGCGCCGAAAGGCAGCCACTGCGTCTACTGCGGCCGTGCTCACCTTCTCCCTTGCGACGGTGGCCGAGGCGGCGCCGGCCGGACACGCGGTCGCACCCGGTGGGCTCAGCGCCAAGGCGGCCGATCAAATCGCGGCGCTGCAGCAGATCAAGCAGTCGCTGTCACCGGCCGAGCGCAAGCTCGACAGCCGACTGGCCGTGACCGCCCGCGAACAGACGAACCAGGCGACCACGAAGGCAACCCCCCGAGTGCAGACCGGCGTCACGGTGTCCAAGAGCAACACGACCACCGTCGATGTCGCCGTCATGGCGGTGACGAGCGACCTGCTGAACCGACTGCGTGGGGTCGGCGCAACCGTCGCCTACGCCTCGTCTCGACTGAAGACCATCCGGGCCGCCGTACCGGTATCCGGGTTGGGCACCGTGGCGTCCTGGACGGATGTCGTCAAGGTCAGGGTGGCAACAGGTGCGATGACGGCGCACGAGGCGGGTCCGGCCGCGGCGCCGGTGAAGACCGAATCGAAGGCGGCGAAAGCCGCCCGGCTCGACGCGCAATTGAAAGCAGCGATCGCCACGGGGGCTACGGCGACGAGTCAGGGCGCGGTCGTGTCGGAGGGTGACAAGGCAGATGCGGCCGACAAGGCGCGGGCCAAGACGAAGGTGACCGGCGTCGGCGTGAAGGTGTGCGTGCTGTCCGACGGCGTCGACTCATTGGCGGCCTCGACCGCGGCGGGCGAATTGCCTGCAGTGGACGTGCTTTCTGGCCAAGAGGGCAGCGGCGACGAAGGCACGGCGATGCTCGAGATCGTCCACGACCTGGCCCCAAACGCTGCCCTTGGCTTTGCCACCGCGTTCACCGGCGACGCGTCCTTCGCCGACAACATCCGTGCGCTGCGCTTCGATGCGCACTGCGACGTCATCGTCGACGACGTCATCTACTTCAACGAGGACCCGTTCCAGGACGGTCCCATCGCGCAGTCGGTCAACGCAGTCACCGCTGACGGCGCCAGGTACTTCAGCTCGGCCGGCAACGAAGGCAACACGATCGACGGGACCGCCGGAAACTTCGAAGGCGACTTCGTCGGTTCCGGACGGAGCGTCGGCAAGTTCGCGGGCACCGCACACGACTTCGATCCCGGCGCTGGAGTCCAGGTATTCGAGCCCTTGTCGGACGCGTCGAGTGCCGGCGTCCCAGTGACCCTCTTCTGGGCGGACCCGCTCGGTGCGGCTGCCGACGACTACGACCTCTACCTGTTCGACGCTGCCAACAACGTCGTCAGCTTCTCCCAGGATGTCCAGGACGGCACCCAGGAACCGTTCGAGATTCTGCAGACCCCACTCTTCGGCGGCAGCGGGCTACGACTGGCGGTCGTGAAATTCTCCGGCGCGGATCGCTACTTCCAGCTCAGCGCGCTCCGCGGCCGGTTCTCGAACTCCGCGGACGGCCTGGTGGCACACGTGACGCCCGGAGTCACCCGCGGCCACTCGGCGGCCGTGAATGCGTTCAGCATCGCCGCGGCACCGGCGGCCACCGCGCTGCCGTTCGACCTGGAGCCAGGCGACCCGGCCAACCCGACCGGTCCTTACCCCAACCCGTTCACCAAGGCGCAGCAGCCCGAACGCTTCACCTCCGACGGACCGCGGCGGGTGTTCTTCAACGCCGACGGAATGCCCATCACGCCCGGGAACTTCAGCGCGAGCGGGGGCACCGTGCGGCAGAAGCCGGACGTCACTGCGGCCGACGGCGTCAGCACCTCGGTCGACGGCTTCGCCCCGTTCTTCGGCACATCGGCGGCGGCTCCGCACGCCGCTGCAATTGCGGCGCTGGTGCTGTCCGGCAACCCGGGGGCGACAACCGCCGACATACGCGAGGCGTTCAACGC
>JAOPWD010000439.1 GCA_025965875.1 Pseudonocardiales bacterium
GACTCGTCGGGGTGCTCCAGCCACCATCCGACCAGCGCGTTGACCAGCCCCATCCAGGCCGCGCTGAGCGCCCCCGCATCGAGCTTGCTGGCCTGGCCGCGGGAACGCAGGAACCGCTCCGAGCCGCTGGCTGCCAGCTCAGCGGTGCGGTCCTGGTACGCGCGCGCGGCGTCAGCGATCTCACCGGTCGTGGGCATCGTGGTGTCGTAGAGCAGCCGCCAGGCGGTGCGCTGCGGCTCGAGCGCCTCGAAGATCGCCTGCAGGGTGTGCACGCGCGACGCGACGGAGTCGTCCTCGTGCAGTTGCGCGAGCTCGAGACGGGCCAGCAGCGCGCCGGCCACGTGGTGCAGGCAGGTGAGGTAGAGACCGTCCTTGGAGCCGAAGTACTGGTAGATCAGCGGCTTGGAGATCCCGGCCCGGCGCGCGATAAGCGCCATGGACGCACCCGCGTAGCCGCTGGCCGCGAACTCGTCGACGGCCACCGCCACGATCTGCCCCTCGCGCTCGGCGCGGGGGACTCCCTTGGTCCCGACCACCGCGCCACTGGACACGGCGCAGATATTACCCTACGGTAAGTGACCACAAGGTAACTAACCCCGGGGTAAGTTCGGAGACCGACAGATGGCACTGCCTGATGCGCTGCACGACCCCATCGTCTACGCGATCCCGGCGTTCGCGCTGTTCATGGTTCTCGAACTGGTGTCGCTGCGCTTTGCTGACGGTGACAACGCCGACGAGAAGTCCGCCTACATCGGCTACGAGGCGCGCGACACGAGGACGAACATGATCATGGGCGTCGGTTCCCTGATCGTGAATGCGTCGGCGCGGGTCGGCGCACTGGTCGGTTACGCCGCGCTGTACGCGCTGACCCCACTGCGACTGGACGCGCACCGTTGGTATACGTGGGTGTTCGCACTGCTGATCGTCGACGTGATCTGGTACAGCTACCACCGCGCCTCGCACCGGATGCGGCTCATGTGGGCCGCCCACCAGGCGCACCACAACAGCCAGCGGTTCAACTATTCGACCGCCGTGCGGCAGAAGTGGAACCCATGGTTCGAGCTGCTGTTCTGGGTGCCACTGCCGCTGATGGGCATGCCGCCGTGGCTGATCTTCACGTCGTTCTCGGTGAATTTGATGTTCCAGTTCCTCGTGCACACCGAGCGCGTCGGTCGGCTGCCAGCCCCCATCGAGTACGTGTTCAACACGCCGTCACATCACCGCGTGCACCACGCCAGTGATCCGGACTACCTCGACAAGAACTACGCCGGCATCCTGATCATCTGGGATCGCCTGTTCGGGACGTACGCCGAGGAGACCCACCGCCCGACCTACGGGCTGACCACGAACATCGACAGCTACAACCCGTTCCGGCTGCAGTACTACGAATACGCGGCGATCGCACGCGACGTGCGCTCGAGCCGAACGTGGCGCGAACGGCTTGGCTACGTCTTCGCGCCGCCCGGCTGGCGCCCCACCGCAGCGCCTGCGGTGACCGAGCCGGCCGCGGTACCCGTCACGCAATGAACGCGAGGTTGTCGCGCCCGCACCAGTCCAGCACCGCAGGCCATTCGCCGTAGCCCGCCTCGGGGTTGAGGTGACCGCCGCCCGGGATGATCGTCGTCGGCATCTTCAGCGGCAGCCCGTAGGCCGCCGCGATCCCCTCGGGCGTGTACGGGTCGGCGTCACTGCCCACCAGCACCGTCCCTCCCCCGCCGGCCACTTCCCCACGGGCGGGGCCACCCCCACCTGCAGAGTGACGCACGACGTCGATGTCCAACCGCACCGGGAAGAACGACGCAATCTCGGGGATCGTCGTCCGCGGCGACGGTGGCGAGACGAGCGCGACGCGGGCCGGGCGCGGCGAATCACCGGCCGCGGCGACGTGGTGCAGCCAGAGGACGGCACCCAAGGAATGCGCGACGACATCGAAACCGTCATCGGGCAGGCCGTCGAGCGTCGTGCTCAGCACGGCGAGCCACGGGTCGAGGACGGGCACATCAGCATCGGGCAGATCGGGATAGCGGACCTCGCGGTCAGCCGCGCGCAACTGTCCGGCCAGCCACGTCTGCCAGTGGTCGGGACCAGAGCCCTCCCAGCCATGGAGGAGCACGGTCGGGACGGTCCGGGTGGGGCGGCGTGGCATGTCTGGCAGCCTATGGGCATGGTCGACGCGGCGTACGAGCTACACCCGATCGGACGGGTCGAGTCACCGTTGGTGAACCGCGCGGCGGCTCCGAAGCAGGGCGACGAGGGGGCTCCCGAGGCGACGATCGTGTTCGACGACGCCGTCCGCGACGGCCTGCGCGGCATCGCACCAGGGATGCAAATGCTCGTCCTCACCTGGCTCGACCAGGGCGAGCGCTCGGTGCTGGCCGTGCACCCGCGCGGTGACGCGAGCCGTCCCGAGGCGGGCGTGTTCAGCACCCGGTCGCCGGACCGCCCCAACCCGATCGGCCTGCACCGGGTGACGGTCCTGGCCGTCGACGACCTGCGGCTGCGGGTGCGTGACCTCGAGGCCATCAACGGCACGCCCGTGCTGGACCTGAAGCCCGTCCTCGGCGGGATCGCCGAGAGATAGCCCTCAGGCGATGAGGCCGATGACGATCAGCGCCTGAGCCAGGTGGTACGTCACGGCCACGATCACCGGACCGCGCAGCAGCGGCTGGACGAACCGACCCCAGGCGAGCGTGAGGTCGGACGCGAGGAACAGCAACGCTCCGAATGCGGTGGCGACGGCGGCGGTACCGAAGCCAAGGGTGACCATCGCGAGGAGCACGACTGCGTAACCGGCCACGGCAGCCATGAGCTGCGGGCCGCCCTCCTCGCGGGCACCACGCAGGATCCTGGGCAGCGCGAGCGTCGCGGCGCCGACCACGACCAGTGCGCCGGCGAGCACTTGGATGGGGTGCAGGCCGTGGCGGGTGAACGCGATCACGTACGCGAGGTGCCCGAGTAGAAAGCAGCCCAGCCCGATCAGGAACGGCAGGTCCAGTTGCGCTTCGTCGCTCGGGCGGCTTTCGTCGGTGAACAGCAACGCGATGTCGCCGAGCAGGCCGAATACGAGTGCCGCGATCACCCAGGGCTTGGCCGCACCCAGGTCGGCGAAGCAGGCCGCACCCGCGATCAGGGCCAGCGTCAGTGGCTTGGCCACGTACTCGATCCGGTGCCGCCTGCGGCTGACAGCGAACCAATCGCCGAGGGCCACCACACCGGCCGCGACGAGGAACGCAACTGTCATCAGAGGATGGCGCCAGGGTTGAGTATCCCGTCCGGGTCGAGTGCGTCCTTGATGCGGCGGGTCAGCGCCATGACGTCGGGTCCGAGGTAGGTCGGCAGCCAGTCCTTCTTCAGCCGGCCGACGCCGTGCTCGCCAGTGATGGTCCCGCCCAACTCGAGGGCCAGGTCCATCACGGCGCCGAACGCGCTGTTGGCGCGGGCGGTGGACTCCGGGTCGCTCGCGTCGTAGACGATCAGCGGGTGGGTGTTCCCGTCGCCCGCATGTGCAACCACCGCGATCGTGATCTGGAACTTGTCAGCGATCTCTTCGACACCGCGTACGAGCACGGGCAGCTGGGGCAGCGCCACGCCGACGTCCTCCAACAGCAGGCTGCCGAGCCGCTCCAACGCGGGGAACGCCGCCCGGCGCGCGGCGACGAACGCTTCGCCCTCCTCCGGGTCGTCGGTGCACAGCAGTTCAGTGGCGCCGTTGGCCGAACAGGCGGCCTCCATGACGGCGATCTCCGCTGCCGCGGCGGCGCCAGGTGCGTCGCTGCGGGCGACGAGCAGGGCCTCGGCGCTGCGATCGAGGCCCATCTTGAGGTAGTCCTCGACGGCGTTGATCGAGGTCCGGTCCATGAGCTCGAGCATGGACGGGCGCAGCGCCGACGTGATGGCAAGCACGGCATCGGCAGCCGCCTCGATCGAGCCGAACGTCGCCACCAGGGTCGAGGCCTGCGCCTGAGCCGGAACCAGGCGCAGGGTGAGCTCGGTGATCACGCCCAGGGTTCCCTCGGAGCCGACGAACAGTTTGGTCAGCGACAGTCCGGCTACGTCCTTGAGCCGCGGCCCGCCGAGGCGCACCGCGGTGCCGTCGGCCAGCACCACCTGCATGCCGAGCACGTAGTCGCTGGTGACGCCGTACTTCACGCAGCACAGGCCGCCGGAGTTCGTCGCCGCGTTGCCCCCGATGGAGCAGATCTCGAACGACGAGGGGTCCGGGGGATACCAGAGCCCGTGCTCGGCGGCCGCCCTCTTCACCTCGACGTTGAGCAAGCCGGGTTCGGTGACCGCGACCCGCGACACCGGATCGATCGTGATCGCCCGCATCTTCTCCAGCGAGAGCACGATGCCGTCGTCGACCGCGGTCGCGCCGCCGGACAGCCCTGACCCGGCACCGCGCGGCACCACCGGTATCCGGCCCGCGGCGGCCCAGCGCATCGTGGTCTGGACATCAGCGGTGCACGTCGCGCGCACGACCGCGATGGGCCAGCCCGCATTCGGGTCACGCGCCCAGTCCTGACGGTAGGACCCCATCAGGTCCCGGTCGGTCAGTACGGCGCCGTCAGGCAGATCGGCGATCAGCTCGGCCACATCGCTCGTCATAACTTTGATTGTGCCGTCTCCGGCCAAACTTATGACAATGTGTCGCGCGACTAGCGGAGTGCGACCCGGACGAAGACGTTGCGAATGTCCTGGGCATTGCGCACTACGTAGGTACGGCCGCCAGTCGCAGCCGAGATCTGCTGCAGGGCGTTGACGTCGGCGTCGGCGCCCAGCGCGATGGTGTTGATGTTCACCGGCCGCTTAGGGTCGTACGCCTGCTTCAGCGCCGCGATGAGGGCAGGCAGGCTGCTGTCGGCAGGGTCGGTGTTAGCACCGTCGGTCATCAGGATGACCGAGTTGACCTTGTCCGCCTGGTAGTGGTTGTTGACTGAGGTGAACGCGGCCAGCGCGGTGCTGTAGAGAGCGGTGTCACCCACAGCGCGACTCGGCATGCTGCGCGCGGCGCTCAGCAGCGAGCTGCGATTGGAGCCCACCGGGCCCAGCGGCACCAGCTCCGTCCAGTCGTTCGCCGGCGCCGGCCGCAAGGAGAAGATCCACAGGCCGGCGACCCACGCATCGGGCATCAGCGTCACCGCGGCCGTGGCCGCATCGGCGGCCACCTGGATCTTGCTCTGACCGTTGCCCGAGTTGTCCTTCATGGATCCCGAGACGTCGATGACGGCGAGGAACCGGTTGGACGCGCCGGCCGCTACCCAACTGCGGAGCACGTTGGTGACCGAGGGCGAGGTCGGGGGCGGCATGAGTTTCACCGACTTGCGCGATGGGGCAGAGACGTCGGAGCCGGTCTGGAACGGTTCGGCAGCGGGATCGCGCAGGTTGATCGAGTTCAGTGTCGCGACTGCGGCGGGCTGGGCCAGTTGCTGCTCGAACGCCTGGAGGGCGTGGGTGTACACCGTCGTGTGCGACCGGGTGATCGACACGAACGGGAAGTCGAGAGCCGCGCCGGCTCCGCTCGGGTACACGGCGGTCGCGACCGGCGTGCTCTTGCCCGCGTTGGCGTTGATGACCTGCTGCTCGGTGGCGATGAACGAGGGGGCCGTGGTCGGGAAGTCTTTGACCGCCGAGAATCCGGCGGCCGAGTTCGGCACCACCTTCTCGGCGAGCTGCAGGAACGTGCTGCCCAGGGCGTCGTTGGCCGCTGCTGACGTGCCGAGTTGCGCGCGCAGACTGAGCAGCGTCAGGGCACCCTCGGTCGTGTCGGTGGGGGACGGCACGGCGACGGGCGTGGTGCCGGTGAGTGCGCCGTTCCAGCCCTTCTTCGCGGCGGCAGTGACCGCAGTGAGCCGCGCCGGGGTGGCCGCCACCACGATCGGTGAGGTTGCCACCGACTTGCCGACCGAGACGTACTGGGCGATGTCCGGGGAGTCGGTGACCAACCGCGAACTCCACACGGATGAGTCTGGAATCCAGATGACCGCGGTGCCGAGCCCGGGGACCGCCTGCTCGGCTGCGCGGGAATCCTGCGCTGTGACCGACACATGCACACAGACGCGGTCGACGCTCGCATCGTTGGCTTGCCATCTCCGCGCGATGGCCGAGATGGCAGGCGCGATGCTGGGCGCCGCGACAACCGCCAGCTTCATGTCGCCGGAACACAACTTGCCGGCGCCGGCATTGGCGTTACCGGAGTTCTTCGGCCAGGCTGCCGCGACGACGATGCCCGTCGCTATCGCGCACGCGGCGACGACCGCGACGATCACTCGGCGTCGCCTGTGCCCCTTGGGACCGTCGTGGCCGCTATAGCTGCGCCGCCCGCCAGCTGGTTGGGGGGGCGACGCGGCGTGCCGGGCGCTGGCTCCGGTGGCGTTCGGCTGGGATCTGGAAGCGGAATTGGGATCACGAGCGGCGGCACTGTGTCGTCCCGCCATCGGTTCCCCCGCCTCCTAAGGCATCGCAACGGGCCTGCCCTGCCCGCGGTCGTGGCGTGACCGGAGAGCTGCTCCGACATTTGACCATGTCATCCTAGTCAACTATTGACCGATATAGGCAGCTGAGACCCTGCCGGGTACCGGCCAATCGTCGCCCGGGTGTGGCCGCGGTACGGAAACCCGGCTGCGTCGAAGTCGCAGATAGCGCAGACTCACCAGCCATGGGGTATGTGGACGTCGCGGGTGTCAGCCATGCCCTGCCCGACGGTCGGCCGCTGCTCGACAGCGTCAATTTCCGGATCGGTGAGGGCAGCAAGGCCGCTCTGGTGGGTGCGAACGGCGCGGGCAAGACGACGCTGCTGCGGATCATCGCCGGTGATCTGGCGTGCCAGCAGGGGGCGATAGGCCGCTCCGGCGGGCTCGGGGTGATGCGTCAGTTCATCGGCTCGGTCCGCGACGCGACCACGGTGCAGGAGTTCCTGATCGGGCTTGCGGAGCCGCCGGTGAAGGACGCCTGGGACGGGCTGGAAGCCGCCGAACTGGTGCTGATGGAGCACGACAACGAGCGGGCCCAACTCGATTACGCCCATGCGCTCACCCATTGGGGCGACGTGGGGGGCTATGACGTCGAAGTCCTGTGGGACACGGTGACGGTGGCGGCCCTCGGGTTGCCCTTCGACGCCTGCAAGTACCGCGAGCTGATGACGCTGTCGGGTGGCGAGCAGAAGCGGCTGGCCCTCGAACTGCTGTTGCGCGGCCGCGACGAGGTGCTGCTGCTCGACGAGCCGGACAACTACCTCGACGTACCCGGCAAGCGGTGGCTCGAGG